>CAKPZC010000018.1 GCA_934203355.1 uncultured Prevotella sp. | reverse complement strand
AAAACTGGGTTACAGAACGAACCAAAACGCTTAGGAAAGTGAGCTAAATTTGGTACAACGAACTGGACACCCTATCTGCCAGAGCATGATGGTGATTTGACAATTCATAGCCGCAGCGGGTTGCAATAACATCAAGGGTGTGGCTACCTTGTGGCCAGATTCGGCGCGAAGCGACGCAAGTGCAGTAAAACTCATAGTCAGGATAGTCCATCTGATAGACGCGGAAGACCGCTTTCAAGCAACTCTCGTCGAACGCCTTGTTATGGGCCACGAGAGGGAGACCGGCTATCTTCGGCTCTATCTGCTTCCAAACCTCGGGGAAGATGGGAGCATCATCTGTATCGGCGGCGCACAGGCCATGCACCTGGCTACACCAGTAGTTGTAATATTCCGGCTCAGGTTTGATGAGCGAGTAGAACTTGTCCACTATCTCTCCACCACGCACAATCACCAAGCCAACAGAACACACCGAACTGCGTTGGTTGTTGGCTGTTTCAAAATCTATAGCTGCAAAGTCCTTCATTACTTATCTTCCTTATACTTGTTCCACATTCTATTTACTTTTCCTGCAATCTCCTTACGAAGCCAAAGAGGTTCGAGCACTTCATGGTCTTCACCATTCCATAGCAGTTCCTGTTGGAAGTCGAATGTCGGGCGGACATGCAGTTCAAAGATGCTGTATTATACAACCATTATATAGTTAACGTTTCGACTGCAAATATATTACTCCGGTGTGTCTTTTTGTTCATACCATTATAATATGTGAACAGAACAACTGTTAAAGTCACCTCTGAAATTGGTACCGTTTTAAGGATGTAAAATTGTAATGTTACTGATTACCAGTGTTCTCCCTTTTACGAATGTAAAGTTAATAAAAGTCTTGTTTTTTACGTCATAAACTTGACTTTTATATGTTTCTTTAACCATTTTCGTGCTATAATCCATTCTTCACTCGGCATGAATTTAGGTCCGAACAGATAGTAATTGTTGGGGTAATTGAATGTACCCAAGTCGAGCATAAGTTTGATTATCATAGCATTTAAGCCAACCGCAGCATCCTTCCTGTTTTTACTTATTTCCTTAGATACCTAAAATCCGCAACCTGTAATATTTTTGATATCTGGGGTTGCGGATACCTCTCTAAAACGACTCGTTTTCGTAAAGAATCCTTATGGTGTAGTCGCAAGATACAAAATCCCCTTACTCCATGATTCGACTTGAGGCAATACGCAAAAGACAACGAAGATTTTAGGCTACCCAAAATCAAATTTGAAGTCCATCATGTATGCATCATTGCTTGTGTATATGTTTAGTATGGGCTGTCGCCGTCGAATTTCTCCATAATTGGAAATATACCACCAAAAGATGTGAGTTTCTCGGATTTTATTTATATTTTTGCCATGCCTGATGAGGTTTTGTTTGATTATTATAGCAACACTAAATTAAGTGAATCCTCTGACATTGCAATATTCTGGGCCGCTCGGCTTTGCCGAGCGGCCCAGAATATTATAAAAGTTAAAATTTATAGTGTTGCGGAGGCAGGACGGCGACTTTTCTCATATTATGAGCTCTAATGCTCGTGGAATCATTCCTTTTTATCTAATTCCTTTTGGTTCTGAATTTGGCTGAATTGCTTGACCAAATCAATACTACTACTAAGGTGTTCGTTAGCTTTTTTTAAGTCTTCAATTCGTTCATTCTTCTCTTCTATCACCATCTTCAGAGCTTTAATTTCTGCCTGTAGCGACGTTACATCGGTATTAACATAGCTACTATTCACTACATTTGAGTGTCCTATTATTGTCGGAAATTCCGGCTTGCTCTCTGTTTTGATTAGGAAGTCTTCAACCGAACATCCTATTATCTCTGCCATCTTTACTAGTGTTGATACTTTAATGTCTGGTCTTGAGTCAAAATAGGTGATAGCATTATTACTCTTTGGTCCCCAGAGACTTCGCCTAAATTCTCCGATGCTAATGCCTGCTTGCTTCAAGAGTTCCTTAACTCTTTCGCTTTTGATTGTGTTGTTTTCGTATCTCATTTTTTTAATTATAGTTAAATGTCCTACCTTATAAAGACAAAATATCCTAATAAAGTAGGATTGTATCGTTAAATATTATATCTTTGCAACAAAATTAGGTACTAAATCCGACATAAACAAGAGAATGGAGCAAAAAGTTGATTCATTGAACCTGCAGGAGTACTATGCTGGTTTGAGTAAAAAAGAGAAGGGTGGGCTACTCGACTACCTTACTAAGAAGTACGACATGAAGAGTAGTACTATACGGCAGAAGCTAAGAGGCTACCCAGGGTATAATCTTAACACGTTGGAGCGTATAGCCTGCCACGAAGCAATTAAAAATGAGAGCGTATGGAGACATTAGAATTCTACACAACGCCTGACGGCTTCCTCTACTACAAGAAGCCTGGGCAAGAGTCGCGACGGTTGACTAAGTTCAACGTCGACATCATTGATCCGCTGTATGAGGTAATTAGGCAGCGGTTCCCAGAGTGCTTTGCCACACTTGCTAATATGTACAAGCGAGACCATTACAAGATGGTTAATCGCTTCGTCCGGTGCAACTTCGGCGAACATGATTATCTCACGCAGGATATAGATAATGATATCTTGCACTTCGAAGAAGTCCGCTGTCCTCTGCGAGGCTTATGTGAGCACGAAGGCGTTATATGCAAGCCTAAGTCAATGATCAAGCTCTCCAAGTGTGAGCGCGAGGTCGCTGACCTATACCTCGAAGGACTTACCTTTACCAAGATTGCCGAGCAGCTTGGTAAGAACGCACAGACAGTCAAGGTGCAGCTGCGACGAATCAAGGAGAAGTGTGGCGTTAAGCATTGTCGCGATATTATAAGGGTACTAAGAATTAAGAATTACTAATATGATATTTAATACGTTGCCTTTATATCTGCGTCGAGAGGATTGGCAATATTGCGTCAGTCCTATGACTCTTAGTTGGATCAAGAGCTTCTTAGAGAGGTGTCATCGTCAATATGAAATCAGCGTTGACGATAAATTGAATAAATATGGTCAGAGGAAAATTTTATTGAGAACTTTATTCTTGGATTCGCATTATTGGGTTCAATTCTATAATAAGGTTTGTAGACTCGATTATTGCGAATTCTGTGGCTCTTGTGAGCGAACTGAGGATGTGAGTTTCTGCTGGATAATTAAGAAAAAAGTTTTTTCGGAGTCTTATAAGCGCTGTCGCTACCGCAAGCGAATATTCAATGATTTCACTCTGAAGTTATGAAATGCGACTCATGTCCTCACATGCGCCACTGCCTTAACGGCCGTTGGTGCAGTTTACTTCTAAAATATGTAGAATATCTTAAAAATATAGAATGCGATTATGATAACAATAGATGAGTATATTAAGCATACTGACAACCTGAAGGAGATGGGATTATTGTCTGAAGATTTCCGCATTATTTAATATAAGGATGGCAGCCTGCTTGCTGTTGATGGTAAATGCGAAGCGTTCGAGAATAAACCTATCGACCCCAGAGACTACATCTGGTGGTCTGATGGTGTGGCATATCGTTGGGACGATATGCTTGAATCCTGTAAACGTTCATGGGTAGTATTCGGTGAAGATGGAACACTTGAGCTTAGAGAAATAACATTCGGCATATTTAGTGCGTCACTGAGTATTCCTTGGGAGAGTATCGGAGCGAAGATAGGTAGAGCGAAGAAAAAGTCGTGACAACGTGACTCTGCAACTCCATGCCACGCTCCGCGTTTTCCCAGTGAGCGTGGCACGCTATAACTTTGCACCCTGAAGAACAAAACATAAAGCGAAATGATAACAGTTGAAAAAATATTAAGCGATACTAATGGCGGCTTGGATATCATTCTCGATCTCTTCCCACAAGCTAAGGCTTGTGTAGGTCATAAGAACAAGCACTTCGCAATTCGCAACGAGCGCACACCGTCGGCATGCCTACGGCAATACGACTCTAATAAATATGGGAGTATATGGCAGGTTACTGACTTCGGTGGTGATGGCCGTGGTGAAAACGCCATCGACCTCTATATGCGTGAGAAGGGCTACGATAGCTCACGTTTCGGCGAAGCAATATTGCAGATAGCTGCAGAGTATGGTGTGCGCGATGAACTTAACCGCTCTCTCAACCGGCCGGAGATTCGACAGCGTGAGGCTCTCTCTGATGAGAAGGATGGCACACGCAACTGGGAGCTTAATGACAAGTTAACAGAGCACGAACTTAAGATCCTTGGCCCGCGTGTCACTCAGGCTGATGCCGAGGCTCTGCATTGGTACTCGGTCAAGTGGATTAGCAATGTCAAGGACCGTAAGACAACCATCAAGTACTCCACCGACAACTACCCCATATTCATGCGTGAATGTGTCGTTGAGGAGGCTACTCCTAATCGGCCAGAGAAGAAGTTCTTCAAGGTCTATGAGCCTCTCAACTGCGACAAGGGCTACCGCTTCTCTTACACTCCGGCTGGTGCTAAACCCAAGTCTTATATCAATGGACTCTCTGAACTTATTAAGGCATACAAGAAGTACAATGATGAGGAGGAGAAATTGTGGAATGCTGAGCATGGCGACGATAAACCATACAAGATTAAGAAACTCCCTGAGGCTGTCATCTGCTCTGGCGAGCGTGACTCTCTATGCTGTCGCTCGATGGGCTTCCCTCCTCTTTGGTTCAACTCCGAGACTTACCAACTCTCCGTCGATGAGTACAAGGAGATTATGAAGTATGTCGAGGTGCTGTATAACATTCCGGACATCGATGAGACTGGCCGACGCAAGGGACGTGAGCTTGCCTTACGCTTTATCGACATTCACACAGCCTGGCTTCCCGACAAGCTGCAGACTTTCAAGGACAACCGTGGCAAGCCTCGCAAGGACTTGCGAGACTGGCTTGAGATACATAGCGAACGCAAGGACTTCCGCAACTTGCTCAAAATTGCCATGCCTGCCAAGTTCTGGGTGCAGTTCTTCAACAAGGAGGGTAAACCTAAGACTGAGATTGATACGGCTTGTCTATACAATTTCCTTCAGCTCAACGGCTTCTATGCCTTGCACGACGAGAACTCGGCCAATACCCAATTCGTCAAACTCGATGGCAACATCGTCAAACGGGTTAATGTCAAGGATATTCGTGAGTTCATCCGTCGATGGGTGGTTGATAGGTTCGAGGATCGCAACATCCTAAATCTGGTGCTTAACACTACGAAGCTGTCTCCTGCTGCTCTTGAGTCGCTTCAAGAGATAGACCTTAACTTCACCAACTTCACTCCTAATTCTCAATACTTCTTCTTTCCTAACAAGACGGTTGAGGTGTGCAAGCCTTCTACAGAACAATCTAAAGGTATCAAGGAGTATGATCCTGGTGCCGACGACTTGCATAACTACGTGTGGGAGGAGGATGTCATTCCGCATCGGTTCAAGGCATTGGATGACATGTTTGAGATTACACAGTCTGAGGATGAAGATGGACAGGTCTCTCTCGATATAGAGATTAAGAATGTCAAGAGCCATTTCTTCGGTTATCTTATCAATACGTCTCGACTTTACTGGCGAGCAGAGACAGAAACCAGGTTTAAGGACGACCGAAAGTCGGCAGAGGATTATGTCAAGGCTCATCCCTTCAGTATCGATGGCGACGGTCTTACTGCCTATGAGATCCAGGAGCAGAAGCGTAATCTCATCAACAAGATATTCACGTTCGGATATATGCTACACCGCTACAAAGACTCCGTACGAGCTTGGGCACCACTCGCCATGGATAATAAGATAGGCGAGGAGGATGAGTGTAATGGACGTAGTGGTAAATCGTTCTTCTTCAAGGTGCTGTCGTTCCTAATGAAGACCGTAAAACTTTCTGGCCGTAACCCGAAACTGATGGACAACCCTCACGTCTTCGACCAGGTGAGCCAGTTCACCGACATGCTGCTTGTCGATGATTGCGACCGCTATCTCAATCTCGGTCTCTTTTATGACAACATCACCTCCGACATGAATGTCAACCCTAAAAACAACCGCTCCTTCACCATCAGCTTCGATGAGTCGCCTAAGATGGCGTTCACCACCAACTATGTGCCCCAGGACTTTGATCCATCATCCGAGGCTCGATCATTGTATATGGTGTTCTCCGATTGGTATCATCAGAAGACTGAGGATAATGACTATCACGAGACTCGCACAATTCGCGACGACTTCGGCAAAACTCTCTATGCCTTCGACTATTCCGACGAGGAGTGGAATGCTGACCTTAACTTCTGGATTCAGTGCTGCCGCTTCTATCTCTCTGTCAAGGACTCTGGCATCAAACCGCAGCCTCCTATGTCTAACATGGAGCGCCGACGCCTGAAGGCGGCTATGGGTGTCAACTTCGAGGACTGGGCGAATGGCTACTTCTCTGTCGATGGTGATAACCTCGACAAGTTCATCCCACGCGACGATGTCTTCACCGATTATCAGCGGTTCGCCAATGTCAAGCATATCACCATGCAAGCCTTCACCAAGAAGCTCAAGGCTTTTTGCAAGCTCTGCCCATGGATTGACTGTATCAATCCGCCGGAGTACTGTAATTCAAGCGGACGCATCCAGAAGGCTGTACAGATTACTCCTGAGCTGCGCAAGACCAAGGACATGCTCTATGTGCGCTCTATGCCAACCGACGGGGCTACAGAGCCTCCCAAGGAGCAGCAGCTGCCGTTCGATGCTGATGAGGACAACAGACCTTTCTGACCTCTCTTTTTTCATTTCGCTTTAATCTTCAATAGGGTGGCGGACTGCCAGGTATTTTTTGCCTGTGCGGTCCGCTTTTTTCGTTGTTCCATATTCCAACAACCTGTAACCGGGTGTTCCATTTTTCCACAGGCATTTTTCAGAGACTCCCGACGGGGCTCTCTGCCACTCCCCGACACCCCTCTCTTATTTTGTATTAAAACTTTGTGATTTTGTATAAGATGTTCCAAAAAGGTCTAAAAACATAGTAAATAAAGGGGTTTCGGCTTGTCACAAACTGTCACAAACTTGCATCACAAAGTTGTCACAAAGTTACAATTTTTGTGACAGCAATTTTGCGGACTTGGTGTGTCACAAACTTCAGTCTCTGTCACAAACTTGTGATATACCCCGACTTTATTTTGCAACATTTGATATTCAGTTAGTTACAGCGTTGTCACAAACTTTCACTCTGTCACAAACTTTTCTGACAAAATCAGAAGATACTCAGCGGAGAGTCAGAAGTTACATGGTAAAACGTCTCAATTACAGCGGATTTTATCCTTATAAACAAGGATATTTGTTCTATTTTTCCTAATTTTGCAAGAGATTTCAACCACTAATAACTTAAATATATTTTTGTGTCAGACTTTGTTGTATACATCAAACTTAAGCCCTTCATCGCGCAATGGCTCAACTTCCACTACGGCTCTCCAGTCCGCTTCCCGGACCAGAGTGCCGAGAATGCTTGCATCCGTCGCTTTCTCACTCGTCAGCCTGCTGCTGTGCCAGTGGCATGTCAGCCTGGCGAGGTGGCTGTCTGCATTCCCGACTCCAAGCAGAAGCCGGTCGTCACCTACAACTATCTTGGTTCTCATGCGCGTGCTGCCGTGGCTGATTGCATCGAGGACACGTTCCGGCTACAGCTGTGGCACGACCTTAATGGCTACGAGGCTCTTCATTGCCCGCTGCTGAAGGCAGTCCGGGCATGGTGCCAGAACAATGGCATCAGCATCGATTATGAGGATACTGTCAAGATGCGTTTCCAGCGTATGCGCAACTCTTATCTCAAGTCGGGCATCGACATGCGGCGCTCATCGCGTGACCATGGTAAGTGATTTGTGTTAATATTTCTATAATTCGCACGGACAAGATGGCTGTTTTTGTTCACGTGCGTTCAATACCGTTCACCCTATGAAATCAATCAGAATTGTCAAGTCTGTCGAGTATGCTTATACTACCGACATCAAGGCCTTGGAGCATCGAGGCTCACGCAAGGTCTACATCCCGTCGTCTGTCGTTTGGACTCCTATCTGTGTCCGCAATCATCCTACTCTCGTCTCATCGAGCAAGTTTGAGGACAATAATTCTATTGTAACTACAACTCTCAAGCTGCTCACGCCCGACTATCCCAGTTTCATCCGCTCCCGTCACATGGTCTTCCGGGTTACTCTTACCGATGATAGGCAGTACCTGGTGGGCATCAATGGCCGTCCCTATACCCAGATTGTTGTCACTGAGAATTGTCCAGAGGCTATTACCGATAATCAGCTCACCGAGGTTAATGTGACATTCACGTCTGGTCATCTTCCACCTTATATTATCAAGAATGTGTATGGCTGATGGCCGTCAAATAGCTCATTATAGGGCTTATTTCGGCTAACCCAGTATTTTCATTCTCTCTATCTTGACTCTATCTTTGCCGAAAATTCATAGCTATGGAATATAATCTCGTAATTTCTGGCACTATCGGCAGTTGGTGGAGTGGTTGCTCGGCTGACTATGTGCGCTACGTGCTCAACAATAACAAGGGCAAGGAGGTTCATGTCGGATTCTGTTCGCTCGGTGGCTTCGTCAAAGATGGCCTTGAGATGCACCAGGCTTTCAAGGATCATGGCAATGTCCATGCCCACGCTTTCGGCATGAATGCGTCTATCTCGACTATCGCAATGCTCGGCTGCAAGTCTATCGACATTGTCAAGGGTTCCTTCGTTCTTATTCATAATGTGTCGACACTCATCGACAAGTATGAGCAGTCAAACAAGGAGCAACTTGACGCGTATATCCATGAGCTGCAAGCGCAGCGTGACTCACTCAAGACGTTCGACGACGTGCTCGCCTCGATGTATGCCGACAAGTCGGGCAAACCTATCGATGAGTGTCTCAAGCAAATGAAGAAAGCCAACTGGCTTACTGCTCAACAGGCTCTCGATTTTGGTCTTGTCGACTCGATTCGACAAGATGAGGTGGCTGAGAAGGCTTCGGCTGAATTCATTGGCAATTTCGTTAATTCATACGACTCTGTTAATATCAAGGGGGCAGGTATACCGCCACTCCCGCAACCACAGACCGCTGAGGATGCCGCCGGGAGGGTGGCTGCTGTGGTTGACGGGGATGGCAATCCAACTCAGAGTTTTCTCAAGAAGACGTGTGAGGGACTCAAGAACCTCTTCCGTAACCAACACGCAACTAACGTCAATAATAGTAAAATGATTAAAGTTTTCAATTCTGTCATGGCATTGCTCAACGTCGCTGAAGGTTTCGCCACCAACGACGAGGGCAATGTCACTCTTACTCAGGAGCAGATGAAGCTTATCGATGATGAGCTTCACTCGCTCAAGAAGCAGGTGGAGGAAAACTCCAAGGCTGTCAACGAGGCAGGTGCTGCCCTCAAACGTGTCAAGGATCAGCTCACCCAGGCTCAGAACGATGTCAAGCAGCGTGATGAGCAGATTGCAGCCCTCAAGGGTTCGGCGGGTGACTCCACGACCAATGAGCCTGACAGCGGTAAGGTGGCTTACACCGCGCAGGATGTGTTTAACCTTGTTAAAGATGTGTAATCTATGGCTTCTATTCAAGTAGGTAATGTAACTTTTGGGGCTGAGGAGCTGTCTAAGACCTTCCAGACCTTCCGTCAGGACTTCATCATCATGCCGTTCCTGGCTATGGAGGCTCTTGCTAAGCACACTAATGTGCGCACGGGCATCCGCTATCGTGAGACTGTCAGCCAGATGGCGGCTAACGCCGAGATTGGCAACTATTCTAAGTCTAAGTTCGAGGATGCTGCTGTTACTGTCGATCCGCGTGTCTTCGAGACTTTCTTCGGCAACATCGTGCAGGGTATCGACCCGAACGCTATCTACCAGTCTATCTGGGGTAGCAATGTTACCAAGGGTGATGGACTCAAGAATGTTCCAATCGTCAATCAGGTGTGTGCTTATCTCGTCAAGAAGATTGGCGAGAATATGTTTATGAATTCGTTCACAGCTAAGCACGAAGCTACTGACACTTCCAAGACTGCCAAGTGGTTCAATGGCTTCAAGACTATTCTTGATAATGATGCCGCTGGCACTAATCATCAGGCCAAGGTGCTCATCTCTGCTGACCTTGGCAACCTTGTCGAGGGTGCTGAGTCTATTACTGCCGACAACGCCGAGGATCTTATCAAGGACTTCTACTGGAATCAGGTGGGCAATCCTGCCGCTGCTGCCAAGCTTCGCTCGCAGCAGCTGAAGCTCTTCCTTAGCGACCAGGCTTATCACTTCTATACTGAGTCTTACCAGACCAACCACGGTTCGCTGCCCTATAATCAGGCTTATGACAAGAAGTCGCTCGATGGCGCAAGCAATGTGGAATTTGTTCCGCTGCCGTGTGTGCCCGACGACTTCCTGCTTCTCACTCCTAAGAATAATGCTTATCTACTCTTCAACCAGAAGGGCGACGACGAGCAGTTCCTTGTCGAGAAGTCTCTCAAGAACCACTATGATGTGGACTTTATTATGAACTACTTCTTCGGCACTCAGTTCGAGTCGGTTTCGCCTGAGGTGCTGCGCTACTGGCGTAAGAAGGGATAAGGTTTTACCGTTTAAATTCAATATTGTATGACTAAATGTACTGGTGCTGAATCTATTTATGCAGATGTGAATTTCTGCCCTGGCCAGAAGTCTCTGCCTGGTGTGCGTGGCAAACTCTACGGCATCTCCAAGCGAGATATCGTCAAGTGGCCGACTATCGGCGGCAATGCTCCCAAGGATCTGGCTTCGGTGGCTAAGTATACGGGCGACTTCACTCTTGCGTCTGACAAGAAGTGGCACGTCATCGCGCTTATTCCTAATGAGTCTGAGCTGAGCGTGGAGTCGCAGGGTACTTATGGCTCTAAGACTTTCAAGTGTACTGGAACTGCTGTTGCTCCTGGTACTGAGGAGGAGATTACTGGATATATCGCGCAGGCTAACAACGATGAGATGGTCTATCTCTTCATCCAGCGCAATGGCAAGGCGCGTATGCTCGGCTCCGAGGCTTTCACTCCGGAGCTGTCTCTGTCGCAGAGTACTGGCAAGGCGGCTACCGACACCAACTCCACAACTATTCAGGTGGTGGTCGACGATGAGTTCCCGGCTCCGTTCTATCCGGGCAAAATCGAAACTGCCGACGGCGACTTCTCGGGTGAGACTGGTCTGCCTGCTGTCGCTGCTTAGCTTCTCATAGGTTTTGGAATTTTCTAAAGTTTCTGTCTGGGCGGTCTCTCAATGGCGATTGTGTAGACCGCCTTTTTCTTTTTTTTAGTTATGATTGATGATCAACTGACCAAGGATATGCAGGCGTGGCTCGCTGTCGACAACCACGACTCTGCTTCTGTTCTTCGTGGTGCTGAACTCATGCTTCGTCTCAACCGCAATATGGCTATGTATCAGACTGTTGTGCGCCGACCGCTTAAGTATGAGTCTAAGGTGCGCTACGAGCTTAACAAGTTTCTTCCCATGCGGCTACAGCGCATGACTCTACAGGATGTCAAGGCTCTCGATGCCGAGATTGTCCCGGAGGTGCGGGTGGCTGTTCTTGAGGAGGATGCTTATGTCGCTGAGCATGGTGAAGAGTCGGGCGAGGCTGCTGTGGTGGCTGAGTCTGTGTTCCTTCCTGCAGCGTCGGGCATCCGTCCCGACCACGACAAACTGCCTGACGATGTGCGCAACATCTGGCAGCAGAACAAGGAGCGATGGCGCAACATCAAGCGGCTCTACAATACTCTGCTGCCTCTTACTCAGCCCTGCGACCGCTATGAGTATCTGCAGCAGCTTAAGGATACTTGGTACTCCTACAAGCGTGAACTCGAACGCTACGACAACTTTGTGGCTCCTTCCGACTCGGAGGTTGCCGCTGATGGCGCGGCTCCATCGCCCGTTGACATTGCCAAGGACATTGCCAACGCGCGCTCTTACATTACCAAGTATGCCGACCGTCTTGTGGAGCTTCGACGCTCTTCGCTTTCTTCTGACGATGCCACTAAGGCTCTCGATGATTACAATAATTTGCTCGCCAAGGTGCAGCAGCGCGTTAATCTGCTTATCGACAATGCTGCTCCTATCGGCGATGATATCAAGGCTAAACTCAATGAGGCAGGTCTGTCCCTTCCTTCCGCTGAGTGATGCTTCTACCCAGTATCATCTCGGTACTGGGCTACACACGCTCGGTTTGCTCGGTTGGATTCTGCGGCAGACTGGGCGTGCCGACGTATATGTGTCTACTTTCTCTACTTCCGACGCTTTCCTCTCGGGCTTCTTGCGCCTGCGCCGTCGCAACCTTATAGCACATGCTACTCTGGTGGCCG
The DNA here is from genome assembly GCA_934203355.1 of uncultured Prevotella sp. Lineage (GTDB taxonomy): Bacteria > Bacteroidota > Bacteroidia > Bacteroidales > Bacteroidaceae > Prevotella. Next base: position 23,160 of record CAKPZC010000018.1, on the reverse strand, counting down.
ACCTCAAGGCGGCACGCAAGACGGTGCAGCTTTATAGGCTTATGCAGAGTTGTTTCGATCATGTGCACTTGGCACAGAATCATTCCAAGATTGTCCTCGTCAAGACCGACGACTTTACTGTGTCGGTCATCAGCTCGCAAAATCAGACTTATGGCGACCGTGCTGAGTGTACCATGCTCACCACCGACTCTCAAGCCTATTACTCGCTTCTTGCCGGTCTCAGAGGCATCGTCGATCAATCTTTGGAACTCAATGGATTATTCAACCGACTTACTCTCCGAGATAGAGGCTCATGCCAAGGAGATGATGACTCCTCCGGAGATATCCGCCCTTTTGGGTATTGATGAGCGTCAGCTGTCCGACGATATTAATACTGTCGGTCATCCTGCCCGTACTGCCTACCTCAAAGGTGTTTCTGCTACAGCCCTTGAGCTTCGCCGCACTCTCCACGACACAGCTCTGGCCGGCTCTCCGTATGCTGTTCAGGAGTGCCAGCGTCTCCTCTCCGTCGCCCAATCTGCTGTCAGTTAAGAATGTTGAGTGTTGAATGTTGAATGTGGAGTTGTGCGCCTATGGCGCATGGATAATTTTTCAATTCAAAATTCAAAACTCAAAATTCAAAATTCAAAATCGGCTCCGCCGACAATTCAAAATTCAAAACTCAAAATTCAACATTCCACATGCCTCTTCCCGTCAACCTCGATGAATACTCGCGCTACGTCACTCTCGACGACTCTGAGCTTCGCGACCTGCGTGTCTCCGATTCGGTCCTCAATAGGCTGCATCGCATTCGTGGGCTATATGCGTATTGGCTGCAGTTCCCCTCGAAGAGCGACAACGACCTTGTGCAGTACGACATGAATATGTTCAAGGCTTCGCGCTCTCTTGCCTACGAGGATCTGAATCTAACCAAGGTTTTGCTCGGCAACATGCAGCAGACCACCAAGGAGTTCATGAGGTGGAAGATTAACAAGTCCATCGAGCAGGACATTGCTGCAGCTCGTAAGGCTGGCGAGTGGCGGGCCGTGGCTGCTCTCTCCAAGGTGCTTGTTGCGAACAATCGCACAGACAAGGATGATGAACCTGACCTTGAATTCGACAAGATTGTGCCGCAGAACTTCGAGCCGACCGACGATCCTACAGTTCTCGGTATAGAGCGCATCCCTGACCTTCGTGGCAAGATTCGTGCTCTCTACAAGCGCTACTCCAATACTATGGTGCAGGACGCTGACTTTGAGGAGATTAAGGATGAACCTAAACCCGATGAAGATGATTGATAACACAGAACCCAACCGACAATACTTCAACGATGCACAGTACTACTCCCTTGCCATGAACACTCGCGACGAGGTTATTGTGGCAGGTCGTGGTATCGGCAAGGGTGCTATTCAAGCACGACGCTTGCAGTCGTGTTTCCAGGGTATGCCTGGCTCGATGGGTGGTTTTGTTGCTCCTTCTGTCAAGCGTTGTCTCACCAATATCCTTCCATCAATGCTCATTCATCTTGAGCGCTGGGGGTTCAAGCGCGACCTGCATTATGTTGTTGGTCGCCGACCATGGAAGAAGTTGCATTGGAAGTCGCCTATCTTCACACCTGCCAACTGGGAGAACACCATCAGCTTCTACAACGGCTCTGTCTGCAACATTATCTCGCAGGACCGCTCGGGCACCTCTAACTCAATGTCGCTTGACTACCTCATCATCGACGAGGCAAAGTTCATCGACTTCGAGCAGCTCAAGGATGAGACGTTCCAAGCTAATCGTGGTAATGAGATGTACTTCCGACACTTTCCTCTGCATCATGGCATGACTATCACGTCGGATATGCCGGTCACTAAGAAGGGTTCATGGTTCCTCTCCTACAAGGACAAGCAGGATCCTGAACTTGTCAAGGTCATCGAGGGTATTATCTATCAGATGTGGCGACTGCGTGCCAAGCTGACCAAACGCCCTGAGCTGCATGAGGCTATAAGCAAGCGTCTTGATGAGCTTAACCGCCAGCTTAATTTCTTCCGCTCCCATTGTCTCCTCTACAAGGAGTATTCGTCTATCGAGAATCTTGCTCTTCTCGGCGAGGAGTTCATCCGACGTGCAAAGCGCGACCTCCCTCCGCTCACCTTCGCCACCTCCATCATGTGCCAGCGCATAGGCATCGCAGCCGATGGATTCTATGGTGGTATGCGTGAGGATGTCAATCTCTATACGGCTCCTAATGAGTCTGTGCTTAATCTCCACAATCTCGCCAAGGCTGAGGGTGGAGTCATCCCGAACGACTGCCGAATGGATGCCGACCGCGACGAACGTGCTCCTCTGCTCATAGCCTTCGACTCCAACAACCTCATCAACTGGCTTGTGGTGGGGCAGGTGCAAGGCTCCAAACTCCGCATTCTCAAGTCGTTCTTCGTCAAGTACGAGCGCAAGATTCCTGAGCTGCTTGAGGACTTTAATGCTTACTATCACTTCCATCGTCGCCATCAGGTAATATTCTACTACGATTCCACCATGGTTGGCACTAACTGGGGCTTGCACTACAACGACCCACACAAGGAGGTTGTCAAGTCGCTGCGCTCCATGGGCTGGGCTGTGCGCGACGTGTACCTGGGCAACCCGATGAACCACATCGAGAAGAATGCTCTTATCAATAATATGTTCCGTGGACGTGCGCGCCTGCAGGTGTTCATCAACCGCGACAACAATCCAGACCTCTTCATCTCTATCACTTCTGCAGGTGTCTACAATGGCAAGAAGGATAAGCGAGGTGAGAAGCTCGCCGAGACTGAGGAGGACAAGCTCGAAGCGCGTACCGATGGCTCTGATGCTTTCGACGTGCTCTGCATAGGTGCTGAGACCAAGCCCGTGTTCCAAGGTTCTGGCGGCACCGCTAACACTTATGGATAGGTTTTTATGGTTAGTTTTTGTTTTACTCATTTTTTTTGAATTTGTGCCACTTGCGCGTGATGCGTAGGTGGCTTTTTTGTTTGGCAATTGCCAAGCTGCTTTTTTCTACACAAGCTCGCTCGACCGCAAGCCGAAATCACATACTTGTTCACATCGCTCTGCATATTCCGCACGGACGAGGGGAGGCAATTGCCAATCCAAAGCAGGGCGGTGTAGTGGTGGAGAGAGTGAAACTCTCCCACCCTGCAAAATTTATCCACATAACTCATTGAAAATAAGGTGGATAAATTTTGCAGGTATGGAATAGGTACGCGAAAACGCGACATTTTTTGATTTAGTGACTTCTTTTCATTGCGGAAAAGAAGCAAAAGCGCTGCCGATAGCGAGCTATCGGGTGGTATTCTCCATGGGAGAATGGATTTTTTTATCATCTTCCGCTTATCCGATTGAGAGCTTTTTTAATTGAATAAGGTACATCGGGTAGAATGAAATATCGTTTTTACTTCGCGAAGGTACGACGAACGGCTGTCAGTCAAGAACCGCAAGCTAAAGCGACAGAAATTTAACGGCAGCCTTCCGAGTTTTTCTTTCCTACGGCTTCCTTTGAAAAACTCGGTTTTCCGTGAAATTTCTGCCTCTTTTTCTTGTCTTTTAGCCTTGCTTTCGTCGTTTTGATGCGGCGTAAAAAGCGAAATTCGACCCGACGTGAATAAAAAAAAACTCTCAAACGGGCTACAGATGGGAGGTGTAAAAAGCTCCTTTCTCGCCTCGGAGAATATTCAATAACTTAAAACTTGAGTAATATGAAAACTTCTAATTTCTACAGTTATCTGCCAAAACGGTTTGCAACTGACAACGATAATTTAATCAATGTGCGTAAATATGTCTATGCCTTTAAGGACGGTGAGCGGTTTGCAACTGACCATGCTATAGACATTGTTTCTAATAAGCTTACAAAATGGTATGGCGCAAGTTGTGAAGATTATGTCTTGTGTTGTGTGGCATCTTCTACCAATGCAAAATATATCCGTAGGTTTAGAAGATTTGCGGCTGAGGTTAGTGAGCGCACGGGTATTCAGAATGGCACTAAGCACGTGAATATCTTTGGCATCCGTGAAGCTAAACACACCAATGTTAATCATATTGTTAGCGAGTCTTTTGGCTATTCGGTGAGTGCTGACCCCGATTTCTTTGCAGGTAAGACCGTGATTCTATTCGACGACCTATTAACAACGGGACAAACGGCAAAATGGTTTGCCGATGAACTGCAAAGTGTTGGCGCAAATGTTATTGGAGCAATGTTTCTTGCACGTACTATTAACCCTTATTCTGATAATTATGACAATGAAATATAATGAATGTGCGGACTTCTCTCAATTGGTATGTGAGGAACGTCCCGAGTTTAAAGCAGTTAACAACGGTCTGCAATCGCTTGATGTTGTGGAACTCCTTTCGCTCATCATAGGGCAAGGCAAAGACCCACGTATAGCAATAAGGCAGGCAAGGCAACTTGTAAATATGTGCGGTGGTTCTCTTAGTGGTCTTCGAGATTTGCGCATCGATGAACTTGAAGGGGTGCAAGGTGTTGACCCTACTAAGGCAATGGCACTTAAAGCGGTCTTCGAGGTTGCAAGACGGTTGGAGTGTGAGAAGGCTAAAGCGGTGGAAAACTATGGGGGTGCAGAGAAAGTTTGGCGGTATTTTCGCCCTATTATTGGCAATGCGGACCATGAGGAAGCGCACGCCCTTTTGATGAATAACCGTTTTAATCTCATCAAAGCCGTGAAATTGTCGAGTGGGGGACTAACTGAAACAGCCGTCGACGTTAGGGTTATTCTTCGTGAAGCTCTCCTGTGTAATGCTACTGTTATTACTCTCGTACACAACCACCCAAGCGGACAACTAAATCCAAGCATGGACGATAAAAGATTAACGTTGAAGGTTAAACAGGCATGCGAGACTATGAGAATTTTTCTCGTTGACCATGTTATTATTACTAACAATGGTTATTACAGTTTCAACGAGGAGGGACAACTTTAATGATTTTGCCCGACCTAATTTTTAGGTCGGGATTTTTTGGTACCATTTTGTTGACGTCAACAAAATGGTGGTTGTTTGATGTCCCGCCCAGCCCGCCCCTGTTTTGGTAAAATCCTTATGGATTTTGGCTTTCCTATTATGCTGTTTTTCAGCATTTTTTTTTGTATCTTTGTAGAGTATTAGTAATTGCAATTTTCAAGCAGGTATTTTTTTGATTTCTATTTAAAAGTTTTACTCTATGCTATTAGGCTGGCGACTGTGAAGTTCCCAGCCATTTTTTTTGTTATTTTTTTTATTACTAATTAAATTGTTAGTAAATTATTTGTGTACTATTTAAATAATTAGTACCTTTGCATTGTTCAATTAATAAAGCATTGTATATGAAGAAACAAGAGACAATCAAAATGAATGTGACTCCCGAAGAGGAGGAGCTAATCAAGGCAATCCGCAATTATTGCAACAGTTATCCTAATGGTTATCCTGACCTGCTCGACTATGCGGAGGACTTGTTCCAGAGGTTGACAGACATGCCTAAGGATTAAAGATTAACAACGGTTCTCCCTTCGGGGAGAGCCTTTAGATAAACAATATAAAAAGATAATCATTATGGAAGTAGTAGCAAGACAGAAGCAAGAGAAGATAACCGACATGAAGAAGCGTATGCGCGACATTTACCTTGCTGTGTCATGGCGCGAGATCTCACGCACTTACTTCGACAAGTCGGTTTCGTGGTTTCAGCAGAAGATGTATGGCATAGACGGCAATGGTGGCGTAGGTGGTTTTACTCCCGAAGAGGCAGACAAACTGTATTGTGCCCTCAACGACCTCGCCGACCGCATACGTCATGCAGCAGACAATATAAAAGCTCCGGCTATAAATGCGCCGTTTGATTGAACACCAAGTCGCCGTTAGAGCTTTCGGCGCACTTAACTTATTTTTTTGACACCTGCCCTGGGGCTTCTGCCTCGGGGCTTTTTTAATTGTTAAATAATAATCTTTTGGTGATTTTTTATGTTAAAAAACTTGCGTAATAACCAAAAGATGATTACCTTTGCATTGTCAAAAAAATTAAGTTATGAAGTACACAGAAAAAGAAAAAGAACTGATTGAGGCTATCAGAAATTACAGAAAAGCCTACCCGAACGGAGCACGAGAACTTGAAATCTACATTATGGATTTAGTCTACGAGCTTATGGAGAATGAATAACCTAAAGCCCTCCCTTTCGGGGGAGGGCATAAAAAAGATATAATTATGGAATATGCAATCGTAAATCAGCAGACAACAGTGCGCCAGGTGCTCAATGATGTGTATGAGGACATTAATTGGGCTTATCTTGCACAAAACTATTTCGGTAAATCGCGCAGCTGGCTTTATCATAAGTTCAGCGGACGCAATAACGGCAAGCCCGACGACTTCAGCGACATCGACCGCGAGCGTCTCAAGGGTGCGCTCGTGGATATAGCAAACCGTCTGAGAATGACGGCTGACAAGTTGTAATAACTTATTTTTTTGACACTTGCCCTCGGTGCGAAAGCATCGGGGGTTTTTTGTGGCGTTACAGCAAAAAGTAGATTGAGCGGCTCATTTTCGGGTGAAGAAATCTAATTTCCGGGCAAAACAATCTACTTTTTTCTTTGGTGTTGTGCGATTTTTTTTGCTACGACAATATATTTTAAACTTTTGTTGAAAATAATTGTTCTTTTTCTTGTGTATTCAACAAAAGTTTATTACCTTTGCATTGTGATAAAAAACATATCGCCTATGAGTAAAAAGAGAAAATCGAAGGAACTTAAGGACAAAGAGGATGATTTGCTTTTCTATCTTGAGTATTGGAACAAGTTCCCCAGTACATTCAGAAAGGTAGCGCAAAAAGAAATCGACCAACTTGAGAATGACATCAAGAATGACTAAAAAAGACTCCTCTCCCTTCCATGGGAGGGGGAGTTTTTCTAAAAACAATTCTAACAAGATATATTATTATGACAGATTATAAGGATAAGATTAAGGCTCTTGCTGAGCGCAATCGCTTGGCAACGACCGACGAAGAGCGTGCAGCTGTTGCAGCTGAGATGAACGCTTTAAGGAGTGAGAATGAGCAGGCTTTCACTGAAGCTTTAGAGGGTCTTATTAAGACGACTGCCGAGGATGTGCAGGAGATGCGCATGGCTGAGCGTCTTGGCGAGATTACCGACATGGTGTCGATGGCTTACATAGCCAAGACTTATTTCAAGAAGTCGCGCTCATGGCTTGCCCATAAGCTTAACGGCAATGTGGTGAACGGCAAGCCGTCGAAGTTTTCTGATGAGGAACTGAAGACCCTGCGCTTCGCACTCAATGATATGTCGAACAAGCTAAGCTCCATGAGCATTGCTTTATAGCGATAGTTTTTTATCACAGACACCTGCCTCGGGGCTTCGGCTTCGGGGCTTTTTTATTATAGTAACAAAAAAGTTATATAAATATTTTGTAATTTATAACTTTTTTGTTACCTTTGCATTGTCAATAAGACAAACGAGTTCTTTAAAACAATGAAAAGATCAGAATTAGAAAGAAGACTGAAAGAAGCTGGATGCTTCTTCGTCAAATCTGGGAGTGGTCACGACAAGTGGAAAAATCCAATGACTGGTAAAACAGACTGGGTTCCGAGACATCCGGGAGAAGTTCCTAAGGGAACTGCTAACAGTATTCTCAAAAACTTGTCGGCTTGAAATTAGGGGTCGGTATTACGGCCGGCCCCTTTTCTTCTCCTTTTCTTATAATGGTCTGAGTGTTTTGGGGCTCGTTTTTCATCGAATCTAACAAAATATAAGATATGAGAGTAATAACTATTGTTGTGGAGAAGGCAAGCGACGGCTATTTCTGGTGTCGCACAGCCGAGGAGATAAACGGCAACACTATGCTTTCGGGCTGCGGTGAGACTGTGGCTGACGCAAAGAGAGATTTGCTTGAGTGTTACAAAGAGGCTAAAGCTGATGCCGAAGAGAACGGTGAGGTGTTTGAAGACGTGGAGTTCACATACACTTTCGACCTCGTTTCGTTCTTCAACTACTTCTCCTTTCTCAATGTTACCGACATCGCCAAGCGTGCCGGCATCAATCCATCGCTTATGAGACAATATACGAGTGGGTTGAAGAATGCTGGTGAGAAAACTTACAACCGACTTGCTGAGTGTATCGGCAACATTACTAAAGAATTGACCGCTGCAAGTTTCTAATTCGCAGCAATCATTTATATAAAGAACTCGTTGAGTCCTCGGTGCGTGATGCATCGAGGGCTTTTTTATTCCTTGAAAATTCCTTGAATCATTCCTTTTCATTCCTTTTCATTCCTTGACAAAACTTTTTTTGAAAATTTTCCGCAAAATACTTGCACGTTTCAAACTTATTCCATACCTTTGCCATCGCTAGAATTAAAGTGTGGAGCATTCCACATGAACAAAGGGCGAGGATATATGTTCAAGCCCGACCAAAATATTTATTAAGGTTGTGGGCTTATTTTTTTGCCCGTACCTTTCCGCATTGAGCCGAGGGAATCGCCCTTTGTTCATGTGGAGCATTCCACACTTGTGTGGATATGCCAAGACAGAATACGGCGGTTCGCCTTCCACGTGTTTTTATTGCCCTTTGTGGTGGAGAAGCACTTTAGTTCTAGCAGACGAGGAAGTGCGAGCCGCTTTTTTCGTACCTTATCGTCAACCGTACCCGACGGAATCGGGCATAAGGCTAGAACTAAAGTGTATATGCAAACAACTGCATCAATTCAGCGCACAGCTCATTTGCGTCCGTTGACCATTAGCATCGCCGACATTAAGGCATGGCTCAACGCTAAGAGCGAGTTATTTACCCACATGAGCGGTTTCTGCGTCACCCGACGCGAGGTGCTCAGAGTACACCTGGCTTTCGTCGCCATGGTGCTCGGAGCAGCTGCAGCAACACACTCCTTATTGGCTGCTGCCATTTGTGTAGCCCTCGCGGGTTACAACGTCTATCGACTTAACCAAGAGGACAAGGACAACTGGCTTAAGAGTGAGGAACGTTTAGCAGAGGAAGGAGGTGAGCAATGAGCGACAACACTAACCCTATAGGAGTACTTACCGACAAGGACAACCTCGAAGTCAAGATTCAGCTTATCCACGACACTATAAGCCACCTGCTGGCTGAGACTGCCGAGATGGACAACCCCGCAGAAATGAGGGATGTGCTTGACTTGATGCGCAATCTTAATGAACTTAGTAAACAACTTGAAAACATATTTGATACATTATGATGGAAGAAGAAAACCAGGAAAATTAGGCACAGCAGCCCAATCCTCTCGAAGGCTTTGAATTTGAAGTGCTCGACGCTTACTTTGCAAGCCGTTCGCCTGAACCTGCCATAGCCAAGCTTACTGGCGATGCTTTCACCCCGGAGTATAAGACCACCGACGACATATATGAGGAGCTTCTGCCTATTCATCAGGTCAACATGCAAGTCATTGTTGTCTATCTACGCTACCATGGCTATCGACTCAAGACTGTTGCCGATGGCACTCTACGGTGTGAAATATGGCGCGACATGCGATTCATCGAATAATACCAACCACAGTGGCATCCTTCGGGGTGCCGCTTTTCTTTCTAACCCTGGTACTCTTGGAGTATCAGGGTTTTGTATTCTTATTTTCACTCTTCTCTCATTACTTTTGCTGCATATTATTTCAGCTTTAGCAATGATTACATTTCTTCAGTCAATATCTGGCACTTACTTCTCGTCGGGCATCCCCGATGTGGAGTTCTCTATCGGTGGATACCGTGCTGCTGTCACCATGGCGGTCGATGGCAGCACTATCTTCTCCGAGCATCTTTACCCCACAGGGGGTAAGGTGTGCATAGCCGAACTCGACCGACTTGTCTCTCCTTATGCGCGACGCTCTCTCAAGGTGTCGCTCGTCATCAAGGTGGTGGAGCAGGCCGAGGGGAGCGAGGCTGCCATCAGCTCCAAGTCGCTCTCTGCCGACATCATCTATTGCTCTGCCGACATCGGCACTACTGCCGCGTCGTTTGCGTCTACGCGATTTCTCACGCTGCTTGAGAGCAAGACTACTGCTCTCAACCGTCTGGAATATCTCCATTATATTGGCACGGAGAGCGCAACGGCTACGGCTGAGTATTGCGACGGCACTAAGCGTGTCTTCAACCTGAAGCCTGTAGCAGGCAACTCCATATATACGACACTTGATGTGTCGCCCAAACAATTTGCCAGTAGTAGTTGTAGTTTATCGTGTTTGTTTGTCCAGGCGGGTAAGCGACAGTTCCGGTTCGCTATCGATTTAGACGATCCCGACTGCGCTCCCGTCCTGGTTTTTGACAACAGTTTCGGAGTCGAGGAACTACTCTACTGTACCGGCACACACACGGTGGCACCGTCGTACAAGCGCGATAGTGGATATATCGGCAAGTTTTGCCGCAACTACAATATTCAGGAGACTCGCTCTTTCAAGGCTGACACGGGCATCCTCTCGTTTGCTATGGCCAACTGGGCCGACGAGCTGTTCCGCTCGGAGTCGGTGCATGTGGTCAACTTCAATGGGGGTGTGGCTAATGTGGGCAAGGAGGTGATTATCACGGACTCGAAGTCGGAATATTCCAACGAGGCTGATGAGCTGCCACGCTTCACCTTTACCTACCAGTATGCGCAGCGCAACCACAACGTGGTCGACGTCCTACGCCCTGGCCGTATCTTCGACAACACTTTCGACAACACTTTTGAGTAATGCTGAATGTTGAATTTTGAGTTTTGAATTATCGGCTACGCCGATTAGGAATTATTCAATGTTGAATTAAGAATTCTCAACTCAAAACTCAAAATTCAAAATCGCCAACGGCGACAATTCAAAACTCAAAATTCAAAATTCAAAACTCAAAATCGCCAACGGCGACAATTCAAAACTCAAAATTCAAAACTCAAAACTCAAAATGGCTCTTCATTTCTCCGATATGCTCCGCCTTCTCGATGCTGCCTATCAGCATCGCTCTCTCGTCGATATCTACGCATGGGAGGGTGGCACTGGCGATGTTATCCACTACAAGGGATGGCTCGTGCATCATGTTAACTGGCGAGGTGGCTACGTGAGACTGAGGAGCACTGCCAACCGCCAGATTCGCACGGTGCCGCAGGTCTTTATCTTTCGCATCAACAATCAACAGGTTTATCTATGAACAATTCTTACTCCCTGGAGGCTACTTCGCCGCATCCTGACAAGGATGGGGTGCGTCGCTATCATATAGTGCCGTCGGGCTACGACAGCAAGGCGCTGACTTGCTCGGTTAATGCCGAGTATGGGGCAGATTCTGCCTCGGTGTTCGACGACGACGACATGCCTGGCATGCAGTCTGTGCGCGACATCTCTGTCAAGGGCAAGCAATACAAGTATGTGCAATGGGGCTACGACGACCAGCTTCCTTATCGCATTCGCAAGGCTCTCATGGGCAATATGGTCACAGCTCAATGCCAACAGTTCAACATCGTGAGCTGCTACGGACAAGGGGTGCGCTTTGTCGACCGTGAGTCTAAGCACGACGTGCACGACAAGGAGATTCTCGACTTCTGCTTGCGCAACTCCCTGCAGGAGGTGTTTCTTGAGCAGGCCACCGACATGAAGATGTACTCCTTCGCGGTAACTGTTATCATTCTCTCGCGCGACGGGGAACGGGTCGTCACCGTGCGCAACAAGGATGCTTCTTATTGCCGCTTTGAGTATGCTCCGAGCACTAAGTCGGGAAATATCGAGCATGTCTTCTTCGGAGACTTTCGCACTGGTTTCTTCGACGAGTCGAAGGTTGAACCTATCGCGCTACTCGACTACTGGAATCCGCTCGGCGACTTGCTCGTGCGCTTGGGCAAGGAGCCTGACCCCATGACTGGATTGAGGCGCAAACCTACGCAATGCCGCAAGTTTGCCATCGTCAGCCGCATGGCTACGCCGGGCTGTCAATACTATCCCGTGCCTTACTATTACTCTATTTTCAAGGATGCTTGGTTTGACATCTATCGTCTCATCGGCATCGGCAAGCGATACATGATCAAGAACACGTCGGCTCCGCGTGTGCAGATCGAGGTGCACGATGATTACTGGGATAATGTCTGCGACAATGAGGGTATCAGCGACGAGACTAAGCGACGTGAGCGCAAGGAGCAGGAGAAGCGCAACATCATCGACTTCGTTACTGGCATCGAGAATGCTGGCAAGGCTATGATCAGCGGCTACTACGTCGACCCTAATGGCAAGGAGAACCGCATGGTGCGCATCGTGCCGCTCAACGATGCTGGCAAAAAGGAGGGTGGCAACTGGAGCGACGACATGTCGGAGGCTTCCAACGCGCTCTGCTTCGCCTTCGGCATCCATCCCAATCTTGTTGGAGCTACTCCTGGCAAGAGCCAGATGAACAACAGCGGCTCCGACAAGCGCGAGCTCTTCACTCTGAAGCAGGCTATCGAGAAGCCTTGCCACGACGTGATGTGCAAGCCTTATCATGTCATTCTGCATTACAACCAGTGGCACACTCGTGCCACCGTCGATGTCCCCATGATAGTCCTCACCACTCTCGATGAGCACAAGGATGCAAAGAAGGTCACAAGTAATGTCGAGTGTTGAATGTTGAATGTTGAATTATCGGCTACGCCGATTAAGAATGTTGAATGTGGAAGGTGGAATGTGGAATTGTCGGCAAAGCCGATGAAGAATGAATAATTAGGAATTCACCACTCACCATTCACCATTCACCATTCAACATTCAACATTGCGCATCGCGCAACCACTCCACACTCAACATTCAACACTCCACATTCAACATTGCGCATCGCGCAACCACTCAACATTCAAAACTCAAAATTCAAAACTCATAATGTTTATTTCTAAGGAGGATTTCGAACTCTCGCTCCCCGTGGGCATCAGCGCCCACGATGAGGTCTATGAGTCGGTGGTGCCTGCCATCGAACTCTCGCTACATAACTACTGTAGCATGTTGCTCGGCGACGTTGGCACTCAGCTTGTTGAGTCGCCCGACAATACTCCGCTCAAGCAATACTTCAAGCAGCTGGTGTGTATTGCTGGCTTCCTGTCGGTGTTACGTCAGTTGGACCTCGTGCTCACGTCTACGGGCTTCGGCATCGTGAGCACCGACACAGTCTCGCCTGCCTCCAAGCAGCGTGTCGACGCTCTTGAGGGGTCGCTGCGCACGGCTCTCTGTCGAGCTCGTGCCAAGGTGGTCGACTTGCTGCGCTCACCGGAGTGGGGCAAGGGTGCCGAGGCGCGCAATTTCATCCGTTATCTCTACTCGGAGCATTTCTTCTTTTTCTCGCCAAAAGCTTCTGCCGCGCTGTCTTATCAGGACTGGCAGGCTGTGCAGTCTGCTATCGTCGACACCGACGAGCAGCTGCGTCTGCGCTTCGGCGACGCTCTCATGGATGACGTGCTCGACGCTTATCGCTGCGCTGACCGCAAGCGCATGGCTGACTACTGTTTGTTCTGCCAGCTGGTGTGCGACATTACTGACTTGTACTCGTCGCGCAGCAAGGCTGCTTTCCACAGCTCGCTATACCGGAGACTTGAGCGTCTAGTCGACAGCGACCCAGATGTCTTTGCTCTCTATCACGGGAGCGATGCCTACAAGGCTGCTCACGTGGAGCCGTTCACCAACACTAAGGAGTCGACGGCCTTCCTCTTCAACGGCTAACTCAAAATTCAACACTCAACATTCAACACTCAACATTCAACACTCAACATTCAACATTATGAACTTATGCTGCCCTACTTCCTGGCGTGAGCTCTCTCAAGACCAGCTCCGCTATGTGTTCTTCTTGCTCGCTACGTTCGCTGACCCGGTCGTAGTCAAGACTTACATGCTCATTCGCTTTACTGGCGTGAGGGTGGTGGGTCGCAATAGATGGGGATGGCAGTGCAGCAAGAATGGACAGGTGTTCTATCTTCATGCCTGGCAGGTGCACTCGTTTCTCTCGCAGTTTTCGTTCGTCGATAGTCTGGAGTCTATGGACAATCGGTTGGAGGTTGTTCAGGGACTGAAGGCTGTCGACGGACTACTGCAGGAGGATGGGGAGTCTGGACGTATCATCTCTTTCTGGGAATATCTCTGCATGGAGCAGCGCTATCAGAGGTTTCTCGCCTCGCGCGACGAGGCTCAGATTGACATCCTCGCTTCGTTCCTCTACCGCCTGCCCGATGGCTCACGCCCTGCTGAGCTCACGCTGACAGCGGCTGAGCGTCTGGCTACTATTGCTTGGTATGCTCACATCAAGTATGTCATGCAGCGGGCGTTTCCGCACTTCTTTCGCAAGGTGGAGGGCGATGCCGACATCAGCGACTTGTCTGTGTTGGAGAGCATCAATGTGCAGCTGCGAGCGCTGACCGACGGCGACGTCACCAAGGAGGCTGCGGTCAAGCGTACTGACTGTTGGCGCGCGCTGACGGAGCTTGACGCTAAAGCGAGGGAAGCCGAAGAGTTCCGACGCAAATACCCCAAATCCTAACATTCAACCCTCAACATTCAACCCTCAACCCTCACCATTCCACATTCACCATTGCGGCTCTGCTGCAACCATTCAACCCTCAACATTCAACATTATGAAAACCCTTTTTCCCGCACTCGACTACTTCACACAACTCGCGGCTTCCAACCGTCTCGCCGATGAGCACGGCTTCCATCCATGCCTGTGCTCGGGACCCGACTCTATCGAGGGGGTTGTGCAGGGCTTCAAGCGATACCAGAACTTTGTCATGGTTGATGATACTACGTCGCAGCAGACATTCGGCAATGGGGTCGGCTTCTTCCGACGTGATGTCTACACGGTCTTCATCCTTGCTCACTACAAGCAGGATGACATGACTGACCGTGAGGCTAAGCTTGATCTGTGTCGGCGTATATTCCGACAGTTCCACTCTCGTATGCTTCACGACCGTGACACGCTCGGCGACGACCGACTCACATTCCTCAACCTTAACAACATATACTCTACTGAGCTGCCTCGTTATTCTTACAGTGGGGTTACTGGACTCTACTTCATGATTCAGAATGAGCAGCCTATCGATCTTAGCTATGACCAGAAGGAATGGGCTTAATGATAACATGACCGAGGCTGAGCACTCGGAATGGATTCAAGGCTGGAGCGAGTTCATGGTCAAGATGTGGCGCGAGCGCATGATGCAGTTCGCTCCTCCAGTCTACGATACGGGTGCTCTCTCGCGATCGGTGCAGGGTCTTGTGCATCCGGGTCCAGTCACTACCATCGAGCACCACTTCCTTGAGTATGGCATCTACGTGGCACGTGGCGTGGGCAATGGCTACAAGCGTGGCAATGGTGGCGACCTCCAATTTCTTAAGGACTGGAAGACCAATCCACACCACCGTCAGCCTCGCGACTGGTTCTCTAAAAAATATCTCTACTCTATACATCGCCTCAATGAGTTCGAGGCAAGCTTCTACGGCTCTGCCTACAACGGTCTTGTCTCTTCGTTCCTTCGACAACTCTTCGAGGGTGGTGATAGGAATATCGACCGTACGGTCTCGCATTTATAATCTTAATGTTGTATTTATATGGTTTCTACTGATAATCTCAGACAACAGTTCGAACAAATCCGCGACGAGAGGGCTATGCATGCCAACACGGCGCAGAGGGTGGGCAATGCCTTCCTCTCGCTGCTGGGGTATGTGGGCAATATCGGCGACAACTTCCTACGCAAGGATGTGGCTGACACGGCTCGTGGGCTTATTACTTTTCTCAAGGGTATTCATGTCGGCTCTGGACCTTACTGCATCGATGCCGACGGTCATGCTGTCTTCGGCGACACTACTGCCGAGAGTCTCGCTTCGGCTGACTTCGACGCTGCGCTGAAGCGTGGCTTCGGGGTGGCGCGTGGGGCGAATGGCAGGTACACGCTGTCGGTTCACGACCTCATGGTGTGGGGTAAGGCTGTGTTTGAGTCGCTGGAGATTCGGAGGCTCTATAGTATTGGGGGTAATGCGTATCTGAGCGGCTCGTCGTCGCGCATTCAGCATGTGGAGCGCATCGCCGACAAGGCGGGGAATGTGACTGGCTATAGATGTTATGTGCTCGCTGACGATGGGTCGACTGCTACGCAGAACTCGTGGAGGGTCTACGACCAGGCTCGATGCCAGACGTTCAACATCGAGGCTGGGGAATATCAGGGCGTGGCTAATAGGTCGTACTGGCGATTGGTGACGGGGGTCTCGAAGGAGAATGTGACTATCACCGAGAGGTATGTCGACGCTGATGGCAAGGAGCAGGTGCGCGACTTGTATGAGGGTAAGCGATTTGCATGGGTTGTGTTGTCGGCTTCGGATTGCTCGTCGAAGACCGACGATGAGCCTGCGGCTGGCGACACTATCGTGCTCGATGGGCACCGTATGTTTGCGGAGGATGACCCCAGGGCTGAGCACAACGATGAGAGCCGCACGAATGTGATGATGCTTGAGACGACAGGCACCAACGACGGCTCGCTACCGAGGATTATGGCTCTCACGGGGGTGACTGACTATAAGCATGAGGATGGGAACATGGTGTTTATATTGTCGCCAGCAAAGGCTATCATCTCTACGGAGTATTTCGAGCTGCGATCGTCGTCGGGACAGCCGGTGCAGCTGGTGAACTATCGGGGTGCATGGGCTGAGGGGGAGCAATATGCCTATTATGACCAGGTGAGCTATGGCAGCGCAATATATACCTGCATCGTCAAGAAGGGCGAGACGGTGAGCACGAAGCCTACTGTCGACACTGCCAACTGGCGCAAGGAGATCGAGGCTCCTGCGGGCAAGGATGGACTGAAGGGCGACAAGGGCGACCCGGGTAAGGACGGTGCTAACGGCAAGGATGGCACTAATGGCAAGGACGGAGCCAAGGGTGACAAGGGCGACCCTGGCACTAAGGGCGACAAGGGCGAGAAGGGTGACAAGGGCGAGAAGGGTGAGCCTGGTCAGCCTGGTCTGCGTGGTCTGCAGGGCGAGAAGGGCGAGCAGGGCATCCCTGGCAAGGATGGAGCCGACGGCAAGGATGGCAGGACTACGTATTTCCACATTAAGTATTCGCCGGTGGCTAAGCCTACGGCGGCACAGATGACGGAGACTCCGGACAAGTATATCGGCACGTATGTGGACTTTCAACCCAACGACTCGCCTGATCCAGAAGATTATGCTTGGCACCGATTCGAGGGGTTGCAGGGCAAGGACGGCACCAACGGCATACCGGGTAAGAATGGAGCTGATGGGCGCACTACTTATCTGCATATCAAATACTCTAACGATGGGGGTAAGACGTTTACTGCCAACAATGGCGAGACGCCTGGCGACTGGATAGGACAGTATACTGACTACACACAGCAGGACTCGATGGACATCGCCAAGTATACCTGGAGCAAGATTAAGGGCGATAAGGGCAACAAGGGCGACAAAGGCGACAAGGGCGACAAGGGTGCTGATGGCAAGAATGGTGTGTCGGTGCTGATTACTGGCACTCAGACCATGTATGCCGTCACTCAGTCGGCCACTCAGCCTGCTGACACGGCTTTCAAATATAATAGCGTGCCGTCGTTGTCGGTGGGCGATTATCTCTGGTCGCGCACTATTGTGACTTACTCCGACGGCAAGAGCACTAAGGCTTACTCGGTGAGCCGTGTGGGCACCGACGGCAAGAACGGCACTAATGGCTCAAACGGCAAGACCACCCACTTTGCCTATGCACGTAGTGCTGACGGCAAGACGGGGTTCAGCACTTCGCTGTTTGCAGGGGCTACTCACATAGGCACTTACGACGACTATTCGTCGAGCGATTCCACGGATCCTACACGCTATGCGTGGACTAAGCTCAAGGGCGACAATGGCATCAATGGCACTAATGGCAAGGATGGCACTAATGGCAAGGATGGCACGAGCGTGAGAATCAAGTCGACTGAGGTGAGGTATGCTGTGGGGGCGAGTGGCACGAGTGCTCCATCGAGCGGATGGGCGCAGACTGTGCCGACTGTTACCGATGCTTATCCTTATCTGTGGACTCGCACGGTGGTGGTGTATACCGATGGCAATAGCACGACAAGCTACTCGGTGGCTTATAAGGGTAAGGATGGAGCCAAGGGCGAGAAGGGCAATAAGGGCGACAAGGGTGACCCCGGCACTCCTGGCGACAAGGGTGATAAGGGTGACAAGGGTGACAAGGGCAACCCTGGCACTAATGGTTCTGACGGCAAGGATGCCGTGGCTCTGTACTCCATGCCGTCGTCGCTGTCGTTTGACACTAATAGCGACGGTTCTATCAGTGCGCCGGTGTGTAAGACCATAAAGATAGCCTATCGTCGAGGCACCAACGTAGCACAGACTGCCAACGTCACGGCTGTGAGGCTTGAGGGGTTCGAGATGACATCGCTGACGGCAAGCTCGACCATCAATATAGATGGCTCTAAAATCAAACACACGGAGACTACCGACATCAACGGCTACAAGCTGACTATCTATAACACTACGGCTTGTGTGGTGGTGACGGCAACGGTGGACGGACAGAGCTATGAGGCGAGTGTACCGGTGACGGTGAATGTGTCGACGTTCTTCTCGCGTGTAACAAGCGACACGCGAAGCCTGAAGTCGACTTTTACAGAACTCACGACTGACTTAAAAAGTGCAAATCCTACGACTCTCAAGAATTACACGTCGACTATCAGTCAGACGGCAAGGGAAATCTCGCTGAAGGTGGCCAAGGAGTTTGTGGGCAGGGAGAATCTGCTGCAGGGCTCTGGCTTCCGCAAGAAGGACGAGGGCTGGACGTTCTTCAACAATGGATTGTCGGGTGGAGACAAGTCGCATATCTCGTGTCTCGGTGGTTATGGCGGCTGCAACTCTGTGGAGTGGACTTCTGCCAACACGAGCTATTATGGCGGAGTGAGATGGTGTGGCAGTGGTGTGCAGGGCAATGTGGAGGTGAAGTCGGGCTCTACCTACACGCTGAGCGTGATGGTGAAGGGGTCGAGAGGTGGCCTTGATGGGGGCAAACTGACTTTGGAGGTGATTACCCAGAGCAGTAAGACCTCTACGACGGGCACGGTGCTGACGAGCAAGCAGGAGGCTATAGCGCTGAGTGGCACGTGGCAGGAGGCTTCATTGACCTTCACAGCAAGGAGCAAGTGGGTGGAGGTGCGCATCTATGGCAAGAGTGGCAGTAGCTCCTATGGTTGCACGTTCTGCATGGCGCAGCCTATGCTCGCCGAGGGTAGCACGGCTGCGGCTTGGAGTTTGGCGCAGGCTGACTATGACTATCGGGGTGGCAACTTGCTGGAGGGTACAAGGAATCTGGTGAAAGGTGGCAACTTGCAGCTTGTCGACGGTACCATCGGGAGTTATACTGGCGGCTCTTCCTCGCTCCATGGCGTGGCTGGTAGTGGCTATAGGGACATGCTGCAATGGTTTGTGCAGCCAGCGGTGGGCATTGATTATATGTTGTCGTTCGACGTGAAAGGCTCGGGCACGGCTGGGGTGTATCTGTATTTTGGCTCGGGTAGTCATGTGATATATTGTGAGGGTAGCGACGGTCAGGTTTCTGCATCGTCGGGCGATGGCTACATAGCTTTCACTCTTAGCAATGTGTGGCGACGTGTGTGGGTGCACTGGCGTGTGGTGTCGGGCACTCCGAGGTATTGCCTTATTAGGGCGATGGCAGGAGCTCAGGTCTATGTGGCTCAGCCTAAAATGGAGAAAGGGGCTACTATGACGATATGGGATTGCTCTGGCAAGGACTTCGTAGACTCGGCTGCGCTGTTCGCTACGGGCATCGACATCGAGCATAAGCGCATGACGTTCACGGCAGACAACTCTGTTTTTCGCGATAATCATGGCAAGGAGATAGCGGCGTTCACGTCGGATGGCATTAATACAAGTTTGGTTAAGGTCGATCAGATGGAGACTCGTGGTAGTAGCAGCGATAGTGCTACAATCAAGATACACGATGGTGTCATAGAGGTGCAGGGTAGGTTTGGCGTTACGAACATCAAGTTCGGAGTGAACAAGGAAGGTATGGCGGTACTGGAGTACTACGACAATGCCGGCAAGAAACTCTATGACCTGGGACCGAATGGATGGGACTCTTCTAAGCTGACTTCGTCGGACATGTCGGCTGCGTTCTTCGTGGCTGCTAAGGATGTGGCGGGTCTGGATGCTTTCACCGAGAACAAGAGCTTCACGGTGGGTGGCAAGTCTTATTCGCTGCCGGTGGCTAAGGGTAGCGCGTCGGCTCGACTGTTCGGCGGATCGGATATTGCGCAGGAGGGTTCGTATAGCGCAGGGTTCGACCCTACGGCTGGAATGTCTACTTCCAAGAAGATTCTCTATCAGTATCGAGCGGCACGCAATGGCAACACCTATGTGCCCGACAGTGCGCATGGACTGGATGCTGCTCTTGCTGCTAAAGCCAATCGGCGATGGTTTACTACTAATGTGGGAAATCTTGCCAGCGGTGGCAAGTTGATTAATCTTGCCAGCGGCACTTTCTTCCGATCGGGCGAGAAGACGGCTAAGACTACTGCTCCGGGCAGTGGCGGCACTTATCCCGACTGTCAGCTGGGCTACTTCAAGTTCACAGACGGTCTGAGCTTGTTCGATACGGTGTATAGCTGCATGTGGCGCAAGGTGTAGGGGTGATTTATTAATTTATTTTATCGATATGAGAAAGATACGTATTGGCAACGACATCCATTTCCGTTGGCGCATCAAGCGCGACGGTAATGAGGAGAATTTCGAGGACAAGCGGGTGATGGTGCTGCTGAGGGATGCCTATGGCAATCGCTGCGAAATTGACTGGCGTGTGGTGCAGGCTGGTGTGATTGAGGGCACGTTCTATGGCAAGGACCAGGAGCGACTGGGCATCTACTCGCTTACGCTCGTCGAGAACGACGGCGAGAAGGCTATGAACACGGTGGACTCCATCAGGGTGTGGCAACTCGTGTCGCAGCAGGAGAGGGCGCGCACGGGCGACGAGGAGGATGACAGCAGCCCTGTGAAGACGGTGGTGGCAGATTTCGACTCGGACTTCGGTATCGGCACGCTTAATGTCACCTTCTATGTGGACACGGAGTTTGACCGCGACTCGGAGCATGCCATCGCTAACAAGACGGTGACTCGCAAGTTTGAGACGGTCGACGGGATGCTCGTGGAGGTGACTGAGGAACTGCCTACGGCTATCACTGAGGAAGACATTAACAGTGTCTTCGGCTGATGTGGCTACTACTCACGTATGGGTTTATTTCTATTTTCTAACTTTTTAATTTTTTTGGATTTATGGCAAATCAATTTCTTGACAAGTCTGGTCTTGAGCATTACACGGACAAGATGAAGGCTTATGTGGATGGTAAGGTTAACACCGAGGGCACTGCGCTCACCACGCACAAGGGCGACACGGGCAACCCGCACAAGGTGACTAAGACGCAGGTTGGTCTGGGCAATGTGCTCGACGTTAAGCAGATTCCGGCATCGGAGAAGGGTGCGAAGTCGGGTGTGGCTACGCTCGACAGCAATGGCAAACTGACGAGTGCACAGCTGCCGGCGATGAAGAGTGTCAACGGACAGAGCGTTGTGGGCTCGGGCAATATCACTATCGATATGTCGCTCTTCAAACTGGCTCCCGAAGGCAAACTGCCAACTACTAATATCGACCCTAACAAGATTTATCTTGTGTCGGCGTCGAAGTCGGAGAACCAGAATGTCTATGCGGAGTATATCTATACTGGCGACTCGACTGGGGCGTATGATGCCACAAAGTGGGAGAAACTTGGCGAGATGCAGTCGACAATCGACATCGACACCTCGCTGAGCACTACGTCGACTAATCCGGTGCAGAACAAGGTCATCAAGGCGGCTATAGACACGCTGACTACGAGTGTCAACGCTAAAGTGGCTACATCGACTTACAATTCTAAGATGTCGACTCTCGACACGGCTATTGCCGACATCAAGACTAAGAACACGCAGCAGGATACTGCCATCAATGGCAAACTCGCTAAGACAACTGTGGCTTCTGCTTCGACGCTCGGACTGGTCAAGATTGGACATCAGGCTACGGATACTCAATTGCCAGTGGTGCTCGACTCTGCTAATGCTGCGTATGTGGTAATCGACAAACTGAGCGACACCGACATCGACGCCCTTTTCTAAATAGGTTTTATTGGTTAATTATTTGATGGTGGGGGGACGGCAACGTGCCGTGCCTCCTGCCTCTGCTTAAATTTTTCGGACTATGACTAAATTCTTAGACACTAAGGGACTTGAGCGTGTCATCAGCAAGCTCAAGACTCTCATTGCTGGCAAGGCTGACAAGAGCCACACGCATACCAAGAGCCAGATTTCTGACTTCCCCAAGAGTCTGCCGGCGAGCGATGTGGCTGCATGGGCTAAGGCTGCCACCAAACCAGGTTATTCGTGGGGAGAGATTAGTGGCAAACCGTCGACGTTTGCTCCATCAAGCCACACGCATAGCTATATTGTGCCAGAAGGAGACAACCGCTCTGTGGCGACAACGCCTAACTCGTACAAGAATAAACTGTCGTTTGCTGGTGTTAAATACAGCAATAAAATAGGCTCTCCAACTACCAGTAATTATGTCTATCTCGTGGGGTTGAGGGGATGGTCGGATTCGAGTGGCGGCAATAGCCATGAGATAGCTTTCTACGAGGGTGGAATCTCGCATCGTGACGGAGCTTCAACGGCATGGGGTGGCTGGAAACAGTTTATTGACAGCGGCAATATCGGGAGCCAGAGCGTTAAGTATGCCACGACTGCTGGTACTGCTAATGCTGTGGCGTGGGGGAATGTCACTGGCAAACCGTCGACATTTGCTCCGTCAAGCCACACGCATCCGCAATATCTCACGAGCCATCAGAGCCTGGCCAACTATTACACCAAGACGGATGCAGACTCTAAATTCCAGGCTAAGGGTAGCTATGCGGCTGCGAGCCATACACACTCGCAATATCTAACGAGCCATCAGAGTCTGAAGACAATCAACGGACAGAGTATTGTAGGCAGTGGCAATGTCGAGGTAACGGGGAGAGAGGTGGTGATACGAATTGAAAAGGGACAACAATTTTATAGTAATTTCACTGAAGACCTTAAATTAGCAGACAATGTCTTTCCGTATATTCTTTATATTTTTATCGTGCGCACACGCATGTCCGCACGATGA
>CAKPZC010000017.1 GCA_934203355.1 uncultured Prevotella sp. | reverse complement strand
TCATCGTGCGGACATGCGTGTGCGCACGATAAAAATATAAAGAATATACGGAAAGACATTGTCTGCTAATTTAAGGATATGACGAACCAAGCCCAAAAAATGGATGTTTATTAACAGTCTTTAACCAACCCACTTGTCCAAAGTTTCATTTATGCTTACTATCAAAATTCGTATAATTGTCATCAACAAAAAGGAAGACAACACGGGCAACATTGAATTCTTATACCTAATTATATGGCTAAAAAGATACGTTATTACCATTTTATCATCAATAAAATCGTCTATTTCCCTAATTTACACTAACTTTGCACCGTTTAAACAAATTATTCCCGAAATAGGGCCTGGTTTGCAGCCTATAAATAAAGCGTTGTCAAGCCATGATCTTTTTAATTCAGAAACATAGAAATAGAAAAAGTAATGAGATTTGCAGTAATAGCAGCAGGCGAAGGTAGCCGTCTGGCACAAGAAGGTGTCGAGCAGCCTAAGCCATTGGTGCCTGTATGCGGCGAACCGATGATAGAGCGACTTCTGCGCATATTCGTCGATTGTGGAGCTACCGAGATTGTAGTGATTGTGAATGAATGGAGCACAGCGGTGCGCGAACATATCGAGAGTCTTCCCCTACCGGTGCCATTGCGCCTTGTGGTGAAGACCACACCAAGCTCAATGCACAGCTTGCATGCCCTGTCGCCCTACCTGCGCGGCGAGCGTTTCTGTCTCACCACCGTCGATACAATATTCCGCGAGGAGGAATTCAAGAAATACATACGCCACTTTGCAGCATCCCGCGACATTGACGGCTGCATGGCTGTCACACCATTTGTAGACGACGAGAAGCCACTGTGGGTAGGCGTAGAAGAGCAGGTTGATGCCGACGGTGTGAGCCTGCTCGACAAGCAGGGATCACATCGACTGCCACGCATCACTGGATTCCATGACAGCAAGGAAGGCGATGACCACCTAATTTCGGGCGGTATCTACTGTCTTGGCGACAGCGCACTTGACGTGCTCGACCACTGCATGGAACAGGGCATGAGCCGTATGCGTAACTTCCAACGACAGCTCGTGGCTGAAGGACTGAAACTTGAAGCCTACCCCATCAACAAGATTCTCGACGTAGACCATCGCAACGACATAGCCAAGGCAGAGGCTTTTCTGCGCCCACTTGAGGGCAAAAGACTTGTGGGTGTGTGCCGCGGCAATGAGTACTCGCCCAACTGTGTCGACAACGACGCTGCCATCATGCATGCCGTAAAGAGCAATCTTGAGTCGCTCGGCGCTAATGTAGAAATGTACAACGAGAAGGATTTCTCTATCAAGGCCGAGACGGTGGAGGCTGCCATGCAGCGTGCCGTCGACAACGGTGTGATTGAGAATCCAGGCAAAATTGTAGAGGAAGTAGCCGATGCCTTCTTCAGCATGGCACGTAGCAAACGCGCACTCAACATGCTCGAACATATAGAACAACACGGAAAGGCTGTAGTCAACAGCAGCCGGGGCGTAGACCGATGCATACGCCGAACAATGACCGAAATGTTTATCGAAGGAGGAGTGGCTTATCCCGAAAGCCGCATCATTGAAAAAGGGGGCACTATGACCGACGGCATAGACTATCCTCTGTGGCTGAAGCGTGGCGACGGTTGCGCACAACAGAAGGAGGACACATGCTATGTGCAGTCGAAAGAAGAGGCTGAGAAATTGCTCTACGACTTCTGGAGCCGTGGCGTGGAATCGGTTGTTGTGAACGAGCACCTGAAGGGCGACCTCATTAAGTTCTACGGCGTTGAGGGCACCAACTTCTTCTACTGGTTCTATCCCTCGAAATGCGGCCACCGCTCCAAGTTTGGACTTGAGGTTATCAATGGCGACGCAAGAGGCATCCATTTCGACACCGACCAACTGAAATACGAAGCCGACAAGGCAGCGCTAATGCTCGGAGTGCCAGTATATGGAGGCGACTGCGTGGTAGGCGACGACGGCTCAATAAAGATTATCGACTTCAACGACTGGCCAAGTTTCGCACCATGCCGCGACGAGGCGGCATTCTATATAGCCATGGCCATACTCAACAAGATGAATTAAAATTATATATAGGTAATGTCAAACAGTGAATTTAAGTCAACCCTCAAGTCATCAGACACAGAGGAGCACATCGACATTTATTTCTACCGTCCCATTGGCTACCAGTGGGCACGTTTCTTTCGTATGTTGCATGTCACGCCCAACGTGGTGACTATTCTATCCATCTTCCTCGGCGTGGGAGCCGGAATCTGCTTCGGCTTCAACGACCTGCGCATCAACATCATAGGCATCCTGCTACTCATCTGGGCAAACATGTATGACAGCTGCGACGGCCAGCTCGCACGACTCACCAACCAGAAGAGTGCACTCGGACGCATTCTCGACGGTGCTGCAGGCGACTTCTGGTTCATTTCCATCTATGTGGCAATCTGCATACGCCTCACACCAGAATGGGGTCTGTGGATATGGGCGCTGTGCATCGTGAGCGGTTTCGGATGCCACTCGCGCCAATGCCGACTAGCCGACTACTACCGCCAGATTCACCTCTTCTTCCTAAAGGGCAAGGAAGGCAGCGAGATGGACGACGCATCGAAGCAGGTGGAACTCTACCGCCAAATGACATGGAAAAAGCAGCCGCTACAGAAACTATTCCAGTTCTTCTACGTAGGCTACACTAACGCACAGGAAAAGGAGACACCATGGTTTCAGAAACTAAAAACTGCCATACGCGCCAAATATCCAGAGCAATTGCCCGACAGTCTGCGACACGACTTCCGTCAGGGCAGTCTACCACTGATGAAATACGCCAACTTCCTCACATTCAACTGGCGTAGTATCACCCTGTTTGTCAGCATACTCATCGGCAAGCCATGGGTATATCCAGCAGTGGAGATTGTGGTGTTCACCACCGTATACTTCTACATGCACTATCGCCACGAACGTCTTTGCAGCGAAGTGCTTGCCAAACTCGACAGTTACGAATAAAGCCATAAGCTATATATAATAAGGTAAACAAAAGACCTATGAATAACAAGTTTCGCAACTTTTTCATGGCGTTCGGCATCATAGCCATCATCATCATGCTATGCACGATGAACATGGACTATACCGACATATGGCGCTACCTGTTGAAGGTGGGCGTATACTTTCCGATAATCCTCGCTCTGTGGCTTGTGGTGTATGTTGTCAACACATTATCGTGGTATATCATCATTAACGACGAAGGCAAATGCGAGGGACTATCGTTCTGGAGAGTATACAAACTCACAGTCAGCGGATTCGCACTCAACTACACTACCCCATGTGGACTGATGGGAGGCGAGCCCTACCGCATCATGGAACTGAAACCATACACTGGCGTGAGCAAAGCTACATCGTCGGTGATACTGTATGTGATGATGCACATATTCTCGCATTTCTGGTTTTGGTTTCTCTCCATATTCCTCTTTATTGGCTTCAACCATGTTGGGGTGCCCATGGCAATACTGCTCGCTGTGATAGGATCTTTCTGCCTGTTGGGCATCTACTTCTTCGCCCGCGGCTACAAGACTGGCATGGCACAAAAAGCCATACGAATGCTCACCCACATTCCATTCGTGAAAGGATGGGCAAAAGGATTTGCTGAGTCGAAGAAAGAGACTCTCGAACAGATTGACTCTCAAATAGCCCTGCTGCACCAGCAGCACAAACGCACATTCTATTCGGCACTCTTGCTAGAGCTAACGGCACGAGTGTTGCAGAGTTTCGAAATTTATCTCATACTCAAGGCGTTCAACGCCGAAGTAGGAATAGTCGACTCCATACTCATACTCGCATTCTCGTCGCTGTTCAGCAACCTTATCTTCTTCACCCCTATGCAACTCGGATCGCGCGAGGGCGGACTGGCACTTGCAGTGGATGGACTCCACCTGACTGGAGCACTCGGTGTATACACCGGACTCATAACCAGACTGCGCGAACTGTTCTGGATAGCAATAGGAATAATGCTGATAAAAATAGGAAATAAGAATAATCAGGAAAACAAGCAACAATGAACAACACAAACATCCGCGGCGTGATTTTCGACTACGGAGGCACGCTCGACACACGAGGCGACCACTGGTCGGAAGTGATATGGGACGGCTACTGCCAGTGCTCAATGACTGTAGACAAGCAAGCCTACCGCGACGCATACGTATACGGAGAACGGGCACTGGCGGTGAACCCTATCGTCACTCCCGAGTTTCACTTCATCGACATCCTGCGCGAGAAACTAAAACTGCAACTACAATTTCTATGCGGACGACAACTGATGCCTACCGGCAAGGACGACAATGAGCGACAAGCACAACTCGCGACACAACTCGAGATGTCGGACGAGGAGATTGAACTTACGGCTCAAAACATTGCCAACAACATCAACAACGCCACAAACAATTTGCTGTGCGAGAATCGTCAGGTGCTTGAGCGACTGCGACAAGCCGGACTGCCAATGGTACTCGTATCCAATTTCTACGGCAACATAAAAACCGTGCTACGCGACGCTCATCTCGACGGCTACTTCAAGGATATCGTTGAGTCGGCTGTTGTTGGGGTGAGAAAACCAAACCCTGCAATATTCGCTCTCGGCGTGTGCGCACTCGACCTTCCAGCATCCGAAGTGCTAGTTGTGGGCGACACATACTCAAAAGACATTGTGCCAGCACACAAACTCGGATGCCACACCATCTGGATTAAGGGAAAACAATGGGAGGAAAAAACCGCCGACGAAAACATATGTGACGCAGTAATAACCCAACTCGACCAAATGCTGAAATACGTGTAAAAACAACCAACTTTTGATTGTAAAAGACAATACACACAACATAAACAACATTGATAACTTTTTTATCTCACATTTGTCACAATGTTGTTTATGTTGTTCAAGTTCTTAACGTTGCCATACCTTCTTTTTTCATATTAATCCACCCAAATCCGTTGGATAGAAAAAAAATATCAGAAAAATATTTAAATGAAAAAAGTTTTCTGAACTTATTCGGATTATTATA
Organism: uncultured Prevotella sp.; assembly: GCA_934203355.1. Taxonomy (GTDB): domain Bacteria; phylum Bacteroidota; class Bacteroidia; order Bacteroidales; family Bacteroidaceae; genus Prevotella. The sequence goes on along the minus strand of CAKPZC010000017.1, from coordinate 30,555 downwards.
TATAACTTTGCACTTTGAAAATAACGACAATACTAATATATAGTAGTAAAAATCTATAAAAGGATAAATAATAATATAAAAGGTGAAAAGGGTTTTAAGTATTACATTGATGCTCTTTGTCTTGGCAACAATCGTCAAGGCACAGATTACCGGCGAAATTTATGACAACGAGGGTTATCCAATACCCTTGGCAAGTGCTATCTATAAAGGACATCATGTCGCAGAGGCAAGCGACATGGAAGGAAGGTTCTCCATTGCACGCCACAATGGATGGGAACTCACATTCAGCTCGGTAGGTTTCCAACCACAGACTATCAAAGTGGGACCTAACACACCTTCGCACCTGAAGATTGTGTTAAAGGAAGACTCGCGCAGCATTGCTGAGGTAGTCATCAAGCAGAAGCGCGAGCGCTACTCGCGCAAGAACAACCCTGCTGTGGAACTGATGAAGCGTGTAATAGCAGCCAAAAAGCGCACACACCTTGAGAACAACGACTACTATCAGTACAACAAATATCAGAAAATTTCGCTCGCGCTCAACGACATCAAGCCCGAAGACCTAACAACCGGCAAGTACAAGAACAAGTCGTACGTGAAGGACCAAATAGAGACCTCGCCATACAACAACAAACTCATACTGCCAGTGTCGGTAGACGAAACAGTGACACAACACATCTACCGCAAGAACCCAAAGGAAGAAAAAGACATCATCAAAGGACAGAGACAGGAAGGAGTGAACAACCTGCTACAGACAGGCGAGATTCTAAACACTCTGCTCAAGGAGGTGTTCACCGACGTAGACATCTACGACGACCATATGCGACTGTTGCAATATCAGTTCACATCACCTATCGGTGAGACAGCCATCTCATTCTACCGATTCTACATACAGGACACTGTCTATGTGGACCGCGATTTGTGCTACCATCTGGAATTCATTCCAAACAACCAGCAGGACTTCGGATTCCGTGGCGAGTTGTTCGTGCTTGCAGACTCCACACTGCACGTGAAGAAATGCACATTCACCCTGCCTAAACGCACTGACGTGAACTTTGTGCAGGACATGAAGATAACACAGCAGTACACAAAACTGCCCAATGGTGAATGGGCACTGTCGGTAGACGACATGACTGCAGAAATAAAAATCAATAAGATGCTCGGCGAGCTACTTGTCACCAAGACCACACGCTACGACGACTACGCTTTCGACGAACTAAACAAAAAACTATTCAAAGGCAAGGCTAAGGTGCGACACGAAGTGGACGCCATGATTCGCGACGAGGCTTTCTGGAACAAATACCGAGCTGTGGAACTAACCAAGGGCGAATCGTCGATGAACGCATTCATTCACCGTATGGAACAGTCCAAGAACTTCAAGTGGATTATATTCGGACTGCGCGCGCTGCTCGAGAACTTCGTAGAGACTGGCTCAACACGCACAAAGTCATTGTTCGACATAGGACCAGTTAACACTATCATATCAAGCAACTTTGTCGACAGCTACCGCCTGCGACTCAGTGGACGCACAACGGCAAATCTTAACAACCACTTATTCTGGAAAGGATATTACGCCTACGGCACAAAGTCGCAAAAGAGCTACTATGGCACAGAAATAACCTACAGCCTCAACAAGAAGAAGAATGCGCCGTTTGAATTTCCACAGCGCAACATCATCTTTGAAACAGGCTACGATGTGATGTCGCCAGCCGACAAGTTCTTGCTGCACAACAAGGATAACGTGTTCATGTCGTTCCGCACACAGAAGGTGGAGCAGATGTATTTCTACAACCGCCAAAAACTGTCGTTCGACTATGAGACCGACTGGGGACTGTCGTTCAATGCCTCTATGAAGGCAGAGAGTAATGTACCAACAGGCGACCTTGTGTTCATGAAAATGCCTGGAGCCGTGACATCGCCCGACGCCAACGGCAACGAGTATATCAACAAAATACGCACAACAGAGGCAAAAATCGGAGTGCGCTATTGCCCAGGACAAACATTCATCAACACTAAGCAGCAACGCTGGCCAGTAAACCTCGACGCTCCCGAATTCACACTAGCCCACACTATGGGATTCAAGAATGTGCTCGGCGGACAATATAAGCTCAACTTCACCGAGGCAAGCATCTACAAGCGCTTCTGGCTTGGGTCGTGGGGATATGTCAACACCCATCTCATGGGTGGTGCACAGTGGAGCAAAGTGCCTTTCCCACTGCTCATCATGCCGCCAAGCAACTTGACATATTTTGAGTTGGAGAACACAATGTCGATGATGAACAATATGGAATTCCTTAGCGACCGCTACGCTTTCGGATCTGTATCGTGGGACCTCAACGGCAAACTGCTCAACCGTATACCGCTGGTGCGCAAACTGAAGTGGCGCGAATGGATATCGGTGAAGGGAATGTGGAGCACATTGACCGACAAGAACAACCCGATGCTTGAGCAGAACCAAAACAGCGAGTTGCTTTTCCAGTTACCCGAGGGCTCAAAAATAATGGACAAGAAGACACCCTACTGGGAAGTAGTGGTTGGTGTGCATAACATCTTCAAATTCTTTGCCGTTGACTATGTACGCCGTATGAATTACTACGGACCTGGAATAAAGAAGAACGGCATCAGATTCATGTTCATGGCAAGTTTCTAACTTGATGTGATTAAAATAAAGAAAATCTAATTTCTTACCAATATAAATGTTCAAGGCTCACCGACCTGTGACAGGTCAGTGAGCCTTTTTTATTTATCAAGTTTTCCAAATCATTTCTTTTAGCAAAGAACAAAAGCAAAAAAATATCATAACGTTTTGACAAAAGACATATTATTTGTATTTTTGCAAGCCAATAGGATAATCAAGAGACGTTATGATAATTTTTGCAGACAACCAGGATATAACACGTATCGGGCTAATACACATTGCCAACGACATCGACAAAGGGCAAGAATACAAAAGTGTTGGTGACAAAGCCACACTCATCGAGACACTCCAGAATTCTCCCAATGCTACGGTTTACATCGACTATACACTCTTCGACATCGGCGACGTGTCGGAACTTCAGATTATAGCCCAACGCTTCAGACAGTCTCTGTGGGTGCTGTTCAGCGACCAACTAAGCTATGAATTTATCAGCCAAACTATTGGCTCAAGCCGGCAGTTTGGCATTGTGCTCAAGGACTCGCCAATCAATGAGATTCGTGAGTCGCTTAAGTATGCCCTTAGCCACCATCGCTATATATGCCAACGAATAGCCGAAATGTTGCTCAACCCACCCACCAACGACGAGCAGGCTCCCGAGATTGCAAACCTCACAAAAACCGAAACCGAGATACTGAAACTAATAGCTCTCGGACTTACAACAAAAGAAATAGCCGAGCGCCGCATCTCATCGTTCCATACGGTCAATACCCACCGCAAAAATATATTCCGCAAACTTGGTGTGAACAACGCACACGAAGCTACAAAACTCGCATTGCGTGCTGGACTTGTTGACTGTGCTGAATATTATATCTAATTTAAGTTTCGCATGCCTTTGGCATGCTGATAGTTAACAAGTTGACGAGTTAACGAGCTGTTTGCTTTTACAACTCAAACTCTTTATAACAACTATGATAAGTATGTGTCGCAGCTTGTCTACTTGTCCGCTCGGCATTGCCGCTTGCCTAAGCAAGAACTCGTTTACTGACAGCAAGTTGAAAACTTGCGAAACTTCAGTATCTAAGACTTGTCCAACTTGCTCATTTCCTGAGCCTCCCAATCTTCCCATTGTTTCATGGCCTCTTTCCAGTCGGTCTGCTCGCCAGCTTCCACTGCCTCCTGTTGTCGTGCCGCTTCGTCGCGTGCACGGTCGCGCTCGCGCTTAGCTTTCATGTCGGCTATAGTCTGGTCGTCGAGAATAACGATGGCTCCACGATGAATGGCGTCGTAGAGTTCCTGCTCGCCAAACGCTTTGCCGGGAACATTGAAATCCGAAATATTAAACTCATAGTCGACGCGCAACTTATGGCGTATCTCCTTTTGTTTGGCACGATTAGCCGAATTCTTAAGCCTCAATAGCTTTGCAATACCATTAATCTCGGTGTTTGAGTATTTGTTTCTGCCCATATTTTTTATTGTTTTCTTTTATTAATGTGTTATCTATAGTCTCACGTACTTAACGAAATACAAAATTAGCTTAATTTGTTAAATAATCAGCTTTTTAGCTTGAAATATTTGCTTTGTTCAAAAGAAAGCTATATATTTGCGGTATGATTTTTAAGATTTCGTTATTTACGAAATCGGATTTATGAGGTTGGTAGCATCCTGCACCAACCTCTTTTTTTTCTAATAAAAACTTTTATTATCATTTCACTTGTTTTTGTAACTTATTTTAGCTAAATTTGCAACATTAAGATAAACCTAAACCCAAAACACAAGACTAATTAAAACATCAAAAAAACTATTATGAGACATTTCCGATTATTATTGTCGGTACTATTACTGACAAGCCTTGCAACATTTGCAAGGGAACGGTCTTTTGACGAAGCTCGCATGATAGCAGAACGTCATGCGGCAAGGCTCGGTATTAAGCTCGACGACCAGTCGGTGGAACGAGCCAGACGAATTAGTGCCCGCGCTGAACAACGCGGCAAAGTTTACTACTACATTTTCCCCAACAGACAAGGCCAAGGATTCACTATTGTCTCGGGCGACGACCAGATGCCCGACATTGTAGGCTATGCCGACAAAGGAAACTTCGACGAAGACAATCTGCCAGAGAGTCTTCTTGGGTTCATTGAGCAATATCGCGCCACTGCCGAGGCTGTGGAGCGTGGCGAATCATTGGCTGTTGCCAACGTAAATGAGGCAAAGCGTCTGCGCGAGTCGAGAAGAACATCGGCAGTGTCGCCATTGCTCGGCGAAATCGCTTGGAACCAGGGCAAACCCTACAACAACATGTGTCCACTCTACAACGGCACCGACCACGCAGTAACGGGATGTGTAGCAACAGCAATGGCGCAAGTCATGGCATATTGGAAACACCCCAAGAAGTTGCTTGCCGACATTCCTGCTTATACAAGCCAATGGATGGGACGCTATATTAGCGTTGACGGTGTATCAGCAGGCGAAGAGTATGACTGGGACAATATGCTTCCGTTCTATGGCTACAACGAATCATCATACACCCAGCAACAAGCCGATGCCGTGGCTAAACTGATGTTACACTGTGGCACAGCAGTAAAGATGGGCTATGGCGAAATGTCGGGAGCCAATCTCACCCCCACCCCTCTTGCAAAGTACTTCGGCTACGATGCCGACTTGATGCAAGAGGTGAATCGCTATGCGTTCACACTACAGGAGTGGATTTCGCTCATTGACAGAGAACTACAGAACAAGCGTCCTATACTGTATTCGGGATCTTCGTCGGACGGCGGACATCAATATGTGTGCGACGGTGCCGACAACAATGGACTCTACCACATCAACTGGGGATGGGGCGGATCAGCAAATGGATATTTTGACATTTCTATTCTCAATCCTGCCAAGGGAGGTATTGGCTCGGGCAACGCACCCGACGGATACAACCGTAATTGTGCCATGATTATAGGTATGCAACCCGACAATGGCATAAAGGATAGTCCGCTTGTTGACCAAATACCAATAGTTATCAGCAATTGGGGACCAGAGAATGGCTACAATAAAATTGAAATAACAAATGGAAACCGTACCAATGCCTCACAAAACTTTACGGTCCACATGAAGACATTGGTGACTAACCCACTGCCAACCAAGTTCAAAGGATATGTAACTGTAGGCTTAAAGAAACCAAACGGAACATTCGAGCCTTTGGTGAACTCATCACTTTACAGCATAGATGGTGTAACTTCTGAAGGAAGAACTTATTCGTCACTATCTGATGTTAATATCAGTTATGCATTCCCAGTTGGCAAAACAACGCTCTATTATATTTACAGTACCGACAACAAGCAGACCTGGCACAACTGTGCATATAGTTTGTTGCGCCCTGTCACAGTCGAAGCTACCGAGACAACGCTCACATGGAGCAAAGACGACATAACAGCTACCATTGAACCTAATGACGATATCGTAGCAGGAATGTCAAACACTTTTAATGTGACGTTCACCAATAACCTCGACATCGAGACCCAGGGATATATTGATGTGTTTGCCAACAACGACCAACAAAAGCCAACAACGGCAACAACCTCCATATTCGCTGCCATTCCAGCAAAATCATCTATAACCCGACAGTTTGAGTTGACTCCGTCGGGCAGCGGTGATTTGTTTGTATGGCTCACAGAAGCATATACTAACAATAACCTTATTGATGCTTACCCATTTGTCTTGGGTGAACAATCAGATCCTATATTGTCGATTGTAAGCGTTACGTCAAATGCGACACCAGATTTGTATGAGACAGAAAATGCTTACTATTTTAAATACAAAGTGAAAGGTCCAAAGGCAATTGCCGACGAGGCTGTATTCACTTATGGAATAAAGAACGACGGTGGAACGACCTACATTAAATATGATGTAGTTGCATGCAACGCTGAAGATGGAAGTTACAGACCAAATTTCGAAACAGTGAAGATTCCAGGAAATGGAGCTATCACGTATTTGTCGCAGTCATTCTCTCCCGAAGAAATAGGAAGTCGCAGTATGTACAGCGCGTTCTATGTCTACGACAACGGATATCAAGAACTTCCAACCGATCTTCCAGAATGGAAACTGGAAACTGTTGGGTCTTCATCTCATTTTAATATGAAACCAACAAGGTTGTTTGTCTACGTAGCAGGTGCCGATGCTCCTATAGGAAGTGGTGTCACAGCCAACCTTTCTGCCGACGAGAAACTCGTGGAAGGCAAGGAGGGACATTTGAGCATAAACTTCACCAATGCCTCCAACCGTGAGTACAACGGAACAATCGATGTCTACACGTCGTCAACAAACACTAAACCCAATACTCCAACGAGCAACTTCTCTGTGAAAATAGCAGGAGGCAGCACGTTTACGGGACAAATCACCGTGACTCCTGAGAAGAAGGGCGACTTCTACGTATGGGTTATGGCTCGCAACGAGGGCGAGGAACTCGTCACCGCACAGAAGTTCGAGGTGGCTGAAGCACCTAAGGCTATACTCAGTGCTGAACTCACTACCTACAGCGAACTTGTGGCTGGCAATGACGGATTCCTGAAACTCACTGTCACAAACAAGGGCAACCTTGACTATAAGGGTATTGTCGACTGCTTCGTAAGCAACACAGCCGAGAAGAGCAGCGAGCCTGTCAACAACTACGAACTTACGGTTCCAGCTGGAAAGACGGTTGAGTTGAAACTTGCTGTCGGCACACTGAAAGTTGGCGACATGTATGTATGGGTAACAACCCACAACGAAGGCGAGAATCTCATCACCGCACAGAAGTTCGAGGTGGCTGAAGCACCGAAGGCTATACTCAGCGCCGAACTCACTACCTACAGCGAACTTGTAGCTGGCAATGACGGATTCCTTAAACTTACTGTCACAAACAAGGGCAACCTTGACTATAAGGGTATTGTAGACTGCTTCGTAAGCAACACCGCCGAGAAGAGTAGCGAGCCTGTCAACAACTACGAACTTACGGTTCCAGCAGGAAAGACGGTTGAGTTGAAACTTGCAGTCGGCACACTGAAAGTTGGCGACATGTATGTATGGGTAACAACTCACAACGAGGGCGAGAATCTCATCACCGCACAGAAGTTTGGAGTGGCTGAAGCACCGAAGGCTATACTCAGCGCCGAACTCACTACCTACAGCGAACTTGTGGCTGGTAATGACGGATTCCTGAAACTTACTGTCACAAACAAGGGCAACCTTGACTATAAGGGTATTGTCGACTGCTTCGTAAGCAACACAGCCGAGAAGAGCAGCGAGCCTGTCAACAACTACGAACTTACGGTTCCAGCAGGAAAGACGGTTGAGTTGAAACTTGCAGTCGGAACACTGAAAGTTGGCGACATGTATGCATGGGTAACAACCCACAACGAGGGCGAGGAACTCGTCACCGCACAGAAGTTCGAGGTGGCTGAAGCACCAAAGGCTATACTCAGCGCCGAACTCACTACCTACAGCGAACTTGTGGCTGGTAATGACGGATTCTTGAAACTCACTGTCACAAACAAGGGCAACCTTGACTATGAAGGTTCTATCGACTATTTCATCAGCAACAATGCGGTGAAAGAAACGACTCCTACTGGCAACTGCAACATTTCGGTTGCAGCTGGCAAGACAGTGGAAGTGAAGATTGCTGTCGGCACACTGAAAGTTGGCGACATGTATGTATGGGTAACAACTCACAACGAGGGCGAGGAACTCGTCACCGCACAGAAGTTCGAGGTGGCTGAAGCACCGAAGGCTATCCTCAGCGCTGAACTCAAGACATACAGTATAACAGCAGGTGAAGACGGTATTCTGAAACTCGCAATTACTAATAAGGGCAATCTTGAATATCATGGATACATCGACTGCTATATCAGCAGAAATGCAGAAAAGAGCAGTTATCCTTTCAACAGCCACGAAATTACGCTACCTGCAGGAGAGACCATTGAGTTGAACCTTACAGTCGGCACACAACAAGCTGGCGACATGTATCTATGGGTAACAACACGCAACGAGGGCGAAGAACTTATCAATGCACAGAAGTTTGAGGTGGCTGAAGCACCGAAGGCTATACTCAACGCCGAACTCACTACCTACAGCGAACTTGTGGCTGGCGAGGACGGATACCTGAAACTCACTGTCACAAACAAGGGCAACCTTGACTATAATGGAATCATCGACTGCTATGTGAGCGACAGCGACTTGAAGAGCAGCTATCCTTTCAACGGCCACAACATATATGTAGTAGCAGGAGAGTCTGTTGAGTTGAAACTTGCAGTAGGCACACTACAAGCTGGCGACATGTATCTATGGGTAACAACACGCAACGAGGGCGAAGAGCTTATCAATGCACAGAAGTTTGAGGTGGCTGAAGCACCAAAGGCTATTCTCAACGCAGAACTCACTACGTTAGAAAAGTTGGTTGAGGGCGAGGATGGAGTTCTGAAACTCACCATCACTAATCATGGCGACCTGGACTATGAGGGAATTATCGACTACTATGTCAGCGAAAACAACGAGAAATGTAGCGATCCATTCGACTATTGCAATGTTTCGGTACCAGCGGGCGAGACCGTTGAACTAACACTTAATGTTGGCACGTTGAAACCGGGCAACCTCTACGTTTGGGTAACAACACGCAATGAGGGCGAGGAACTTATCAATGCACAGAAGTTTGAGGTGGAAAAGGTACACAAACCACAACCTATATATACTATAGTAAGTGCCACATGCAACATCACTCCCGACGTGTTCGAGACAGAGAAGGCTGTATATGGCTACATGAGTGCTGATGGTCCGGTGCTTACAAAGGTTAAGGCACCCGTTGTTGTCGACGACGAAGTGGTGTTCACCTACGGCATACGCAACGATGGCGAGACTGCTGTGCTGTGCTATGAGATTATTGGAGAGAACTGCGAGACTCTCAGCTACTATCCAAAATTCGTTGAGGCAGAAATCGAGGGAGGTGGAGCCATTACATACCTCTCAGAGACCTTGACTCCAGAGCAGGTTGGCAGCCGTTGCATCATGGGCTATTTCTATAGCTTCGACAAGGAAACCAACACCTTCTTCGACATTCCAACGACACTCACCTCATGGGAGTTACCTTATGCCGACGGCACAGACTATTTCAACATGAGACCGCTCAGCCAGTACACTTACGTGGCAGGCAAAAACTATGTTGCCATCGACGACAAATACACTTCTTCACCTGCATTCGTACGCGGTGGAAAGGGCGAGATTCTTGTCAAGACAACTGAGGCAAGCAACGTTTCTGTATATGGTATCAATGGCAGCAAGGTGGCATTTGTCAAGACCGAGGCTGGCGTTGTGGAGCACATACGACTTAGTGCTGGAGTCTACGTAGTCAACGGCAAGAAAGTTGTAGTAAGATAAAAAGTAAGAAAAAAACATTATCGAAAATTTTGGCTGTCTCGTTAAAATACCTTACCTTTGTGGGGTATTTTAACGAGACAGCTTTCACTTTTAATCAATTTAAAATCCCCTATCGCCTATCGAAACACATTTACTTAATAAAAAATTAATTTAAGAAAATGAAGAATTTGCAAGATATGACCGACGAAGAGTTGGCCTTATCATACGTTGAGGGGAATAACCGTGCCTTCGACCTCTTGTTGCAACGCAACCAGTCGAAGCTATTCTCATACATACTTTTTGTCGTACACGACCACGAGACTGCCAACGACATCTTCCAAGAGACCTTCTTCAAGGTGATTACACGCCTTCAGGAAGGACGCTACGAGACCACCGGCAAGTTTGGGGCGTGGATAATGCGCATTGCCCACAATGCCATCATGGACTGGTATCGTGAACAAGCTACCAAACATATTGTGGATGTGCCTGGCGACAACGACCTTTCAAACATTGGTGGAACCGACGTTCTTGTTGGCTCCATCGAGAGCCATTATGTCAACTCACAGACAATGAAAGACGTGCGTCGACTGCTCGACGCTCTGCCACCGTCGCAGCGCGAAGTGGTGTATATGCGCTTCTACCAACAACTATCATTCAAGGAAATTGCCGACACAACGAGTGTTAGCATAAACACTGCACTCGGACGTATGCGCTATGCGTTGCTCAACATGCGCCGCATGGCACAGTCGAACAATATTGTACTACAATTGGTATAAAAATAACTTGGGTTAAAAAAATAACTTGGTTAAAAAAACAACTTGATATATAAAAAAGACAATGACAACACTTTGGTTGTTTAAAATCATCACAACCAAAGTGTTGTCATTGTAGCCGATTTATTCCATACCGCCACAATATCTCAAATCGTGTATGGTCTGTGCTGGGTCGGCAGCCTTGAACACATAGCTTCCACTGACAAGCACATCGGCACCCGCCTCTACAAGACGCGGAGCTGTCTCGCCATTCACACCGCCGTCGATTTGTATGACAGCCTTACTGTGCTTCTGGTCGATAAGCTGGCGCAAACGGCGTGTCTTGTCCACTGTGTTCTCAATGAACTTCTGGCCGCCAAAGCCTGGGTTAACACCCATGAGAAGCACCATGTCAACATCGCATATAATATCTTCGAGCACACTTATCGGTGTCGACGGATTGAGCGTCACACCCGCCTTCATGCCAGCGTTGTGAATCTCCTGCACTGTACGATGCAAGTGCAGACAAGCCTCATAATGAACATTCATCATCATCGCCCCCGTAGCAGCAACCTGCTTGATATAGTTCTCGGGGTGTACAATCATCAGATGCACATCAAGCGGCTTCTTGCAGATCTTGGCTATTGCGTTAATCACTGGAAAACCGAATGAAATGTTTGGAACAAACACTCCGTCCATAATGTCGAGGTGAAGCCAGTCGGCCTCGCTGTTGTTTATCATTTCAATGTCTGTCTTCAAATCAATGAAGTTAGCCGACAACAGCGAAGGTGATATTAATGTTTCCATTCTTTTGTTGTTTTATGGTTTTAATTTAGTTAATGCAATAAGTCTTTTTATGCCCGCCCGCTTTCATCATTCCGTAGCTGTAGGCTATCTGGCGTATGATGTTGAGAGTTTGCTCTGATGGCTTGATTTCATCTTTGGTAAAATATTTCATAGGCAGCTTAAATTGATTAGTTATATTATCATAACGCCCAAATCTGGCTTTTATTATGTAACACTCAAAAATAATCTGCTTTTTTATTATATATAATGTATATAGCGGTAATAACTCACAAAAAAAACTTATCAAGCACAATTTAGTATACAATAATCAAACTTTTCTTACGTTTTTCTTGCAGATTAACACCAAAAGCATTACTTTTGCAAACAGATAAAATCTAAATCTTCTTGACACATACAATGTATCAAGAAGCCGTATACATATAAATAATTAAACAATAGATTATTATGAATAATGCTCAAATTACACTTTGGTGGTGGCGCAACTCAAGATTAAAAAAGTCGTGAGTCGGTAGCTCCTACGCATTATTTTCATAAAAGAGATAAAGCAAGAAGACCTGTCGTTCACACGGCGGGTCTTTTTTTATATCACACAATAAAGTATAAAAACACATTAAAAATATTGGCATATGGAAACCATGAAACAAATGCTTGAAAAGATTATCGCTGGTGAAAAGCTCCAGCGTGAAGAGACCAAACAGATACTTCTCGGCATAACACACGACGACTACCCTGCCGAACAGATTTCGGCTATGCTCACAGCCCTACAGATGCGTGGTGTGACGGTTGACGAGCTGCTCGGATTCCGCGACGGAATATTGGCAACTGGCGTTCCTGCCGTGCTCGACTGCGACCGCTATATCGACGTGGTGGGCACAGGCGGCGACCGCAAGAACACTTTCAACATCTCCACCACATCATGTTTTGTCATCGCCGGTGCAGGCTATAAGGTGGCTAAACACGGCAACTACTCAGCCACTTCCACGTCTGGCGCATCTAACGTAATAGAACAACACGGTGTGAAATTCACTGCCGACATCGACCAACTCAACCGCTCCATTCACGAGTGTGGCATAGTATACCTGCACGCTCAACTTTTTGCCAAGGCTATGAAACATGTTGGTCCGATACGCAAGGCTTTGCAGTTTCCCACATGTTTCAACCTGCTCGGCCCACTTGTTAATCCCTCACAGCCCAAATGCCAATTGCTCGGAGTTGCCACTCTCGACCAAATGAAGCTATACAGCGAGGTATACAAGCGAATTGGAGTAGACTATGCCATAGTGAACAGCATCGACGGCTACGATGAGATTTCGCTCACCGGCGACTTCAAGGTTGCCACCAACCAATACGAACGACTATTCTCGCCAGCCGACCTCGGCATGAACAAGGCATTGCCCGAAGAACTCGTTGCCGGAGCTACAGAAAAAGAGGCTGCACAAATTTTCGACGCCGTGCTTGAGAACCGTGCACTGCCAGCACAGAAAAACATCGTTATAGCCAATGCAGCCTTTGGCATACAAACTTTCGAACGCGGCACAAAATCTATTGAGGAATGTGTCAACATTGCACGAGAGTCGATAGAAAGCGGACGAGCATTGGCCACATTCAAGAAGTTCAAGGAGATTAACAGCTGAAGTTTTTTTTATCATGGATATATTGGAAGAAATCGTAGCCCGCAAGCGTGTTGACATCGAGCTTCATAAAGAAGCATACACTGAACACGACATACACCGCGATGTGGAGCGCATACTTGAACGTGGCGAAATTGTTCCGTCAATGAGGCAGGCTCTTTTGCAAAGTCATAACGGTATAATAGCCGAATTTAAACGACGCTCCCCGTCGAAGGGATGGATTAAGGAAAATGCCGACGCTGCCACTATTCCGCTTGGCTACCAAAATGCAGGAGCTTCGGCACTGAGTATTCTCACCGACCTGCCTTATTTCGGAGGCAAAGACAAAGACATTGTCACGGCACGGGAGTCGGGCGTGACGCTACCTATTCTCTATAAGAATTTTATCGTAGACGAATACCAACTCTTCGAGGCCAGAATGTGTGGAGCCTCAGCAGTGCTCTTGATTGCTGCCTGCCTGAAGAAAGACGAGTGTCGATTACTAATAGACATGGCTCATGAGTTGGGACTGGAGGTGCTACTCGAAATGCACAGTGAGAGCGAAACCGAATACGCCGACCTTCAACCCGACCTTTGCGGCATAAACAATCGCCACCTCGGAACGTTCCATACCGACGTGCAAACTTCATTTCTACTGTCGAGCCGCCTGCCCAAGGACGCATGCCGAGTGAGCGAGAGCGGACTAAAGGACACCGCCACTCTCGAAGCCTTACGGCTCGCAGGCTATCATGGATTCTTGATGGGCGAACGATTTATGAAGGAGACCAACCCCGCAGAGACATTAAAGAATTTCATAAAGTAGAAAAAACATGACTAAAGACATTCTCATTAAGGTCTGTGGCATGAGCCAGGCAAACAATATCAAAACTGTAGCCAAGTTGCCCATCGATTATATGGGCTTCATATTCTGCCCGTCGAGCAAACGCTACGTTGGCACGAAAACGTCGCTATCGGAATTGTTACCCGATACTGCTAACTCCACAATGAGCCATCTCGCAACAGCCGACAACATGCCTCATATTAATAAAGTGGGAGTGTTCGTCGACTCTACAACACAGGATATCATCACACGAGTGGTAAACTACAGTCTGGACGCAATACAGTTGCACGGAACAGAATCGCCTACTTTCATACGCAACCTTAGAGCAACGCTCATACCCGATATACGCCGAAAACTTGAAATATTCAAGGCGATAAGCATTGCCAACACCGACGATTTCAAAAAGTGTGCTGAGTATGAGGAGACGGTTGACATGTTTGTATTCGACACAAAATGCCAAAGCCATGGAGGAAGCGGACAGCAATTCGACTGGACTCTTCTCGATGCCTACAACGGCAACACTCCCTTTCTGCTGAGCGGAGGCATAAGCGTCGACGACGCAAACCGAATCAATAACATTAGACATGAGATGTTTGCCGGAGTCGACCTTAACTCTCGCTTCGAGACAGAGCCTGGAGTGAAAGACGTGGAGCTGCTAAAAAGCTTCATCAAGCAATTAATATAACCAAAGAATAACACAAGCAACAAATAACATGAACAAGATAAACAGATTGTTTTCAGAACGAGGCGAACGCAAGCTTTTGTCGCTTTATTTCTGTGCTGGCTGTCCAAGGGTGGACATGACTGCCGACGTGATACTCACACTCCAAAACCATGGCATCGACATGATTGAGGTGGGGATACCGTTCAGCGACCCTCTCGCCGATGGTCCCGTCATACAGAGTGCCGGAACTGTGGCACTAAAGAATGGCATGACACTCTCCACCATTTTCAGCCAACTGAAAACCATCAAGGAGCAGGTGAACATACCACTCGTATTGATGGGTTATCTAAACGTCGTTATGCACTATGGATATGAACGTTTCTGCCAGAGTTGTGTTGAGAGCGGAGTAGCTGGATTTATCATTCCCGACCTGCCGTTCGACGACTATCTGCGCGAGATAAAACCACTTGCCGACCGCTACGACCTGCGTTGCATAATGATGATAACGCCCGAGACAACAGAAGAGCGCATACGCTTCATCGACGAGCACACCGACGGATTCATCTATATGGTTAGTTCGGCGAGCATCACCGGAGCACAACAAAGTTTCGACGACGCCAAACAGGCTTATTTCCGACGCATCAACGACATGCACCTGCGCAACCCACGCATGATAGGCTTCGGAATAAGCAACCGCCAAACTCTGCAAAGTGCTCAACAGAACGCGGCAGGCGCGATAATAGGCAGCAAGTTTGTCTCTCTGCTACAAACCACCCAGACCCCCAAAGAAGCAATGGAGCAACTGCTCGACGATCTAAAAAAATAAACACTATCATCCCATCATCTATTTCAAAACATATGACCAACAAATACCAGTCAACACCCACAAATGGCTTTTACGGACGTTTCGGCGGTGCCTACGTCCCCGAGATATTATACAAGTGTGTCACCGACCTACAGGAGGCTTATCTGCCAATCATCGAGAGCGAGGAGTTCAAGACCGAATATCGCTCACTATTGCGCGACTATGTGGGCAGACCATCGCCATTATACTACGCACGGCGCCTAAGCCAGAAATACGGTTGCCAACTG
This sequence comes from uncultured Prevotella sp., assembly GCA_934203355.1. Classification (GTDB taxonomy): domain Bacteria; phylum Bacteroidota; class Bacteroidia; order Bacteroidales; family Bacteroidaceae; genus Prevotella. The sequence continues at coordinate 14,783 of CAKPZC010000017.1, read as the reverse complement.
TATCTGAAGCGCGAGGACCTCAACCACACCGGCGCCCACAAGATTAACAACACCATAGGACAGATTCTTATGGCAAAAAAAATGGGCAAGACACGCATTATTGCCGAGACTGGAGCCGGACAACACGGAGTGGCTACTGCCACGGTATGCGCGCTGATGGACATGAAGTGCGAGATATTCATGGGCAAAACCGACGTACAGCGCCAACACACCAACGTGGAACGTATGCGTATGCTCGGCGCAAAGGTGCACCCCGTGACCACAGGCAACATGACATTGAGCGACGCTTGCTCCGAAGCAATACGCGACTGGTGTTGCCACCCGAAGGACACCTTTTATATCGTTGGTTCTACAATGGGACCACACCCCTACCCCGACATCGTGGCACGCATGCAGAGCATTATCTCGGAGGAACTGAAATGGCAACTCAAAGAAAAGATTGGACGCGACTATCCCGACTATCTCATTGCTTGTATTGGCGGCGGAAGCAATGCTGCCGGAACAATATATCACTACGTCGACAACGAGAAGGTGAAAATTGTGCTTGCCGAGGCTGCTGGATATGGCACTGACACCAATCATACTGCTGCCACAATCCATTGTGGTTCGGAGGGCATACTGCACGGAGCACGAACACTCGTCATGCAAACCGACGACGGACAAATTAAGGAGGCATTCACTATCAGTGCCGGACTCGACTATCCAGGCATCGGACCTATGCACGCCAACCTCGCCGAACAAGGACGGGTGAAGGTATTAGCCATAAAAGACAACGAAGCGATAAGAGGTGGCTACGAACTGACACGAATGGAGGGCATCATACCAGCCATCGAGTCGGCTCACGCCATTGCCGCACTACAACACATGAGGTTCAAAAACGACGACGTGGTGGTGCTTACCGTAAGCGGACGTGGCGACAAAGACGTGGAAACTTATCTCAACAATAAAAAAATGGCAGGTGAATATGGAAACTTCTAAATTAAAATACACTTATAATACTACGGCACAATCTTTGCTCGCCGACCTATACACTCCCGTGTCGCTTTATATGCGACTGCGCTACAAGGGGGTGCAAAGCGCACTGATGGAATGCTCCGACTATCACGACCGACAGAACAGCCACTCCTTCATTGGCATACATCCTATCGGAAGCATAGCCATTGGACATGGCGTGGCAACAATGAAGCTGCCCGATGGCACTGTGCTACAGCATGTCGTCGACGACGAATACACATGCGACAAAGCCATCAACACATTCATAAAACTATTCAACATCCAGGGCGACGACGCCGACACTTACGGACTGTTCGGATATACAACCTTCAACGCAGTGCGATATTTTGAACATATCAACGTGAAGGACGAGACTAAAGAAGAAAACGACGCACCCGACATATTATATATAATGTATAGGGACATCATCGTGTTCGACCACTTCAACAGCCAACTGAAACTGATAACGCTTGGCGGCGAAAAGGTGATTGCCGACATAGTGCGGTCTATCAACTCACCCTCGGAACAGGACTTCGGATTTCGCTCTATAGGCGAATGCTCCTCGCCACTAAGCGACGACGAGCACCGTGACAACATACGGCGCGGCATTCAGCACTGTCTTCGCGGCGACGTGTTTCAGGTGGTGCTCTCTCGGCGATTTGTGCAACACTACGAGGGCGACGACTTCAAACTCTACCGTGCACTGAGGAGCATCAACCCAAGTCCATACCTGTTCTATTTCGACTTCGGTGGATTCCGCATCTTCGGTTCGTCGCCCGAAACCCACTGCCGCATTGAGAACGGCAAGGCATTCATCGACCCAATAGCGGGCACAACACGACGCACTGGAGATGCCGATGCCGACCGTCGAGCAGCAGAATTTCTGCGCAACGACCCTAAGGAGAACGCCGAACATGTGATGCTCGTGGACCTAGCACGCAACGACCTCTCGCGCAACTGCCACAATGTAAAGGTCGACTTCTACAAAGACCTGCAATACTATTCGCATGTGGTGCATCTCGTGAGCCGCGTGGGCGGACTGCTCGACAATGGAGCCGACCCTATAAAGGCATTCATCGACACCTTCCCTGCCGGAACTCTGTCGGGAGCACCAAAGGTGAGAGCCATGCAGATAATATCCCAACTTGAGCCTCACAACCGGGGTGCCTACGGCGGATGCGTGGGCTTCATAGGAATGAACGGCAACCTCAACCAAGCCATCACCATACGCACATTCGTGAGCCGTGGCGGAGAACTATGGTTTCAGGCTGGTGGCGGCATTGTGGCAAAGAGCAATGTGGAGTATGAGCTACAGGAAGTGAACAACAAGCTTGGAGCACTGCGCAAGGCAATAGCCGAAGCCGAGAAGATGTAAACTAAAACAACATACGATGAAAATAGTAATTATCGACAACTACGACTCATTCACCTACAATCTCGCCCACCTGCTGAAGGAACTTCATGCCGAGGTGACGGTGGTGAGAAACGACATGTTCAAAATGAGCGACCTTGAACAATACGACAAGATTATACTTAGTCCTGGACCTGGCATACCGTCTGAAGCTGGACTATTGCTCGACGTTATACGCACCTACGCAGGACGCAAACCCATCCTTGGCGTATGTCTCGGCCATCAAGCCATAGGCGAAGTGTTTGGGGCAAGAATCGAAAACTTGAAGGATGTGTATCACGGCATTCAGACCGAAGGCACACAATTCGGCAACGACTATCTGTTCAACGGTCTGCCCGAAAGAGTGAAAATGGGACGCTACCACAGTTGGGTGGTGGCTAAGGACTCGCTGCCCGATTGCCTCGAAGTGACAGCAATGTCGGACGATGGCGAAATAATGGCACTACGACATAAGTCACACGACATACACGGAATACAATTCCATCCCGAGAGTGTTCTGACACCCGAGGGACACACTATTGTAGGCAACTTCTTGAAAGGACAATAACAAAGTCAGCATACCAAAAGAGGCTATGGCGTTTTGCCATAGCCTCTTTTGGTATGCTGACTGACTAAAACTCACTGGTGAAGTGGAACTTGATGTGCTTGAAGTCCTGTTGAGCCATCGACAGCACATAGCCTGAGTCGGCAAGGAACACGTCGCGTCCGTCGCGGTCCTTTGCCATATACTGATACTTGCGCTTCTTAAACTGGTCGAGTTCCTCGGGGTCGTCGCTCTCTATCCAGCACGCCTTGTGCAGATGAACCGGTTCCCAACGGCATTTCGCGTTGTACTCATTCTCCAGACGATACTGAATAACCTCAAACTGCAACTGACCTACCGTGCCTATAATCTTGCGGCCATTAAACTGGTTGACAAACAACTGTGCCACACCCTCGTCCATAAGCTGGTTGATACCTTTCTCCAATTGCTTCGACTTCATTGGGTCGTCGTTTTCAATATATTTGAACATCTCTGGCGAGAACGAAGGCAATCCGCGGAAGTGGAGCTTCTCTCCCTCTGTCAATGTGTCGCCAATCTTGAAGATGCCGTTGTCGGGAAGACCGACGATGTCGCCAGGCCATGCCTCGTCGATGGTGCTCTTGCGCTGAGCCATAAACTGTGTGGGCGACGAGAATCTCAGGGTCTTGCCCTGACGCACATGCAAATAAGGCTTGTTGCGCTCGAACTTGCCACTGCACACCTTGCAGAAGGCAATACAAGAGCGGTGGTTGGGGTCGATATTAGCCGTAATCTTGAAGATGAAGCCTGTGAACTTGTTCTCTTCGGGCTGCACCTCGCGCTCCTCTGCCTTTGTAGGCTTCGGCGACGGGGCTATCTTCACAAAACAATTCAGGAGTTCCTGCACACCGAAGTTGTTGAGTGCCGAACCGAAGAACACTGGAGCCACCTCGGCAGAACGATAAGTCTCTACGTCGAATTCGGGATACACGCCATCTATCAACTCCACATCGTCGCGCAATTGCTGCGCATCCTGGTCGCCAATATGCGCCTCCAATTCCTCAGAGTTGATATCCACCTCCACCTTCTCAGTCACTCGCTGCTTGTCGGGCTTGAAAAGGTCGAGCTTGTTCTCGTAGATATTATACACACCCTTGAACTTGACACCGATGTTGATAGGCCACGACAACGGGCGCACATTTATCTTGAGCTCTTCCTCAAGCTCGTCCAACAAGTCGAACGGGTCGCGACCCTCGCGGTCCATCTTGTTGATAAAGATAATCACCGGAGTGTTGCGCATACGGCACACCTCCATGAGCTTGCGTGTCTGGGTCTCCACACCCTTCGCGCCGTCTACCACGATGATGGCAGAGTCTACAGCAGTCAGTGTGCGATAGGTATCCTCGCAGAAGTCTTGGTGACCCGGGGTGTCGAGGATATTGATTTTATAACCCTCGTAGTCGAACTCCATTACTGATGTTGACACTGAGATACCACGCTGCTTCTCAATCTCCATCCAGTCGGATGTGGCAGTCTTGCGTATCTTGTTGTTCTTTACTGCACCTGCCACCTGAATCTGTCCACCAAAGAGAAGGAACTTCTCGGTGAGCGTTGTCTTACCGGCGTCAGGGTGAGATATAATGGCGAAGGTTCGCCTGCGTTCTATTTCTTGATTCATAATATTCTGTTTTGAGGGTGCAAAGTTACTGAAAATTAAGCAAATGACAAAGAATGGATTCTCCTAAATGGGCGTGTTTACATTTCCTCGTCGTCGTCAAACTTCAGTCCCTCGTTCTTGTCCTTTATATAATAGTCGCTGAGCATACCAAGGAAAGTAGATATTTCCTTTATGGCGTGCTCGGTGTCGGGACTTAGTTTCTTGTTCTGAAGGCGCAGCATCATTGTGCCATAGAGAGCATTCAGACATGTCTCTATCTCGTTCACGTCCTTGTCGCCGCGGTTGCGCAGCTCCACTATAAATGGCAACACCTTATAATACTCGGAGTTGTAGAACGGGAAGCGTGTGCTTTGCAACAGCTGGTTGTGCAAATCGTTCATGTCCTGCACCACAATCTGGTTGATTGTCAGATGGCCCTTCTCGCGCTTACCCTCCGAGTTCATCATCGTGATGAGGTCGCCATACCAGTCGACCATCTCCTCGCGCTGCTCGTCGGTGTAGTCGGCGAAGCGCGCTATATATTCATTTTTTATTCTTGACAGTTGGCAGCCATAGGCGCGAATGATGTCCTCCACCTGCCACATATAGAGCACGTATTCAGCTGTGCTCTTCTTGCGTAATTCTTGAGCTATGAACATTATGTTGATGTTGAAAAGATTTAGACATTGAAAAATGGAAATATTGAAGCAGCTTGCAAGCCTAAGACTTTCAATATTTCCATTTCTCCATATTTTTTAATAATACATTTGCTTATTAATATGGAAGTGTATAAAGATTGAACACTGTTCCCAACAGCATGATTACCGAGAAAATCACCACGATACATCCCACCACACGGTTGATGAGCAGAATGCCGTTTTTGTCAAATTTGCCACGCACCTTATCAATGAGCCAGGTCAATCCAAACCACCACAGCAATGCTCCTCCCACTACACTCGCATAGCCAACCGACATCTCCAACGGACGTTTGGGTACCACAAAGGCAAACTGGGCGAAGAGAAAGATGAAGAGAAAGATGATGAGCGGATTGGACAGCGTTACAAGGAATGCCGTCACACCATTGTGCACGAGCGTGCCTTTCTGGTTTTTCGTACTCTTATGTATATTCTTAGTGGGGTTCGACCTATAACAATATATGCCGAAGAGCAACAAAACCACACTGCCACTAATCTGAAGCAAGAAGCGATTGCGCTCATTGCCTACAAAGTCCATGACGAAACTCATGCCGAAGCCTGTAAATAGCGCATATATGATGTCGCTCACACAAGCGCCTATGCCAGTGATAAACCCATACCAGCGACCCTTGTTAAGCGTGCGTTGTATGCAAAGCACCCCCACTGGTCCCATCGGAGCCGATGCCATGATGCCGATAAGTATTCCTTTGAATACGAAGTCTAAAATATCTAATTGAATTGGTAACTGCATAACGAGTGCAAAATTGCAAATTTTATGCGATATAGACAAATTTTATCCTTAAAACTTTGTCCGATTACAACATTTTTAATACCTTTGCCTTGAAACTCGGGCTGTATGGGAGTTGACTGTATCGAAACATGATAAACAATAATTTACCTTTACCAGCTCCACATATCCCGACAAGTTGTCTTTTACTATTAATTTACAAAAATAAAACTACAAATCATGACAGAAGAATCATTGAAACCGTATGTAATAGGTTTGGACCTCGGCGGTACAAACTCAGTATTTGGTATTGTTGACAGCCGTGGCGACATCAAGGCTACAACAGCCATCAAGACACAGGGTTATGGCGAGGACGCACAGACCTATGTAGACGCATCTTGCGAGGCTCTACAAATCATCATCGACCAGGTGGGCGGCATAGAGAAAATCAAGGCTATGGGCATCGGTGCTCCTAACGGCAACTACTATAACGGAACTGTGGAGTTCGCTCCCAACTTGGAGTGGGGTCGCAATGGTGTTGTGCCTTTGGCAAAGATGTTCTCAGAAAAACTCGGCATCCCCGTTGCACTTACCAACGATGCCAACGCTGCTGCTATCGGCGAGATGACCTACGGTGTTGCACGCGGCATGAAAAACTTCATCGTTATCACTCTCGGCACTGGCGTAGGCTCTGGCATCGTGGTTAACGGTCAGCTGGTTTACGGTAGCGACGGTTTCGCTGGCGAGCTTGGACACGTCATCGTTAAGGAGAACGGACGTACTTGCGGATGCGGTCGCTGCGGATGCTTGGAGACCTACTGCTCTGCAACTGGTGTGGCACGCTCTGCACGCGAGTTCCTCGCCAACAGCGACGAGCCTTCATTGCTCCGCGAGCTTGACCCACAGACCATCACTTCCTACGACGTAGCTATGGCTGCTGGCAAGGGCGACAAACTGGCTCACGAGATTTATGAGTTCACTGGCCGTCTGCTCGGCGAGTCATGCGCCAATTTCGCAGCTTTCTCTTCTCCCGAAGCATTCATCTTCTTCGGTGGCTTGACAAAGGCTGGCGACCTCATCATGAATCCTATCAAGAAGGCTTACGACGAGACTGTGCTCAAGATATACAAGGGCAAGGCTAAGTTCCTCGTTTCTGGTCTCGACGGTTCGTCGGCTGCCGTTCTCGGTGCTTCGGCTGTGGGATGGGACATCCAGGACTAAACAACCACATTTTATAACCTAACTAATTGGTTGTAAGGATACGAAAACAAAAAAAACTCGTAGCTCGTTCTTATTTTTAACGTGCTACGAGTTTTTTTGTTTTTCTTAAAAAAAGTGACATAAGTGACATAAAGCTTGCAACAAACTGTGTTTCACCTACTTAATGGCTGGCAGATTCATGGCAGATTGCGACATTTTGCAGTCTATCTGCCATGAATGTTCTGTATTTATGGCAATTTCGGGTATTTGCTGAAGTCGGGCTTGCGCTTCTCCAAAAACGCTTTGCCGCCCTCTTGTGCCTCGTCGAGCATGTAATAAAGCATTGTTGCATCGCCAGCAAGTTCCTGTATACCAGCCTGACCGTCGAGTTCGGCGTTGAGTCCTGCCTTTATCATACGCAATGCGAGTGGCGAGCGCTCCATCATTGTCTCTGCCCACTCCACACAAGTGTCTTCCAACTGGTCGAACGCCACAACCTTGTTGACCATTCCCATACGTTCAGCCTCGAAAGCCGAATACTGGCGACACATGAACCATATCTCGCGCGCCTTCTTCTGTCCTACGATGCGAGCCAAATAGCTTGCACCGAAACCAGCGTCGAACGAGCCTACTTTAGGACCTGTCTGTCCAAAGATGGCATTCTCGCTGGCTATAGTTAGGTCGCACATTAGGTGGAGCACATGACCACCACCAATGGCATAGCCGTTGACCATGGCTATCACTGGTTTTGGCAACGAGCGTATCTGCTTCTGCACATCGAGCACATTAAGACGTGGCACACCGTCGTCGCCGACATATCCACCACGACCCTTCACGTGCATGTCGCCGCCAGAACAGAAAGCCTTGTCGCCGGCTCCAGTGAGTATTACTACACTGATGCGCTGCGCCTCGCGACACCATGCGAAAGCCTGCGACATCTCCCACGTGGTGCGGGGTGTGAAGGCATTGCGATAGCGTGGGCGGTTGATTGTTATCTTGGCAATACCATTGAATTCCTCGAAAAGAATTTCCTTAAAGTCGAATCCCTGTATGGGCAACCAATTTCTTTTTTCCATCGTTTTTATTTTGTTTTATCTTTATTGACAATTTTAAGTATAGCTCATATTTATTTTTATATATGAGTGACAATCCTACTATATGTAAAGATAATTCTGAACTGCTACTTATATAATTATTTTAAGTTTCGCAAGCGAAAATAGTCGGCAAGTGTCTTCGCGTCTATTTCGGCATCTGTGAACACCTCAAGCAGCATTGGCCGCTCACTCTGGCGCGTCAACAGCGTCACCACTCCAATCTGCATCTCGCTCAGGTTGTGAGCCGCAAGATAGCCCACATCGTTCTGAGTGCATATGCCTTGGGCTGTTGTCTCATGGCGCGCTGCCACAAACGAGTCAGCCACAGGACTACTGTCCAGCCCTGGTAACTGCCTGAATATACCGCCCCCATTGTTGTTGAGCAGGATTATGCGCAGATTGCCGCGCAGATTATTGTTCCATAAAGCATTCTGGTCGTAGAAGAAACTCAGGTCGCCAATCACGCACACTGTCATGTCGTCGGTGGCTATGGAGAATCCGGCAGCAGTAGAGAGCGAACCTTCAATGCCATTTACTCCACGATTGCACCACACATAGTGTTGGGCATAGACACACGCGAGTCTTATTGCTGTGCTGTTGGCATAATGCACATGAATGTCGAGGTCGAGGTCGGCAAGTTGCTCCTCGAAATACTTCACCACTGCCATCTGCGAATATGCAGGCTCATAAGTCTCGGCATGTGCGGCACACTGGTCGAGCAGATTCTTCCAGTTTGAGAGATATGTTGTCTGTGAGTCGTCGGCTTGTTTTGCCTCACACAATGTGAATAAAAGTCGGTCAATATCGTTTTCACCACATTCCAACACACTCTCAAGACTCATCAGCGGGTCGTGAATGTCGAGGGCGTCGGCGGTGACTACACACGACGGAGCATTGGAGGCTCTGAGCCAGCGACGTGTGGGCTTGCTGACAATGGTGTCGCCCACATATAATATATAGTCGGGGGTATATTGCGAGGCTTCAGCTGGGGACATTGAAGCCAGACTACGCACAGCCTCGTCGAAATGCACTGTTGTATACGACGGATTTGACAACGGTTCGGCAAATACCACATAACTACTCGTCAGCCTATTGATTGTGGCAGACGACACGGAACCTTCAGCCATCTGACCTATCACTATCATCGGGCGCTTGGCAGCTAAAAAACGCTCTAATGCATCTTTTGCCCCATCCATCAGTCCACCGATTCGGTTCATGGCGAATCTGCCCACTTGTGGCAAGCTATCCATATCAAACGTAAATAGAGGTTCACTGACAGGCACGTTGATATGCACTGGCGATGGCTGACGACATGTGGCGGCAAGAAGTGCCTCGCCAACAAGACGGCGACACAGCCAACTTTCCTCACCATGCCGACTGTCTTGACTGCTACATGCGTGTGGTTCGGGCAGCGACACCGCCTTTCGCACAAAACGCCCGAGTGCGTCGGGCTGCGGAAGAGTCTGACCGTCGAGCTGGTCAATCCACTGTTGCGGTCGGTCGGCAGACACCACAACGAGTGGCTTGTGCTGATAGTAAGCCTCAGCAACAGCAGGGGCAAGGTTTAGAAGTGCTGTTCCCGACGTGACACACACCACCGTTGGACGGCGAGTGGCTTGTGCCAATCCGAGGGCATAGAATCCGGCAGAGCGTTCATCGGTGACTGGATGACAATGTATAGCTCCACACTGGCTGAGATTGTGCACAATAGGAGCATTGCGACTGCCTGGACACACCACGGCATCGACTACACCATATTCTATAAGCAGGGATGTCAGTATGTTTATATTCTCTTTGTTGCTGAACATAATTATTGTTTGAATGTCTGTAGCATTGTATTCATTTTTGCCTCGGTCTCTTCCCATTCCGACTGCTCGTCGCTATCCTTCAGCAGTCCGCCGCCCGCATACAGGGTGAAGTCGGTTGCCAAGGCATCGTCGGGCGTAATGTGGGCTTCGGTCTTTCCTATGCGCATACAGCGTAGGGTGACAAAGAGCGAGGTGGTGCCGTCGGGGTCGAGCATACCCGAGAATCCACTATAGTAGCCACGCGGTGCCGACTCGTTGCTCACGATGAAGTCGCGAGTCATATCCTTTGGTATGCCGCAAACAGCAGGAGTTGGATGTAGTTCGTTGAGCAGGTCGCCTAAATGCGACGTGTCGTTAAGGCGGAAACGTATGTCGGAACGCAAGTGCACAAGGTCTCCAGCACGCGCCGTGTATGGACCAACGACGTCGAAGTCGGCAGCATAATCCTCTATGCGCTCCGTGATGTAGGTCTCCACATAGCGTTGCTCTTGAATGTTTTTTGTGCTCCAGTGAATCGAGTCCTTGCCCACCCCACTTCCTGTAACATCAAAGCCCAGTTCCTTGCCGCTCAGGCGCATTGTGCCAGCAAGGGCCATTGTCTGCATATCGCCCGTCTTGCCACTGACAAGTATTTCGGGAGTGGCAACGAGCCACGTGCCGCTACGTTGTGTAGAAAACAGAGCCACAAACATACGTGGATACTTGCGGCAGGCACGCACAAAAAGTGTAAGAGCTGAAATTGGTTCCGATGCGGTGAGCAGCTCGCTGCGTGCAAGCACTATCTTCGAGAAAGTGCCGTCGAGCAACTGTGCGTGGTAGTTCTCGAAATCCACTGCATAGCGTTTGTGCTCGCTGGCAGAATCGACATCGAAGAGATGTGGTTCACCACCAGCATCTGCCATTGGGTCTACCGTCTCCCAGTCGGTCGGCATAAGTAATATGGGGCAAGTGGCCGAGGGAGCGAAAGGGGCGATAACGAAACCGCGCCGCCCGTTGAGTTCAGCGAGCGACGCTATTTCTTCAGGCTCAGATGTGAGTCGATTGCGATAGACCTGCGTTGTATGCGGCAGACGATAATATACAAAACTCATTGTGTGCTTTTATTTGTCTGCTTTTTTACCATTCATAACAAAATTGGTCACTTCGACCGACGATATCAAGTCGCCCGCCTCATTGCGTATGTCCACATGCCATTGGTGGAGCGTCTTGCCATGATGCAGAATGCGGGCAGTTGCGGTCACGGTGTCGCCTTCGAGCACTGCCTTCACATGACTTCCACTGACGTTAATGCCGACACATATTTTATCAGGACATAAAGTCATCGACCCCACTCCCGTAAGATTCTCGGCGAGGGCGAGCGTTGCTCCGCCACTCAAAAAACCAAACACCTGGCGGTTGCGTTCGTCTACTTTCATACGTGCCTGACAGGTGTCGGGGTCGTCGGTAGAAAGAAACTCCATTCCAAGTGTTTTCGATAGTCCATCTTGCTTTAAGCGTATTTGCTTAACTCTTTCTATATCCATAAGTCAAAATGTCATTTTTTTTGTTTTTCGCAAGTTCTGTTTTTTTATTCATCCCTCTCTCAGGAAGTCAAGTGCCTCTTCAATCTCCTCTTTGGTTGCAGTCTGGTTGATACGTATATCGCCCACACCGCCCAGAAGAGTAAAATTAATTACGCCCGACGTGTTTTTCTTGTCATGGCGCATAAGTTCAAGCAACTCTGGATAGTCGTCGCATGTGAAATCGAAACGACCGTAGTTGTCGAGTATGAATCGCACCGTCTGGCGCATGCGTTCGGTTGGGAATCCAGCCTTTCTCACACTCATATACAATTCGCACACAAGTCCATAAGCCACCGCATAGCCATGGAGTATGGGGCGATCGTGTCTCATGGCAAACGATTCGAAGGCGTGGCCTATGGTATGACCGAGGTTCAAGGCCTTGCGGATGCCTTGCTCATGTGGGTCTTCTGCCACTATGCGCTCCTTTACTATTATTGAGTCGCCCACCATGCGCTGCAACTGTGAGTAATCGGGACGCATGAGGTCGAAGCCTACAAGCTCTGCCCACATTTTCTCATTCGATATCAGTCCATGTTTAAGCATCTCGGCATAGCCGGAGCACACATTTCCGCTGTCAAGAGTGTCGAGAAACTGTGTGCTGATTATCACAAAGCGGCTATCGGAGAACACGCCAATCTCGTTTTTCAGTCCAGCGAAGTTTATGCCCGTCTTTCCTCCAACCGAGGCGTCTACCATTGCAAGCAGGGTTGTGGGGATGTTAATGAAGTCAATGCCACGTTTGAAAGTAGAAGCGGCAAAACCTCCAAGGTCGGTCACCATGCCTCCTCCGAGGTTTATCATCAGCGAATGGCGTGTGGCTCCTCCTTGGCTCAAAACTGTCCACACCTGGGCAAGGGTGTCGAGGTTCTTGTGGGTATCATTGGGCAGGATAACAATCGGCGTAGCTCCCTTAAGCGACCGGAAATCCTGCATCTTTTGCCAACACTTTGCCTGTGTCGTCTCATCGGTGAGAATAAATATCTTGTCGTGTTCACATTCTGATATTGCTGTCACGAGGTCTCTCTCGAGATTTTCCGATAGTATTACTTTCTGTTTCATAAGACTCTTGACTTTTTTAATGTATTCTTTGTATACAATATACAAAGGTAGTGCAAATCGAAGAAAAACGCAACCTTATTTGCTACAAAAAGTTACCATATTCTGAAAAACATGCTACCAAAATCGGAAAGTAGCAATTCTATTATCGAAAACAGACTGTACCATTATCGAAAACAGACTCTACCATTATCGAAAACAGACTCTACCATTATCGAAAAATTAAAGTACCTATTAATAATATACCTTTTAACTTCAAACATCACGACAAGCGTTAGTTGAATATTGGTGCTCTTCAGCTTCATCAGGCTGTCACATTTCCCTTTCTCAACTCGAATCCGCCATGTATCTGCCAGCCGTTAAATGATTGACATTTAACATGTTGCGGCATTTATGGCAGATATGGCACTTTTTTTCACAAAAAACTTTTTTCAGACATCGCCATAGCGTTACTCTTAATAAAAGACATAGTCTTTGTGTGATGAACCTTTTTTTTCAAATACCCTACTTGTGGTTCAACCTTAACTCTTTCCATGTGTGAAGACATGGCATCAATTCTGCGTAATGCTCAATATTCGCAGCATCAAGCAACTTCGATATAATGAGATCTGTTGTCTTTTCTGTCATTTTACACCATATATAATAAGGATTTACCACAGTGCAACTTTGCCTGCTATTCCCAAGTCAATAGTTGCAGTTACTACACCCAATGCCTTGAACACTCTTCTCATAGTTGGAATGGTTATGCTATAACCTCTTTCCAATCGAGATATTTGCGCTCTTTTCACTCCGATACGCTCACCAAGTTGTTCTTGCGTCAAGTTCTGTTCTATGCGAGCTTTCTTGATGGCTTCACCCAGTCTAAAAGCATGCAATGCTTCATCCACATCACTTTCAAAAGCATCACGTTTTGGAGTGCCAACTTTGCCGAAATGCTTGTCAAGCACATCGTCCAATGGAGTAAGATTCATTTGTGCCATAATTACTTGTTTTTGAAATATTCTTTTCTAACTCCTAATAAAAGACATAGTCTTAGGTTTTAGTACCACTTGAGTATTACTGTAGTGTTAGTCAAATGAAACTCCAGTACCATACGTATGAAACTCCAGTACCAGTTAAGTGGCACTGAAGCGGTACTGGTTTGTCCACCGTTGTAAAAATAAATGACAATCGGTCAAGCGAAGGCAAAACAATGTTGGTTTGCTCTTTGCTTGACCGGAGTTTATCATTAGTAAATTTTCCCGTTCCTAATCTCGTTGTCTAAGAAAGAAAAGACGTATCTTGGACTTTGATAATATAAGCCTGCTTTATCGTCCATTACCTTTTGGTAAGTATCAGAATTAAAAACGATAGCAAGTGCTTCATTCATCCCCATGTCTTTATTTTGGTTCATCAGCAGGATAGCTAAGTTCTTAACCATATCTGCTTTCATTTCACTTATTTCGTTCATATCCTTTTCAATAGTTTGTCGGTGTTGGTTCCATGATATAGTTTCATTGCAATCCCCCTCCTTTCCTATGGCAATAATCCGTTATGTCATCAACCATTGATCTGAATGATTGAGTATGGGCATAGTCGTAGTGTTTGTCCAAGAAATCCATTCCTTGGTAACGATAGAGATAATTGAAAGCTTGTTTCATCGTCAGTTCATGCTTTCGCCCGAACTCAAAGATGAAAATCAGCATCCAATCTAATTTGTCACTAATATTATATGCCATATCTAATAACTGTTTATGAATCTTTTTGTAAAGATAATATTTTTATTTGGATATTTGTTAGTTTTATAAAAAAAATAATAGAAATGATGATAGATTTCTTATGATGAAGGGCTATTACAGCGTCTATGTGCGGTTTGACGAGTCGTTTGCCAACCGCACATAGATAATTTAGCTTTCTGCAGACGACATCTTCAAGACGGCAAAGGAGAGTTTTTATGATAATGTTCCTTTGCTAAAGTCTGTCTATGATGTCTTTAGATGCCGACTTCTTTGTATTATTCTAATTTTAACATAAAGCTCTAAAGCAGCCAAAGGAGAATAAGAGAGGTTGGAACGTAAACAGTTGGGAATGAGTAGATT
>CAKPZC010000016.1 GCA_934203355.1 uncultured Prevotella sp. | reverse complement strand
AACAATGGTCCTGAGTCAATCTTCGAAGTGCAGTTCTCTGGCAATACCGAATACGATTTTTGGGGAAACAATCCGCAATCGAGCTGGCTGTCGACATTCATGGGACCACGAAACTCCAACTTCGTGGCAGGATCTTACGGATGGAACCTGCCTACAGAAGAGTTCATGTCGCAGTATGAGGAGGGCGACAAACGCAAGGACCTTACCGTATTGTACGAGGGATGTCCCGATTTTGACGGCATGGTATACAAGAGCAGCTATTCCACAACGGGCTACAACGTACGCAAGTTCCTCGTTTCGAAGAGCGTATCACCAGACTTTAACACTAATCCAGCCAACTTCGTTGTTTATCGTTATGCCGACGTGCTACTGATGAAGGCGGAGGCTCTTAATGAGCAGGGCAAGACTTCTGAGGCTGCCGAACCGCTCAACATCGTACGCCGCCGTGCCGGACTGCCGGATGTGAGCGGACTATCGCAGGAGGCTATGCGCGAAAAGATAATACACGAACGCCGTATTGAACTGGCGTTTGAGGGCCACAGATGGTTTGACATGATACGCGTGCAGCATGGCGACTATGCCGTGAAGTTCCTGAAGTCTATCGGCAAGTCGCGTGTCACTAAGGAACGTCTGCTCTTCCCGATTCCGCAGACAGAGCGAGACGCCAACAAGCTGATGACACAGAACCCTGGATATTAAAGGTCAAGAAACATTATAAACAATAAAAAAAGAATCAATATGAAACGATATATAAATTGCATTCATAGTCTGTTGGCTCTTCTTTTCATCGGCTTCGCACTCTCCGCTTGCTCAGACCAGGACTACACCGAACTGGACAAAGGACGCGACCAACTGACAATCACGGCTGACCAAGCCCTGTCCGCTCTGGAAGAGACCAGCCATGCAAGTGACGCCGTCACCCTGAACTGGACCACCGGCAACAATTACGGTACCGGCAACCGCATCAGCTATCGTCTGGAGCTGGCTAAGGCTGGCTCCGACTTCGCCCAGCCTTACGTGGCTGTGGACGAACAGACGCAGACTTACACGTGGAGCGCCAACGTGGAGAATCTTAACAACATCATTCTCGACAAGATGGGAGGCACCGTTGGCACACCCATTGACATCGAAGCACGCGTCACTGCCATAGTCAGCGGCGCGGAAGAGACACAGACTGCCACCACGCAGTTCACCGCTACACCGTACGAACCCGTCACATCCACATTGTATATTATAGGTAGCGCTGCTCCAAACGGATGGAGCGCCGACAATGCATCGGAGATGACACGCACCACCAACGGCCTCTTCACTTGGGAAGGCAAGCTCAATAGCGGCGAGATAAAGTTCATAACCACTCTCGGACAGTTTCTGCCTTCATACGGACGCGGCGACAACGGTGCTCCTGTGCTCCGCACAAGCGACGACCAACCCGACGAGAAATGGACCATCGACGAGGCACACGACTATAAGGTGACCGTAGATTTGCTTGCTGCTACAGTCAGCATAGAAAAGACAGAGGGCATAAACCCTGCCTTTGACCAGCTGTTCTTCGTAGGCAATGCCACAGGCTGGGGCTTTGAGCCAATGACACAGGATGCTCTTGATCCATTCCTTTTCCGCATGGGACGCTACTTTGAGCAGGGAGTAGGAGGCGAATTCAAGTTCGGAACATCCATGAACTCATGGGAGAACATGTATAAAGCCACACAGGCAAACGCTCCTTACACAGACCAGAGCATGGAATTCGTATCAGGTTTCGACCCCGACAACAAGTGGAACCTGCAGGACAGCGAGACCGGCAAGGCTTATAAGATATGCGTTGACATTCGTTCGGGCAAGGAACGTATGATGATGAGCGAGTTTACTCCATACGAAATGATATACCTTGTAGGTGATGCTACACCCAACGGATGGGATCTTGGCAATGCCACACCGATGACTTCTACAGAGAGTCCTTATGTATTCACATGGACAGGTCAGCTCAACGCAGGCGAACTGAAGTTCTCTTGCGACAAGCAGAGCGACTGGAACGGAGCGTGGTTTATGCCTTCTACTCCCGATGCCGAACCAAAGGGCACTGCCGAGCAGGGTCTCTTCATTAACAAGAGTGACGAAACGCTGAAGGCTCAGTATCTGACGGTGAACGTCAGCGACCTCGACTATAAATGGAAAATCACATCGTCGGGCACTTACACCATCACACTGGATCAGCTCAACGAGACCATCACTATCTCAAAAAATTAACATTCTAACAAAAGCATAAAATGAAAATGAATGCATTGCTAATAGCGCTGCCCCTATTGATAGGCTCATGCAGCGACGACAACAATAGCTATAACGACCCCGCTACCGTTCCGACGGACATCATACAGACCGTGGTGAAGACCACTGACAACATCTCTATCGGCGTTTCCACTGACAAGGCGGCGTACAAGCCCGGCGAGACGGTGCGCTTCACGGTCACGGACGGCACACTGCCCTCATCGGCACATGTGCGCTATCGTCACGGTGCGGACGTGATTGCGGACGAGAACATCGGATCAACTTCGTGGACATGGACAGCTCCGCAAGCTGATTATACAGGCTATATGACCGACATATACACAGTTGACGGCAACAATCAGCAGACCGTCTACGCCACTATTGGCGTAGATGTGTCGAGCGATTGGGCGCGATTCCCACGCTATGGCTTCATAGCTTCATACGGTAGCGACCGCACTTCGGATGTTATTGCTTCCGAATTGTCTTTTCTCAACCGCTGCCACATTAATGGATTGCAGTTCTACGATTGGCAATACAAGCAGCATTGGCCGCTCGGCGGCACACCAGGCAATCTGCTCGAGAGCTACAAGGACATTGCCAACCGCGACAACTACACTTCGGTGGTGAAGGACTACATTGTCCAGGCACATTCGTTGGGCATGAAGGCAATGTTCTACAATCTCTGTTTCGGTGCATTTGACGATGCAAAGGCTGATGGAGTGGACGACCGTTGGTATATATATACAGACCAGAATCACTCTAAATGCGACCGCCATCAGTTGCCATCCGACTGGAAGAGCGACATATATCTTGTCGATCCGTCGAACAAAGACTGGCAGAATTACCTTGCCGACCGCAACGACGATGTGTATGAAGCACTCGATTTTGACGGATTCCATATCGACCAGCTTGGCTCACGTGGCACCGATTACGACTATTATGGATCGCAGGTGAATCTGCCTAACGGCTATGCATCGTTCATACGAGCTATGAAAGAGCGTCAGCCCGACAAACGTCTGGTGATGAATGCCGTCAGTAATTATGGCTCAGACAAGATTGTGTCAACAGGATGCGTTGACTTTATGTACTCCGAATTGTGGGATGGTGAAGACAAGTTCAGTGACCTCCATGACATATTGAAGGCCAATCGCCTGTATTCCGGCAATACGTTAGGTCAGGTGTATGCCGCATATATGGACTACGGACACAATAAGCCGGAGTTCAATACACCCGGAGTGCTGCTCACCGATGCCGTAATGTTCGCCCTCGGAGCATCACATCTCGAACTCGGAGCTGGACATATGCTGAGTTCAGAATACTTCCCTTATGCCGATGTGAAGATGAGCGCCGAGCTAAAGAAGCAAATTGTGGCTTACTACGACTTCCTCACAGCCTATCAGAACCTGCTTCGCAACGGTGGAACAGAGACACCATGCGATATTGCAGCAGCCAAGTCTGTGGTAACGATCAATGCATGGCCGCCCGTACTTGGCAATGTAACGGCATACAGCAAGAGCGTAGACGGCAAGCAAGTGGTGAGTCTGCTCAACTTCCGTCAGGCTAACAGCTTAAGCTGGCGCGACAAGAACGGAACGATGCCCGAGCCTGAAGCCATCGACAACCTAACATTGCGTATGCGTGCAAAGAATGTAAAGAAGCTGTGGGTGGCATCGCCCGACCAACTCGGAGGCGCTCCGCAGGAACTGCAATATCGTCAGGAAGGCGACTTCGTTGTATTCACCGTTCCGCAGCTTAAGTATTGGACAATGATTGTTGTAGAATAAATAAACCATTACACATGAAGAAAATATTGTTTTCAGCACTTGCACTTGCCCTCACATTGGGGGCAGGTGCGCAGACAGTGACCTCGCCTGACGGCAACGTATCTGTGAAGTTCTATCTGCAGGACGGACGCCCCACATACGAGATGACTTACAAGAAGAAGGAAGTGATACGTCCGTCGCATCTCGGACTGGAACTGGCGAAGGACAAGCACGCCTCCAACGGGACGAACGAGCAGGACCTCATGGACGGCTTCACGGTGAAGGACACGCAGACAGCCACCTTCGACGAGACATGGCGTCCGGTATGGGGCGAGACTGCCACCATCCGAAACCATTACAACGAGCTCGCTGTAACGCTCAATCAGGCTTCCATGCAGCGCGACATACGTATTCGCTTCCGCGTATACGACGACGGTATGGGACTGCGCTACGAGTTTCCGCAACAGCAGAAACTCAACTATATAGTAGTGAAGGAAGAGCACACGCAGTTTGCAATGACGGGCGACCACACCGCCTACTGGATTCCCGGCGACTACGACACGCAGGAGTATGAGACCGTAATATCGAAGATGAGCGAGATACGTTCGAAAATGAAGGCAGCCATAACGTCCAATGCTTCGCAGACATCGTTCTCGCCAACCGGTGTCCAGACATCCCTTCAGCTCAAGACAGACAACGGTCTTTACATTAATCTGCATGAGGCAGCCTGCGTCAACTTCCCAACGATGCACCTCAATCTCGACGACAAGAACATGGTGTTCGAGTCGTGGCTGACACCTGACGCTACGGGAATGAAGGGCTACGTGCAGACTCCGTTCAACACGCCGTGGCGCACAGTGATAGTAAGCGACGACGCTCGCGACATGCTCGCTTCCAATCTTATTCTTAATCTCAACGAGCCGTGCAAGATAGAGGATACGTCATGGATTCATCCCACGAAGTATTGCGGAGTGTGGTGGGAGATGATAGCCGGAGGCAAGCAGTGGAGCTACACCTTCGATCTGCCGTCAGTAAATCTGGAGAACCTTGACTACTCGAAGTGCCGTCCTCACGGACAGCATCCTGCCAACACCGAGAACGTGAAGCGATATATCGACTTCGCCGCGAAGAACGGACTTCAGGAGGTGCTGGTAGAGGGTTGGAACATCGGATGGGAAGACTGGTTCGGTCATTACAAGGACTATGTGTTCGACTTCCAGACACCTTATCCCGACTTCGACATAAAGTATCTCAACGACTATGCCCACTCCAAGGGCGTGAAACTGATGATGCACCACGAGACGAGCGGATCCACACAGAACTACGAGCGTCATCTGGAGGCAGCCTATACGCTTATGAACAAGTATGGATATGATGCCGTGAAGAGCGGCTATGTGGGCGACATCATTCCGCGAGGCGACTATCATTACTCGCAGTCGACTAACAACCACTATCTCTACTGCATCAAGGAGGCGGCCAAGCATCACATCATGGTGAACGCTCATGAGGCGACACGTCCTACCGGACTTTGCCGCACATGGCCCAATCTCGTCGGCAACGAGTCGGCACGAGGCACAGAGTATGAGGCTTTCGGAGGCAGTGAGCCTTACCATACGGTCATTCTGCCGTTCACCAGATTGCAGGGTGGTCCGATGGACTACACTCCTGGCATCTTCGTCACGAAGCTTAGTGAATGGAGCGACAACAAGTCGTATGTCCACACCACTCTCTGCGGACAGCTGGCTCTCTATCTGACGATGTACTCGCCGCTGCAGATGGCAGCCGACCTGCCCGAGAATTATGAGAAGTATGACGATGCTTTCCAGTTTATACGTGACGTGGCTTGCGACTGGGACGACTCTCGCTACCTGGAAGCCGAGCCTGCCAAGTATATCACAGTAGCCCGCAAGGCTAAAGGAACAAACAATTGGTTTGTGGGCGGAAAGTGCGATGCCGAAGGCCATCAGTCGGTAGTGCGTCTCGATTTCCTTGACAAAGGACGCAAGTACGACTGCGCCATCTATCAGGATGCACCCGATGCCGATTACGAGAAGAATCCTTCAGCCTACGTCATCACTCACCGTACAGTCAAGAAAGGTGATGTGCTGAAGCTGAAGCAGGCACGTGGCGGCGGATTCGCTGTCAGCCTTATGGCTAAATAAAAAACGGTTTGATTTTTGTAGTAGTATATTTTTAGGAGGGTGCGACATTTTGTCACACTCTCCTATTGCTGATTTATAAAGACAAGTACCCTGTAACAATACAAACAATAAACCTATACTGATAATGAAACAAAAGAATTCATCTTACAAATTGCTGGCTCTCTCCTCTGCCCTCTCAGCTCTTTCGCTCACCGCAGCAGCCCAGAATGCCAATGTTGTCTATCAGGACAGCAACGTGCGCTTCACGCTTGTCACCGACGGAACCGTGCGCATGGAATATGCGCCGGACGGCAAATTCCTTGACAACAAGTCGTTCATTGCCGTCAACCGCTCGTATCCGGAAGTGAAATACAAGAAGAACGAGACGGCTAAGAAGGTTGTGATATCCACAGATTATCTCACTCTCTCCTACACGAAAGGCTCAGGTCCGCTCACCGAACGCAATCTCTCCATCGTCTCGGCAAAGACCAAGAAGAAGGCTGCCGACGGCAAACACCTCATTCCCTTCGCATGGCATCCGGGACAGAAGGACGCGCCTGACGACAATTTGAAGGGCACATACCGCACTCTCGACGGATATGACGGCGACTCGCGTGGCGATACGGGCAAGATGCCCATTGAGGACGGACTGCTCTCAAGGAGCGGCTGGACCTTGATAGACGATTCCGAGGGCTACGTCTTCGACAACAGCGACTGGCAGTGGGTGGAGCATCGTCCTAACGAGGGCAAGACGCAGGACATGTATTTCCTCGCATACGGCAACGACTATAAGAAGGCTCTGCACGACTTTACGGTCTTCGCAGGAAAGGAACCGCTGCCGCCGCGCTATGCGTTCGGCTACTGGTGGTCGCGCTATTGGGGATATAGCGACAACGAACTGCGCCAGCTCGTCGGCAAGATGCAGTCATACAACATACCGATGGACGTGCTCGTAGTGGACATGGACTGGCATTACACTGAGGAAGGACGTGGCGGATGGACTGGATATACGTGGAACAAACGACTCTTCCCCTCGCCCAAGGGCTTTCTGAAGTGGGCAAAGCAGCAGCAACTCGAGACCACAGTAAACCTCCATCCTGCCGACGGAATAAAATATTATGAAGAAGGATATGACGACATGGCACGATGGATGGGCATCAATCCTGCCGAGAAGAAGGACATCGCATGGAACGCTTCGTCAAAGAGATTCATGCAGGGATGGTACGACAAGATTCTCCGACCCATGGAACGTGACGGCATCGACTTCTGGTGGCTCGACTGGCAGCAGTGGGAAAACGACAAGGAATTTCCGCGTCTGAGCAACACCTGGTGGATAAACTATACCACATTCACCGACATGGAGCGACATCACGACACACGTCCGATGCTCTATCATCGTTGGGGCGGACTGGGCAACCACCGCTATCAGATAGGATTCTCGGGCGATGCCATCATCAGCTGGAAATCGCTCGACTTCCAACCTTACTACAACTCCACCGCCTCCAACGTGCTCTACGGCTATTGGAGCCACGACATCGGCGGACACATGGGAGCCGACTCCATCGATCCGGAGATGTATATACGCTGGATGCAGTTCGGAGCCTTCAGCCCCATTCTGCGCACCCATTCTACAAAGAATGCAGGACTCAACAAGGAGCCGTGGGTATTTGCCGACAAGGAGCGCGACATCATTCGCAATATCATCAAGCAGCGCTACTCGCTTGCACCTTACATATATACTATGGCGCGCCATGCCTTCGACACCGGTGTGTCTTTGTGCCGACCGATGTATTACGACTATCCTGATGCGCAGGAGGCTTACACCAACCGCAATGAGTATATGTTCGGCGACAACTATCTGGTCTATCCTATCACGCAGCCTATGAACGACGGAGTGTCGCTACAGAAGGTGTGGCTGCCGGCTGGCAACGACTGGTATGAACTCACATCGGGCACAATGCTGAAGGGCGGACAGACGGTAGAGCGTCGCTTCCTGCTCGACGAGTATCCCATATACGTCAAGGCGGGCAGCATAATTCCGCAATATGGCGACGTGAAGAACCTGCGCCGTAATGACGAGGCTGTCACCGTGACGGTATATCCGGGCAACGTAGATGCACAGTTCGTAATGTATGAGGACAACGGCAACGACAAGCAGTATGCCACGGCTTATGCCTCCACATTGCTGTCTGCCACACATTCAGCCGAAGGCACATTGCGTGTAAGTATAGGAGCACGTAAAGGGGAGTACAGCGGAATGCCTGCACACCGCCAATACCGCTTGAAGCTCGTGGCGTCGGCAGTGCCTGAGAAGGTCGTAGTAGACGGAAAGCAGACCGATTTTGAATACGACGGCAACAACCTCAGCCTGATGGTTGACATCCCGGAGACCGACTGCTCGAAGGCAAAGACTATAGAAGTGGTCTATGCGAAGGATGCCCCCGTTTTGACAGACGGACTCATCGGCAAGTTCCGCCATATTCAGCAGAACTGCATTGCCGTGAAATATCACAACCCGGGCATTGTGTTTGCCGAGCCACTCGGAACAATGGAGTCTGCCGGAATTGCAATGACCTACAATCCCGAAAAGCAGAAGCAGATTGTGGAGACATTCCGCAAGAACTACGCTTCGCTTGCCGACATCCTTAAGCAGAACGGCATTGAGGGTGAAGATGCACGGAAGTTTATGCTTGCCGAGTAATAGTACGAGGATGGGGTGAGTCAAACCATCAACATCTCAACCCCCAACACCTCAACTGAAAGTAAGCGTATCCGCGATGCTAGTATATACACGTTAAAAAAATATCGCTCAAGTTTTTATTCTTGAGCGATATTTTTTTGTTTCCATTATTCAATCCAAACATGGCTGATCCTCCCTCTGGCATAGTTTGAGAAATGACATGACTGCTTCTGCTGCTAACATAGTTTTGAGGTTTTAATAATGTTGCAGCAAAGGTAACAAGCATAATGATTAAAAAAAGGCTGCATCGCGGATACGCTTACGATTGCCACTCATATATAAAGAAAAAATACGACCACATACTTACAAAAAAAACGACCCGCTGGATTTTGTCGTATGAATCTCAGCGGGCCGTCAAACGTTAATATGTTATGAAAAATTTGAGAGAACCTGAAACTTCTCAGTTTCAAGCCTTGATGTTTTAACTAAAAATGATTTTATTGAGAAAGCATAGAAATATATCTTATCCAGTGTGGGGTGTGTAGGCTCCAGACTTTACGTCAGTGCGTGGCGTAGACTTCATACTACTTCAGTATGGTCTGACCACTTATCTGACCTATCTGATGCTCGATAGTAGGCACGGCATCCTTCTTGAGCGAATCGATGCGCGCCGTGTCGGTAAGTGCCACCTGAGCACCACCCGTTGGGCGTGTGCTGACCTGCTCCGGAACTGCTCCACCCTCGCTGCTTTGGAACGAGAGTTGCGCCGCCTGACTCAGCGTGAGCACTATAGCCACCATTGCGGCAGCCTTGAATAGAGGCGCAAAACGCTGGCTGAGACGCACACGCTGCGCTCTGACCTCCTTCGGCTCGTCGATTATGGACATCATACGCTCGTCGAAGTCGTCGCCAAGACAATCGGCCTTAGGCTCAGTCTGCTCGTAGAGGAACAACGGGCGGTATTTCGCCAGTTCCTCGGGCACACACAACTGACTGAAGAACGAGCGTAGTATCTGCTCCTCCTCAAGGGTAGTCTCACCCTGCCAGTAGCGGTCTAAAAGTTGGGTTATGTATTTATAGTCCATAATTGTCGTATTCTAAGAATTGTTGTTTGATTGTCTGTCGTGCACGGAAGATGTTGACCTTCACTTGGTCTTCGGTGATTCCAAGCACTCCAGCTATCTCCTTGTAACTCTTCCCCTCGAAGTCGCGTAGCTGCATGCAACTGCGTTGCTTCTCGGGCAGATTGTCGACAAGCGACTTCACTATCGCCACCTTCTCGCGTTGCACTGTGCGCTCCAGCGGGTTGGATGCCGAGTCGGGACGTTCGCCCTGCGATTCGTCGTCGAGCGAGGCGTTGCGGTTGTCGTGCAGACGCATTCTGTCGAGAGCCAGATTGCGACAGATGGTAAGTGCGAAGGCTTCCATCGACTCTATGGCATCCCACGAGTCGCGACGGTTCCACACCTTTATCAGTGTGTCCTGCACTATGTCCTCGGCTTCCTCGCGACTTAGCGTTATGCGCAGTGCGAGTCGGTAGAGGATGTCCTTCATTGGCAAGACGTCGCTTGCAAAACTTATCTTTTTCATCTGAGCTCTATTAGGTAGACGAATGTGTGGGCGTATTGTTACACGCCGCGGACTGTTTTAACCTTGATTAACAATTATGTATAAATAAAAAAAGCCACACCCAAGCTATGGGTGCGACTGTAGTTATATGGCAAGTATGCCTGGCGTCTTATTAACCATGCTCCTTGTATATCACGTTGTTGGCTCCGCTTGTTATCTTGAGAGCCTCGGGATGCTCCTTGATGAAGGAGTCGATATGGCGCACGCGCTTGCTTTCGAGAATCTCGTCGACAGCGATGAGTATTCCTGTCTCCTCCACATCGCCAAACCCATAGTTGATGGCTGTGCCGAAGAGCTTCATCGTGGGCGAGAGGCTCATATAGGCATTGACGAGCGGTGGAATGTTGTAGCCCAAGGCACGCACCTCGCGGTTCAGGATAAGATAGTCCTTCTTGAAGTCGTCCTCGCAGAAGATTTTGGCGAGTTCGGTCTCGGGAGTCTCTATCTTGAGTGGCTTGAGCGGAATGATGAGGTTGTCCTTGTCGTCGAAATGCTTCTTGAGGAAATAGAGAATCATGTCTCTTCCGCGGCGTATGTAGGAAGGATACATGGTCATCTTGCCGAAGAAATACCTCACATTGGGCTTTATCACGGTGAGCGCGCCGAGTCCGTCCCAAAGGTTGTCAAGGGCGAAAAGGCTCTTAGCTCCGCGTCGTGTGCTCTGGTATTCGAGCGTCACGAACGAGCGACCCAGCTCAACGGTGTAGGGCATATAGTCGCGCAGAAACGTGTCGGAGAAGTGGAACATGTGGCTTGTGGCGAGCTTGGGCTGGCCAGCCTCGTCGAGTTCCCAGTCGGAGCCGAGCAGATAGCGGTAGCCGCCTATAATCTCCTCGGCCTCGGGATTCCACACGATGAGCTGCTTGTAGCAGTTTTCGCAAGTGTCAAATTCGTCGATGTCCAGTGGTTTTCCTGTGCCACCGCCAGCCTCGCGAAAAGCAATCTCGCGCAGGCGTCCTATCTCGCGCATCACGTTTGGTGCGTTGTGGGCAGTAATCACGTATATCTCGTTGTGGCTTTTGTTGGTCATGCGGAGCTGGCGTTCGGGGGTCAGCTCGCTCTTGAGCAGCTCCTTGCTTACTGGTTCTATTATTGGCTCTTCCATTTATAGTTTATTGGTTTTATTGGGGCGTATTAGTCGTGGTTATTTCTCTTTGGGCAGTTTATATACAACATCCTCCACATACTGCGCCCATTCGGCTGCGGTGTGCGAACGGTCGAAAGTCTGCCAGGGTATCGGCTTGCCTATGTGTATGGTGAAATGCTTGCCCACGTTGCGATACATCTCGTCGACGAGGAATATCATGGCGAGGTTGAATGGCAAGTATCGGTCGCTGAAACGTGCTATGCGATAGAACCGCTCAGAGTTGCAGCCGCTGAAATGTATGGGCACCACGTCGCGCTGGCACTCAACGCTTTTCTTTATGAACGTCTTCGTCCAGGGAATGTCGTGGATGGAGCCGTCCTTCTGGCGGCGACTATTGAGTCCGGCAGGGAACATGAGCATGTGGTTGTCGCTCTTGAATCCAGCCTCAACCATGCGTGGGAAGTCGCGGCTGTTGCGCCCCGTCTTGTTGATGCCGATACACACGGGGGCGAGTCCGGGCAGATTCATGAGCAGGTCGTTGACAAGGTAGCGAAAACGTCCATCGTAGTGGCGACCTATTATGGAGCCGAGTGCCACGCCGTCCTGACCGCCGAGAGGATGGTTGGAGACGAAGGTGTAGAGTCTGCCGTCGTCCTTGGCGGGCAGATTCTCAATGCCCACTATCTCGATATCCATCTTCAGATAGCGCACACACGCCTCGAGCCATTCTGTGCCCGATAGCGAGCGCGAGTCCCATATGAACTTGTTCACCTGATCCTGATGGATTATACGTTTCAGCCAGCTTATCAGAAAGCCAGGCACATAGCGAGCCTTGGCTCCCAACTTGACTGCAAGTATCTTGTCAATGTCTATTGTGTGTTCCGAAATTTCGTTCATTTTGCTACAAAATGCTAATTCGCTGCAAAAATAACATATCTTTTTCAGATACGTTCAATTTAGGGCAAGAAATATGACTATTTAATAATTTTGATACAGAAATGTAGACTCGTATGCGGATTTTTATGTACCTTTACACCCAAATACGCATATATAATGTATAAAGACAAGACCAAAGACACTACAGATATAACAACATGCGAGGGTTATCACGTGCCGGTGCTCCTCACGGAAAGCATCGACGGACTGAACATCCACAATGGAGGGGTCTACATCGACGTGACATTCGGAGGTGGAGGACACTCGCGCGAGATACTTTCAAGGCTCCCTAACGACGCCCGACTCTACAGTTTCGACCAAGACGCCGATGCCGAACAGAACATTGGCGAACCCGACGAGAGGTTCACATTCGTGCGGAGCAACTTCCGCTATCTGAAAAACTGGATGAGATACTATGGCGTGGAGCACATCGACGGGCTACTCGCCGACCTCGGAGTGTCGTCGCACCATTTCGACGATGCCGAGCGAGGATTCTCGTTCCGATTTGACTCGCCGCTCGACATGCGCATGAACAAGCGTGCCGGACAGACCGCTGCCGACATCCTCGCCACATACGACGAGGAACGACTCGCCGACATTTTCTACATCTACGGCGAGATGAAGAACTCGCGACGCATAGCGGCTGCCGTGGTAAAGGCGCGACAGCAGGGCGAGATAAAGACCACAAACGACTTTCTCGCCGTGGTGGAGCCCATGTTCAAGCGCGAACGCGAGAAGAAGGACATGGCACGACTGTTCCAAGCCCTGCGCATAGAGGTGAACCACGAGATGGACGCACTGAAGGAAATGCTCGCCGCAGCAACCGAATTGCTCGCTCCTGGCGGACGACTATCGGTAATAACCTACCACTCACTCGAAGACCGCATCGTGAAGAACTTCATGAAGTCGGGCAACGCCGAGGGGAAAATCGACCAGGACTTCTTCGGACGCATCAACACGCCATACAAAACAGTGGGAAAACTCGTCATACCCTCGAAAGAAGAACAGGAACGCAACCCACGAAGCAGAAGCGCAAAACTGCGCATTGCAGAGAAAAAAGAGGAATAGGGCTAAAACATAACTCAAGTTTCGCATGTCGTCGACATGCTGTCAGTAAACGAGTTGACAAGTAAACGAGGAGGAATCAACACCCAAAAGCCCCAATAAAATAAAGGAAAATATGAAACCCGACAACACAAACCAGCAAGACCCGCGCGAAATCCTCGAGCACCTCGTAGAACGAAATGCCGACAACGAGCACAACGCACCGTCGCTCAAGACAATAATACGCGAGCAGGCATCCGAGGAGGACATGCCTCTGCCCAAGAACATGACTCTGCGCAAGATTCTCGGCGGCGACATTCTCAGCGCAGAAATAATCAGAAAGCAGGTGTGGCTGATAATACTCATCACATTGTTCATTGTGGTATACATATCCAACCGATACAAATGCCAACAGAACCTCATACGCATAAACACCCTTAACGAACAGCTTAAGGACGCAAAATACAGAGCACTATCGAGCAGCAGCGACCTGACACAACAGACACGCGAGAGCAAAGTGCTCGAACAGCTGCGCTACGACAAAGACAGCACTCTGCACATCGCAACACAGCCACCATACATAATAAAAGTTCCAAATTCTGAAAAGAAATGAGCAAATTCAACAGCAAGAAGGTTATGCCGCGATACAGATTCATCACCGCCATCATGATGTTTATTGCCACCATGGTGCTCGGAAAGACATTGTATCTGATGACTGCAAAGCGCGACTTCTGGATGAGGGTGGCTGACAGAATAAAAATCGACAGCCTGGAGACTCCACCCGTCAGAGGCAACATACTAAGCTGCGACGGACAACTGATGGCTTCGTCGCTGCCACAATACAAGCTATTCATCGACTACAGAGCTATTCACGAAGCGAAAAACGACTCGCTTTTCGAGGTGAAACTCGACTCCATCAGCACCGGACTAAACGCCATATTCCCGGAACGCTCGGCAAAGGAGTTTCACGACCACCTACTCGAAGGATTCCAAAAACAAAAGGCACACTGGCCTATATGGAACCGACGCGTGAACTACAGCACGTACGCCGAAGTGAAGAAACTGCCCATGTTTAGGATGAAGGCGGCGCTCGGAGGATTCCACACCGAAGAGTTCAACGCCAGAAAGCAGGCCTACGGCTCGCTCGCACTGCGAACAATCGGCAAAATGTATGGCGAAATCGACTCGGCACAATGCGGACTGGAGCTACAATACGACTCGCTGCTACGAGGAGAAAACGGTGTGAGCCACCGACGCAAGATTCTCAACAAATACCTGTATCTCACCGACACGCCCCCAGTCGACGGAGCCGACATCGTGACAACCATCGACGTCTCGATGCAGGACCTTGCTGAGCGGGCACTGCTCAACGAGCTGCTGAAAATCAATGCCAACGTGGGAGTGGCTATAGTCATGGAGGTGAAAACTGGCGACGTTAAGGCTATAGTAAACATGACGAAATGTGCCGACGGCTCATACAACGAGATAAAAAACCACGCCGTGAGCGACCTTCTTGAACCAGGTTCGGTGTTCAAGACAGCTTCTATCATGGTGGCGCTCGACGACGGTGTGGTGGACACCACCTACAGAGTGGACACCGGATGCGGAGTGTGGCCTATGTACGGACGTGAGATGAAGGACCACAACTGGCGACGGGGAGGCTACGGCATGCTGACACTGCCGCAGACACTGTGGGTGAGCTCCAACATCGGAGTAAGTAGAATCATCGACGACCACTATCACGACTGCCCCGAGAAATACGTGCAGGGCATCAAACGACTCGGACTCGCCGACGACCTCGACTTGCCAATCCCGGGCTATTCACCGGCACGCATCAGAATGCCTAAGAAGGACGCACGAGGCAAACAATATGTAAACTGGAGCAAGACCACACTGCCCTGGATGAGCATAGGCTACGAGACTCAGGTTCCAGCCATCTCCACACTGACCTTCTACAACGCAATAGCCAACGGGGGCAAAATGATGCGCCCAAGGTTCGTGAAGGAGGTGCGCAAGAACGGACAGGTGGTGGACACTTATCCACCAGTCGTGATGAGAGAACAGATTGCCAAGCCAACAACAATAAAGAAGATAACGCACATCCTGGAACAAGTGGTCAGCGTAGGACTGGGCAAGAAGGCAGGCTCGCCGTCGTTTCTCGTAGCCGGAAAGACCGGAACAGCGCAGATATCGAAAGGTGTGGCTGGATACAAGAGCGGACAGATGAACTATCTGCTATCGTTCGCAGGATTCTTCCCTGCCTATGAGCCTCGCTACAGTTGCATCGTGTGCATACAGAAATCAGGACTGCCGGCTTCGGGCGGAGGAATGAGCGGAGTGGTGTTCCACGACATTGCTGAGGGAATAATGGCGCAAAGCCTGAAACTTGAGGCTGCCGACGCACGCGACTCGCTGTCGGTGCTCATCCCGCAAGTGAAGAACGGCAACATTCTCGCTGCCGACTACGTGCTGAGCCACCTCGGATTCCAGCCGCGAGCCGACTGGAGCGGATCTTACGCCGACGGCAACCCCATATGGGGACGAGCCGACGAGACCGACCGACAAAACATAACTCTAAAACGAGAGGATCTCGGCGACCACACACTTATGCCAGACGTGCACGGTATGGGAGCGCGCGACGCTGTCTACCTGATTGAAAGCCGCGGAATAAAGGTGAAAATCAACGGAAGAGGCAAGGTGGTGGAACAAAGCATAGGAGCTGGCGAAAAACTGAAGAAAGGCATGACGTGCACGCTGCGCCTATCGTAGCCACACCCCAAACAAGACTAACAAAAATAGAAAGTCGCAATTAAAAGAACAAAAAAACAACAAATATGAAACTCAAGGAATTGCTCAAAGACATCCCCGCCATAGCCACATCAGGCAACGAGGACGTTGAAATCACTGGCGTGAACATCGACTCACGCCGCATTAAAGACGGTCATCTGTTTGTGGCAATGAAAGGCACACAGGTCGACGGCCACAAGTTTATACCTAAAGCCGTAGAACTGGGAGCCAAGGCTGTGCTCTGCGAAGACATGCCAGAGCAAAAGGCCGAAGGGGTGTGCTATGTGCAAGTGGCATCGACAGAGGATGCTGTGGGCAAGGTGGCAACTATATTCCACGGCAATCCGTCGAAAAAACTGAAACTCGTGGGTGTCACCGGCACCAACGGCAAGACAACCATCGCCACATTATTATATAATATGTTCTCGAAGATGGGACACAAGTGCGGACTGCTCTCAACCGTATGCAACTACATCGTCGACGAGCGCATTCCTGCCGACCACACCACTCCCGACCCTATAGCTCTCAACGAGCTGCTCGACCGCATGGTGAAGGCAGGCTGCGAGTATGCTTTCATGGAATGCTCGTCGCACGCCATCGCACAGAAACGCATCGGCGGACTCACCTTTGCAGGCGGTATATTCACCAACCTCACACGCGACCACCTCGACTATCATAAGACTTTCGAGAACTATCGCAACGCTAAGAAGGCTTTCTTCGACTCGCTGCCAAAGACCGCATTTGCCATAACCAACGCCGACGACAAGAACGGAATGGTGATGGTGCAGAACACCAAAGCCACCATCAAGACCTACTCCACACGTGCCGTGGCTGACTTCAAGGCACGCATCATAGAATGCCACTTCGAGGGTATGTATCTCGAAATGGACGGACATGAGGTGGGAGTGCAGTTCATTGGAAAATTCAACGTGAGCAACCTGCTCGCTGTCTACGCCACTGCCGTGATGCTCGGCAAAAAGCCCGAGGATGTGCTCGTGGTGATGAGTACACTGCACAGTGTAAGCGGTCGTCTTGAGCCTATACACTCGCCCGAGGGATATACGGCTGTCGTTGACTACGCACATACTCCCGACGCTCTGGAGAACGTGCTCAGCGCCATTCACGAGGTGCTCGACGGCAAAGGACACGTCATCACCGTATGTGGAGCTGGTGGCAACCGCGACAAAGGCAAGCGACCAATCATGGCTCAGGAGGCTGTGAAGCAGAGCGACCGAGTGATTATAACAAGCGACAACCCACGATTCGAGGAGCCACAGGAGATTATCAACGACATGCTCACCGGACTCACACCGCAACAGATGAAAAAAGTTATCTCCATCGTCGACCGCCGAGAGGCTATACGCACCGCATGCATGATGGCAAACAAGGGCGACGTGATCCTAATAGCCGGAAAGGGACACGAGGACTACCAAGAAATTAAAGGTGTAAAACATCACTTCGACGACCACGAGGTAGTGAGAGAAGTTATGAATGTGGAAGGTTGAAGATTGAATGTGGAAGGTTGAATGTTGAATGTGGAATTGTCGGCGATGCCGATTGAGAATTATTGAATGAGGAATTGAGAATTCAACACTCCACATTCAACACTCCACATTCAACACTCAACATTCAACATTGCGGCCCCGCCGCAACCATTCAACACTCAACATTCAACATTCAACATTCAACATTGCGGCCCCGCCGCAACCATTCAACACTCAACATTCAACATTCAACATTCAAAAATGCTATACTATTTTTTCCGCTTCCTTGAGCAATACGGCATCAGCGGCTCACACATGTGGGGCTACATATCATTCCGCTCACTGTTAGCGCTCATACTGTCGCTTGTTATCTCGGCATGGTTTGGCGAGCGATTCATTAAATACCTCAAGAGTAAACAGATAACCGAGACCCAGCGCGACGCATCGATCGACCCGTTCGGAGTAAAGAAGATAGGAGTGCCGTCGATGGGCGGCATCATTATCATAGTTGCCATTCTTGTGCCAGTGTTGCTACTCGGACGTCTGCGCAACATCTATCTCATATTGATGATTATCACCACGGTGTGGCTGGGATTCCTCGGCGGCATGGACGACTTCATCAAGATATTACGCCGCAACAAAGAGGGACTGAAGGGACGCTACAAGATTGTGGGTCAGGTGGGCATCGGCCTCATCGTAGGACTCGTGCTGTGGGCATCGCCCGACGTGAAGATGAACGAGAACCTGACCTACGAGAAGCAGACACACGAGGTGGTGGTGAAACATAGGCCCGAAGCACGCAAGTCGCTCAAGACCACAATTCCATTTGTAAAAGGACACAATCTCGACTACTCGCGCATCACAAGCATATTCGGCGAACACCGAGTGGCTGCCGGATGGGTACTGTTTGTCATAATGACAATATTCGTGGTGACAGCCGTGAGCAACGGAGCCAACCTCAACGACGGCATGGACGGTATGTGTGCTGGCAACTCAGCCATCATAGGCGTGGCGTTAGGAATATTAGCCTACGTCAGCTCGCACATAGAATATGCCTCCTATCTAAATATTATGTACATTCCAGGGTCGGAGGAACTCGTGGTGTTCCTATGCGCGTTCATAGGTGCACTGATAGGATTCCTTTGGTATAACGCCTATCCAGCACAAGTGTTTATGGGCGACACAGGCTCGCTCACTATCGGAGGCATCATAGCAGTCACGGCGATAATCATACACAAGGAGCTAATGCTGCCCATACTCTGCGGCATATTCTTCGTGGAGAGTCTGAGCGTTATCGTGCAGGTGTACTACTACAAACTCGGCAAGCGCCGCGGCATCAAGCAACGCATCTTCAAGCGCACGCCTATCCACGACAACTTCCGCACACAACAGTCGCAACTTGACCCTGAGTGTCATTATCTCATAACACGACCAAAGGGTGCCATCCACGAATCGAAGATAACAATAAGATTCTGGATTACAACCATCATATTGGCAGCAATGACTATAATAACATTAAAAATAAGATAAGCAAGCCCAAAGGAAAGGCTTGGAAATTTATATAAGGAAATGAAACGCATAGTAATTCTTGGAGCCGGCGAGAGTGGAGCCGGCGCAGCCGTACTGGCTAAGAAGGAAGGCTTCGACGTGTTCGTAAGCGACATGTCGGCAATCAAGGACAAATACAAGAAACTTCTCGACGACCACCAGATTGAGTGGGAAGAGAAACAACACACCGAGGAGAAAATTCTCTCTGCCGACGAAATCATCAAGAGCCCAGGCATACCCAAGGAGGCACCGATGGTGAAGAAAGCCGAGGAGAAAGGCATACACATCATCAGCGAGATTGAGTTTGCTGGACGATACACCAAATCCAAGATGATCTGCATCACTGGATCGAACGGCAAGACCACGACAACGTCGCTCATCTACCACATATTCAAGGCTGCTGGCTACGACGCTGGACTCGCCGGAAACATCGGACGCTCGCTCGCACTGCAGGTGGCTGAAGACCCGCACGAATACTACATCATAGAGCTCAGCTCTTTCCAACTCGACAACATGTACGACTTCCACGCCAATATCGCCATCTTGCTCAACATCACTCCCGACCATCTCGACCGCTACGACTTCTGCATGCAGAACTACGTCGACTCCAAGATGCGAATCATCCAGAACCAGACCGGCGACGACTCATTCATCTACTGGAACGACGACCCAGTGATAAAGCGCGAACTCGACAAATACGACATCAAGGCCATACAATATCCCTTCTCGGAACTCAAGGAGAACGGATCCATCGGCTACATTGAGGACGGCGAGTACAAGATAGAGAAGCCCACACCATTCAACATGGAGCAGGAAGAACTGTCACTCACCGGTAAACACAACATCTACAACTCGCTCGCAGCTGGAATTGCAGGCAACATCTCGGGCATCAAGAAGGACGTGATACGCAAGAGTCTCGGCGACTTCCCTGGAGTGGAACACCGACTGGAAAAGGTGTGCAAAGTGGGAGGAGTGCAGTATATCAACGACTCGAAGGCCACCAATGTCGACGCATGCTGGTATGCACTCGAAAGCATGCGCACACCCACCATACTCATCATCGGAGGCAAGGACAAGGGCAACGACTACAACGAGATAAAGGAACTTGTGGCTAAGAAATGCAAGGCTCTCGTGTATCTCGGAGCCGACAACACCAAACTCCACAACTTCTTCGACAACATGGGCATCACAGTGCGCGACACCCACTCCATGAAGGAATGTGTGGCTGCCTGCCACGAGATTGCCGAACCAGGCGATACCGTGCTGCTCAGTCCGTGCTGCGCAAGCTTCGACCTATTCAAGAACATGGAGGACCGAGGCGAGCAGTTCAAGACTTTAGTAAGAAATCTGTAGGAACATACACCCAACAAAGATCCCAGCTAAAAAACAAAAATGATAAACAAGACATTAGGCAACATCTTCAAGGGCGACAAGGTGATATGGATGGTGCTGTTCTTCCTGGGCCTCATCAGCATCGTTGAAGTCTACTCAGCATCGGCACAGCTCACCTACAAGGCGGGCAGCTACATGGCACCGATAATCAAACACATCGGACTGCTGTGCATCGGTGTCTTCTTCACAGTGCTCACCCTCAACATAAAGTGCCGCTACTTCAAGCTGCTCACGCCGTTCATGCTCGCGGGATCCATTATTGCCCTTATAGCGGTCTTATTTATAGGAGCCTCGACCAACGGCGCACAAAGATGGTTTTCAATACTGGGTATACAGTTTCAACCGTCGGAGATAGCCAAAGGCGCACTGGTGCTTGCCACCGCTCAGATATTAAGCCGGCGCCAGACAGACGGTGGCGCCGACCCGCTGGCTTTCCGCAACATACTCACGGTGAGTGCTTTCATCATACCCTTCATCATGCTTGAGAACCTGTCAACAGCTATTCTGCTAAGCATGGTGATATTCATGATGATGTTCATCGGGCGTGTGCCATTGCGCCAGTTGGGCAAACTGTTGGGCATAGTGCTACTGTTATGCACACTGGTGGTGGCAGCTGTCCTAACGTTCGGCAAAGACAACAAGCCACAGATGGGCGACAACGGCAAACAACTCACCGAGAGAGTTGTGACAGCCGAACCCGAGGAAAAGAATGTACTTGAGAAAGTGTTCCACCGATTCGACACGTGGAAGGCACGTATCGACAAATTCAACGACCACGGCGACATCACCCCCAAAGACATCGACCTCGACAAGGACGCACAGGTGGCTTTCTCAAACATTGCCATCGCATCGTCGAACGTGGCAGGCAAGGGACCAGGCAACTCCGAACAGTGCAACTTCATACCGCAGGCCTACTCCGACTTCATCTTCGCAATCATCATCGAGGAGATGGGTATTGAGGGCGCATTCTTCGTTGCCATGCTCTACATAATACTGATGATACGCACTGGACGAATAGCAAGCCGATGCGAGAACAACTTCCCCGCACTGCTCGCCATGGGACTCGCCATGCTACTCGTCACACAGGCACTGTTCAACATGTGCGTGGCAGTGGGACTCGCTCCTGTCACCGGACAACCACTGCCACTGATTAGCCGAGGAGGCACGTCGACCATCATCAACTGCATCTACATAGGAGTGATTCTCAGCATAAGCCGCTCGGCACAACGCAAGCCAGAGATTATCGAGGAGACTAACATTCCGACTGAAGAAGCCCCACAATAAGAAGATAATGGAATAAAAAAAGCACAATAATCGGCATTGTCAGAAAAAATGATTAATTTTGTGATTTGAAAGAAATTCGGACAAATGGAAAAAGAATTAAGAGTCATCGTTAGCGGCGGAGGCACAGGCGGACACATATTCCCAGCCGTGTCGATTGCCAACGCAATAAAGTCAAAACGCCCTGAAGCCAAAATACTTTTCGTGGGAGCTCTCGGCAGAATGGAAATGCAGCGAGTACCCGCTGCAGGCTATGAGATAGTGGGCCTGCCAGTGAGGGGATTCAAGCGCCCACTATGGTCGCCGGCTAATATCGGCGTGGCTCTCGACTTCATCAAGAGCAAACGAATGGTGCGCAAAACTATACGCGACTTCGCGCCCGACGTGGCAGTGGGAGTGGGCGGATATGCAAGCGCAGCCACTCTCGACGCGGCAAGCCAGATGGGCATTCCGACTCTTATACAGGAGCAAAACTCATACGCCGGAGTCACCAACAAACACCTTGCAGCCAAAGCGCGCAAGATATGTGTGGCTTACGACGGAATGGAACGCTTCTTCCCTGCCGACAAAATCATAAACACCGGTAATCCCGTCAGACAGAACCTCATCGAGACCACAATGTCGAGAGAGGAAGCCATTAAGACCTTCGGACTTGACCCTGCCAAGAAGACAATTCTGCTTGTGGGCGGAAGCCTCGGAGCACGCACTGTCAACGAGAGCGTACTGCAACATCTCGACTTGGTGGAGAAGAGCGGAGTGCAGTTCATATGGCAGACGGGCAAATACTACAGCGCAGCCGTAGCCGACCAGCTCAAAAACCACCACAGCCTGCCTATGCTCAAGGTGATGGACTTCATATCCGACATGGGAGCCGCCTACAAGGCTGCCGACCTCGTGATAAGCCGCGCAGGAGCAAGCTCAATAAGCGAATTCTGCCTCATTGGCAAGCCGGTGATTCTCGTACCGTCGCCAAATGTGGCTGAAGACCACCAGACAAAGAACGCCATGGCACTTGTCAACAAAAGCGCAGCGATATACGTGAAGGACGCAGAAGCCCCAAAATCGCTGCTACAACTCGCAGTAGACACAGTGAAGGACGACGAGCAACTGGCACAACTGGCAACAAACATCAAGAAACTCGGCAAGCCCAACTCTGCCGACGTAATAGCCGACGAAGTGCTGAAAATAGCTGGAAAATAGAAAAAAAAACAAAAACAACAATGGAACTCAAAGATATCAAATCAGTATATTTCGTAGGTGCCGGAGGCATCGGAATGAGCGCAATAGCACGCTATTTCCTACGCAAAGGACTCGTTGTAGCCGGATACGACAAAACACCGTCGGCACTTACAAAGCAACTTGAGCGCGAGGGAATGCTCATCCACTACGAGGAGAACATCGACGAGATACCACACGCCTGCCGAAAGCAAGAGTCGTGTCTCGTGGTCTACACACCAGCCATCCCTGCCGACCATAAGGAACTCGCCTACTTCCGCGAGAAAGGATTCACTATTGAGAAGCGTGCTCAGGTGCTCGGCACACTGACACGCACACACAAGGGACTATGCGTGGCTGGAACCCACGGCAAGACAAGCACCTCAACAATGTGTGCTCACATAATGCACCAGAGCCATCTCGATTGCAACGCATTCCTCGGAGGCATATCAAAAAACTACGGCACCAACTACATTCTCTCTGACCAAAGCGACTATGTGGTGATAGAAGCCGATGAGTTCGACCGCTCTTTCCATTGGTTGCGTCCATGGATGACGGTGATTACTGCCACCGACCCCGACCACCTCGACATCTACGGCACAAAAGAGGCTTATCTCGAAAGCTTCCGCCACTACACCACACTCATACAGCCAGGCGGAGCACTCATCATACACAAGAACCTGGAGATGAAACAGGAGGTGCAGGAAGGCGTAAAGGTGTATGAGTACAGCCGCGACGAGGGCGACTTCCACGCCGAGAACATACACATCGGCGGCGGCGAGATAACATTCGACTTTGTGTCGCCCATCGAGTGCGTGAAGAATGTGCAACTCGGACAGCCAGTGCCAATCAACATCGACAACGGCATCGCAGCCATGGCTATGGCACAGCTCAACGGATGTAGCGCCGAGGAACTGCGTTACGGAATGAAGACCTATCGCGGAGTTGACCGCCGATTCGACTTCAAGATAAAGAACCAGCGCCACGTGCTACTCTCCGACTACGCACACCACCCGAAGGAGATATACCAGAGCGCCAAGAGCATACGCGAGCTCTATAACGACCGCCACATAACTGCCATCTTCCAGCCACACCTCTACACACGCACACGCGACTTCTATAAGGAGTTTGCCGACGCGCTCAGTCAGCTCGACGAGGTGATTCTGTGCGACATCTATCCAGCACGCGAAGAGCCTATACCTGGAGTGACATCACAGCTCATCTACGACAACCTCAAACCCGGAGTAGAGAAAAGCATGATACACAAGGAGGATGTACTCGAACTCGTGAAAAGCCGCGACTTCGACGTGCTCGTCATACTCGGTGCAGGCGACCTGGACAATTACGTGCCACAAATCGCTAAAATAATTGAAGCAAAATAGACTCTGAAAAAATCAAGATAAAAGTGAAGACATCCTGGAGCAAAATACTATTCATCGCGAGCGATATCGTGATTGGCGTGTATCTCGTATTGGCGTTCACGTCTTTCGACAAGAAGGGCGACTCCAAGGCGATATGCTCCAAGGTGAATATTGACATCGCCGACAACAACACCTGCGGATTCCTCGACGCTAAAGTAATAAAGGAGCGACTGCAAAAGACAGGCAACTACCCCATCGGCAAACCGCTCACAAGCGTCAACACACGAGGCATTGAGGAGATGTTGCGCCAAAGTCCATTCGTCAAGACTGCCGAATGCTACAAGACCGAAGGCGGACACGTATACATCAGCGTCACACAACGTATGCCAGTCATACGAATCAAAGCCGACAACGGCGACGACTACTACGTAGACGACAACGACTGTATCATGCCACGCTCCAAATACACGAGCGATCTCATCATTGCCTCGGGATGCATCAGCCGCAGGTTTGCCACATGCTTCATCTCGCCTCTTGGCAAGGCTATAATGCAGAACGACTTGTGGAAAAACCTCATCGAGCAAATCAATATTCTGCCTAACCAAGGGGTGGAGCTTGTGCCAAGAATAGGCGACCATATTGTGTATCTGGGAGTACTACCCGACGGCAAAAGCCGCGAGGAACGAGAGAAAGCCATCAACATATTCATCGACAAAAAGATGACAAGGCTCGAAAAATTCTATAAGTATGGACTCTCGCAAGTGGGATGGGACAAGTACTCATATGTCAACATCGAGTTCGACAACCAGATAATATGCAAGAAGAAGAACGCCCCAAAGCCTGCTGTCTACCACGCAGTGCTAACAGAGCCAGTGGCAACGCAAACCGAGAGC
Organism: uncultured Prevotella sp.; assembly: GCA_934203355.1. Lineage (GTDB taxonomy): Bacteria > Bacteroidota > Bacteroidia > Bacteroidales > Bacteroidaceae > Prevotella. Next base: position 10,150 of record CAKPZC010000016.1, on the reverse strand, counting down.
ACACAAGACGGACCTTCGGAAGGCGAGAACGTGGAACAACAGAACGCAACAACGCGAACGGCTACCGAAGACTCGAAGAAGACCGACACACAACAAAACAAGCAGCAAACCACTGCTGATGTGCAGAAAAAGAAAACAAAAAATGCCGAAATTCCCAACAAAAAGAGTGAGGCAAAAAACAAGAAAAGTTCTGGCAACAGCCAGAAGAATAAGTCAAGTAACTAAGAAATAAAACAATACAGATAAACGTATGGCAAAGGATATTATTGTAGCTATAGAGCTCGGGTCATCAAAGATGACTGGCATTGCAGGGAGGAAAAACCCCGACGGCAGCATCGCGATTCTTGCGGTTGCCTCAGACGACTCCACCTCTTACATACGCAAAGGTGTTGTCTACAACATCGACAAGACTGCTCAAGGACTGAGCAACATCATCACAAAACTCAAGAATAGTCTACAGACTGATATAACCCAGGTCTACGTAGGTATAGGCGGACAGAGCATTCGCAGTGTGCGCAACATGGTCAACAAAGACCTGCCCATCGACGCCATCGTGTCGCAGGACATGGTGAACGAACTTATGGATGCCAACCGCAATATGACCTATCCCGACTACGAGATACAAGACGCTATCACTGAGGAATACAAGGTTGACCAGCAATATCAAACCGACCCCGTAGGCATACAAGCAAGCCACATCGAGGGCAACTTCCTCAACATACTGTGGCGCCGCTCCTTCTCGCGCAATCTCAACAAGAGTTTCGACAACGCCGGAATAGCAATAGCCGAGACATACCTCTCACCGCTCGTTATGGCCGACAACGTGCTCACCGAGGCTGAGAAGCGAGCCGGATGTGTGCTCGTAGACCTCGGTGCCGAGACAACAACCGTGGCAGTGTTCTATCGCGACAAGCTACGCAACGTGGCGGTGATTCCTCTCGGAAGCGGCAACATTACCAAAGACCTGGAATCGCTACAGATGGACGAAACCGAGGCTGAACGCCTGAAACTGAAATACGGCTCGGCATACACCGACGTGGCTGATATCGATCCCTCAGCCATTCTGCCCATCGACAGCTCGCGCACGGTGGAGAGCCGCAAGTTTATTGAGGTGGTAGAGGCACGCACTCTCGAAATCATCGAGAACGTGAAGAGCCTCATACCGACGGAATATGCCGACAAACTGCTCGGAGGCGTGGTGCTCACTGGAGGTGGAAGCAACATGAAGAACATCGAAAAGGCTTTCCGCGTGGCACTCGACGAAGACAAGGTGCGCGTAGCAAAATTCGTGACAATCAACATCGACACTAAGAACACTAAGCCCGAATTGCGCCACGACGGCACGATGAATACAATTCTGAGCCTTGTGGCACACGGCGACATGAACTGCGCTGGCAACCCATTCAGCGACAACCTATTCAGTGAGCAGCACTTCACCAACAACCCACAACCCGCCGAAGCAGGATTCGCCACACAAACAGTCACTGCCAGCACCAACACAACAGCAGCAGCGACAGCTCAACGCGAAAGCGAGGAGGCACGACGCAAACGCGAGGAAGAAGAACGCAGAGCAAAAGAAGAGGAGGAACGACGTCAGCGCGAGGAAGAGGAACGCAGAGCAAAGGAAGAGGAGGAACGAAAGAAGAACTCGCCATTCCGACGCATCTGGGGTTCTATGAAGCAGTTCGGACGCTCGCTCGTGGAACCAGAAACCAACGAATAGCCAGCGACCGAACGCAAGGCTACCAAACATTCTCAACCGAATAAAAAACAACTGATAACAACATGCCAGACAATAATAACAACATGATGGTGGACTTCTGTACACCGGAGAAAGACAACAATACGATTATTAAGGTAATCGGTGTGGGAGGTGGCGGCGGCAATGCCGTCAACCACATGTACCGCGAAGGTATACACGACGTGTCGTTCGTGCTCTGCAACACCGACAACCAGGCTCTCAACGACTCACCAGTGCCCGTGCTGCTACAGCTCGGCACCGAGGGACTCGGAGCAGGAAACAAACCTGCCAAGGCACGCCAGGCTGCCGAGGAGAGTCTCGATGCCATCAAGCAGATGCTCAGCGACGGAACCAAGATGGCGTTCATCACAGCAGGAATGGGCGGTGGAACAGGCACCGGAGCAGCACCGGTCATAGCCCGAGTAAGCAAGGAACTGGGCATACTGACAGTAGGCATCGTCACCATACCGTTCCGATTCGAAGGAAAGCGCAAAATCGACCAGGCTCTCGACGGTGTGGAGGAGATGGCTAAGCACGTCGACGCTCTGCTCGTTATCAACAACGAGCGACTGCGCAAGATATACCCCGAGCTGACAGTGCTCGACGCCTTCGGCAAAGCCGACGACACTCTCAGCGTGGCAGCCAAGTCGATAGCCGAGATTATCACCAACCACGGACTCATCAACCTCGACTTCAACGACGTGAAGACCGTGCTCAAGGACGGCGGCGTGGCTATCATGTCGACTGGCTACGGCGAGGGAGAAGGACGAGTGAAGCAAGCCATTGCCGACGCGCTCAACTCGCCATTGCTCAACGACAACGACGTGTTCAACGCCAAGAAGATTCTTCTCAGCATCAACTTCAGCAAAGACTCCAACAACGAGTCGCCTAATGCTGGCGGCTTGATGATGGAAGAAATGAACGAGGTGAACGACTTCATGGAGCAGTTTGGTTCCGACTTCGAGATTAAATGGGGTATCGGACTCGACCCCGACCTCGGAAACAAGGTGAAGGTGACTATCCTCGCAACTGGATTCGGCATCGAAAACGTCGACGGAATGAACCACCACATCAAGAAACTCGCTCAAGAGGAAGACGACAAACAGGTGGAGAAGAAAATACGCGACGACAACCGACGCAACCACTACTATGGCGACGAGAAGGGCGGAACCATCACTAAGCGCCGACCACATATTTTCAGATTCTCGCCCGAAGATCTCGACAACGAGGAGGTGATTCTCACAGTAGAAACGACTCCTACATACAAGCGCACACTGCAACAGCTCAACGAGCTGCGCCGACGCATCGTCGACGAGAAGGAGGCGGTGAAGCCACGCGAGGACAACGACTCGGTGAGCGGAATAATATCATTCGGTGATGAGTAAATGAGTTGACGAGTCGACAAGTTAACAAGCAGACAAGTTGACGAGGAGACAAGTATACAAGGAATTAACTGGGAAAAGCGTTAAAAAACTTTTACGCTTTTCCCAGTTTTTTTGTATATATTACTCAATAAGACAACTTTGTTGTAACTTTGCACACGTCAGCATACATAAGATGACAAAAATCACACAACTTGACCATTTATCTTCAATTATGACAAGCGTAAAAAGATTTCTCAACAAGCAGCATATGTCTAAATCACACATCCTACTCGCAATGGCTGTCCTATCGGCAACCATGACATCGTGCTTCAAGGACGAGCCGCTCAACACCGAATGCGACATCGAGCAGGCGTTTATACACGCCGCCGACCCCTCGACGATGTTCGTGAAACTATCCGACAGCATAGCATCTACCAACGAGTCGGCGCGCGTCGTGACTTTCGACGTGCGCAAGGGCACCGACCTAACAGCACTCGCACCGCAATTCATCATCACCCCTGGAGCAACCATATCGCCCGAAAGTGGCTCAATCCACGACTTCTCGACGGGCGGAGTGACATATACTGTCACCTCGGAAGATCGAGCCTACAGCAAAAGCTACTCCGTGAGATTCAACGACGGTGGCTACTTCCCCGAAGAGATGGACTTCGAGAACTTCTTCCTTGAACCCGACCGACAGAAATACTACATCTGGACCGACCTCTCCGACAACGGCGCGCGTATGCTCAACTGGGCGTCGGGCAACGCCGGATTCTCAATCGTAGGTGCTGGAGCCGCTCCCGAGGAGTATCCCACAGCACCTTGGGCCGACGGCTACGAGGGCAATGCCGTGGTGCTCACCACACGCTCCACTGGAGCTGCTGGAGCAGGATTCAAGATGCCCATCGCAGCCGGCAATTTGTTCACTGGCTCATTCAACGCCAAGACTGCCACCATACGACCACTTGAATCGACCCACTTCGGCGACGGACCCTACTGCGTGACCAATCGCAAGCCACTTAAATTCAGCGGCTACTACCAATACACACCCGGACCCACCGTCACCAACCGCAAGGGCGACGTGGTGGAGGGGACTGTCGACCAGGGCGACATCTACGCTGTGCTGTTCAAGAACACCAAAGCCGACGGCACACCGTTCTATCTCGACGGCACCAACGTGAAGACGAGTCCGCAGATTGTGGCACTCGCTCTCGCTGGACCGGTAGATGCCACGAAGGGCGGATGGCAAGCCTTCAACGTCGACTTTAAATACATTGCCGACTTCGACCCACAACTGCTCCACGACCATGGCTACAGCATAGCTGTAGTGTTCACGTCGAGCACCGGAGGAGCCGGATTCGTGGGAGCCGTGGGCAGCCGAATGCTTGTCGACAAAGTGAGAATAACAATGGAGTAAACTGAAAACAACATAAACAACCTTTCATTTATGAAAAGATATATACTCTCCGCCATAATTGCTACGCTCGGACTTGCGCAGGGCATGGCAACCAATTTGCTCGACAACCTGAGCTATCAGGCACGTCTCGGCTACAACCTCGGTGGAACGGCTCCTATAGGAATGCCGGCAGAGATAAGGGGGCTCAACAGCTTCGACCCAAAGGTCAACCTGCTACTCGGATTCGACGTGTGCAAACAACTCAACGGCAACTGGGGAGTAATGACTGGAATACACTACGAGAACAAGGGTATGAAGACAGATGCCAGAGTGAAGAACTATCACATGCAGATGCGCTACGGCGAGCAGGTGATTGAGGGAATGTTCACAGGCAACGTAGTCACTATTGTGGAGCAGAACCTCGTGACACTGCCAGTACTCGCCACCTACGACGTGGCACGCAACGTGAGACTGAAACTCGGACCATACTTCTCGTATGTTGCCACCCACAAGTTCAGCGGCAATGCCTACGACGGCTATCTGCGTGAGGGCGACCCCACAGGACAAAAGGTGGAATTGGGACACGACGAGGGAGAACGTGGCGAATACGACTTCACCAACAATCTGCGCAAGTGGCAACTGGGTATCGATGCTGGTGCCGACTGGTATCTTACACAGCGACTTGGCGTATATGCCGACATTTCATGGGGCTTGACACCTATATTCAAAAACGACTTCAAGACCATCGAACAGAAACTATACCCGCTCTATGGCAGCGTGGGAATAGTCTACCGACTGAAGTGATTTGCATTATATATAAGGTACGCGGTATCTCAACAATAAAAATGAATGAATTCATTTTGTATTGTCTTCGATTTGCAGTACCTTTTCATAAGGTACGCGGCATCTCAACAATAAAAATGAATGAATTCATTTTGTATTGTCTTCGATTTGCAGTACCTTTGCAGTCGGAATTCAGGATTTATACATAACGAGAAGCTGCACAGACGTCTTCAATCAAGTTCTTATCATGATATAGACTCGACTTGCATGGCTGGGGAAGACTCAGGGGCAGCATTGTCTTAAAGCCAAAATCCATATCAGTTTTTTTTTACATTTAGCAAAACATTCATCAGTATTGAAGACATTTGAAGAATTGGGTGTCAGCGAAGAGATTCGCCGCGCCATCGAGGAACTGGGCTTCGAGCATCCCATGCCAGTCCAGGAAGAAGTAATCCCTTATCTGCTCGGCAACGGCAACGACGTCATTGCACTCGCACAAACCGGCACGGGCAAGACAGCAGCATTCGGCATTCCACTCCTGCAGCGCACCGACCCGCAGAACCGCACAACTCAGGCTATCGTCATATCGCCCACACGCGAGCTTTGCCTACAGATAGCCGACGACCTGAAGTCGTTCTCCAAGTATATCAAAGGCATCAACATCGTCGCCGTATACGGTGGCACGTCGATAATCAACCAGATTCACGCCCTAAAGCATGGGGCGCAGATTATCGTGGCAACACCAGGCAGACTTATCGACCTCATGCACCGTGGTGCCGCAAAGCTCGACGGCGTGCAAAACGTGGTGCTCGACGAGGCTGACGAGATGCTCAACATGGGATTCTCCGACAGCATCAACGAGATTTTCGATAATGTGCCCACCGAGCGCAACACGCTGCTCTTCTCTGCCACAATGAGCAAGGAAATCGAGAAGATTGCAAAGGGCTACCTGCACGACTACAAGGAAATTGTTGTGGGCTCGCGCAACGAGGGAGCTGAGAGCGTCAACCACATATATTATATGGTGAACGCCAAGGACAAGTATCTCGCCCTGAAGCGCATCGTCGACTTCTATCCACGCATCTACGGCATTGTGTTCTGCCGCACCAAGGCCGAAACTCAGGAGGTGGCAGACAAACTCATACGCGACGGCTACAACGCAGAACCGCTGCACGGCGACCTCTCGCAACAGCAGCGCGACATAACCATGCAGAAGTTCCGCCAGCACATCACACAACTTCTTGTTGCCACCGACGTGGCAGCACGCGGACTCGACGTCGACGATTTATCCCATGTCATCAACTATGGCATGCCGGGCGACGTGGAGAGCTACACCCACCGCTCTGGACGCACTGGACGAGCCGGCAAGAAGGGCACATCAATTAGCATCATACACACCAAGGAGCGCGGACGTGTGCGCGAGATAGAGAAAATAATAGGCAAGCAGTTTGTCGACGGCACTCTGCCCACACCGCAGGAGATTTGCTCTAAACAGCTATTCAAAGCAATCGACGAGATTGAGAAGGTGGATGTGGACGAAGACCAGATTGCTCCGTTCATGGACGACATCAACCGCCACTTCGAGTATTTCGACAAGGAAGACATACTAAAGAAGATTGTGTCACTGGAGTTCGGCAAGTTCCTGAAATACTACGCCAACGCACCCGAAATTGTGAAGCCGTCGGTAGGACGCGACCGCAAGGACCGCTCTGAGGGACGCGACGGCAAGAAGCGCGAGAAGCGCGCACCCGAGGCAGGCTACCGCCGACTCTTCATCAACCTCGGCAAGGACGACGGCTTCTATCCGGGCGAGGTGATGCAGTTCCTCAACCGCAATGTGCATGGACGCCAGGAGGTGGGACACATCGACCTGCTTGCACGCATATCCTATATTGAGGTGCCCGAGCAGGATGCCGAAAAGGTGATGCGCGCACTTAACGGTGCCACCTATCGCAACCGCACTGTGCGATGCAACGACGCCGACGACACAGCGGCAGTTGCATCCGACAACAAGCGCGGTGGCTCACGACGCGCCGACCGCAACGACAGCCGCGGCTCTAAGCGCGGAGCCGACAGCCGCCGACAGTCACGACGCAACGACAACGACGACTTCGCTCCCTACGAAAAGCGGTCAAAACGACGCAACGAAGAGGAGGGACGCTCACGCTCGCAACGCGGACAGCGTGGAGCATCGCGCTACGAGAGCGGTCGACAGGACGACTGGCGACAGTTTATCAACAACCCCGATATAAAGCTTGTTGGCGAAGAACCCGACTTCTCGGAAGAGGGATGGGCACGCCGAAAGCCAAGAAAGAAATAATGTTGCTTTGCATGTCTTTGATATGATTCAAGTTGACAAGCAGACAAACGGACATGTAAAATGGAAATGAGGGTGTGTCAAAATAGGAGTTAAAGGAAGTTTGGGCTTCGCCCGAAGTTAACGGAAGTTAGCGGACATATGTATAAATTACTGAAAATAAAGCATTTGTCTGTTCGCTCGGCTTTGCCGCTTGCTTTAGCAAGAACTCCCATCCATCGTAGATGGATTAACTTCTTCTTAACTTCTTCTAACTCCTATTTTGACACACCCTCATTTTTTATAAGCTACCTTTACTATTATAATCAAATAAAGCCTTATTTCGGGCACCTTATGTCCTGCCCCTCAGTTTCTCGGCACACTCCGGACAAAGCCCCTTCACCACATAGTTGATGCTATTGATGATAAATCCCGGCGGCAGTTCCACCACGGGCACAGCAATGTGCTTCAGGCAGAACGTGCGGTTGCAGTTCTCGCAGCAGAAGTGGGTGTGCTCCTCCTCTACCGTACAATCGCAGTCGTCGGAACACACGGCATACTTCAGCGCGCCCGTGCCGTCGTCGACGGCATGCACAAGGCGACGGAGCAGAAACACGGAAAGCGTGCGCGATATTGTCGACTTGTCGACTGTAGGCAGCCACCGCTCAAGGTCGGGCAGCGACACTGTCTGGTCGCCCCGCATCATCTCGCGGAGAATCAGCAAGCGTGTGGCAGTTGGCTTTATGTCGCGGTGGCGCAACTTGTGCACAAGAATATCCTCGTCGGTCATTTCTTATAATTTCAAGTTTTTCTATCAACAATGCAATTAGGCAGGAGTCAACTTCTTCTTATTTCGCGAGAGCGTAGAAGTTGGCACCACTCACAGCCATTCTTGCCTCGAAGAGTCCAACCTCATCGGGCGTCACGCGCAGAATTCTGCCGTCGGTGAGACGTGCCTGTATAGTACCATCGGTATTGAAACGGAATATCTCGGTCTTCTTGCCCTCCTGCACCTGCGACCACGAGTCGGTCTTCTTGTCATACACAAACTTCACGACATCGCCCTTCGGGCTCTTCACCTCATATCCATCGCGCAGTGTAGTCACGGCATAGATGAGTCCGTCCTTGCCGGTTATCTCCTGTGTTGTGCCCACTTTCTGCGCTATTGGGTTGCTTCCCGACCAGAACTCTATGGTGTTGAGCACCAAAAGGTCGGCAACGCCACACACAGCATAGGCTGGCGATATGAGAATGAATATTATTTCGTTAAGGAATTTTGAATCTGTGGCATGAGTGTTCCACTTAGCAACGCGGTTGAACAGTGAGAACGAGCCCACGCACGACGATACGGTCAGTGTGGCTGCAAGCAGCAATGCCGACACTTTAAGATGCTTGATTTTCATAATTCGAACGGTTTTTGTTACACTTCTTGTGAGTTAAGATTGCAAATGTAGTGTTTTTATTCGAGAAAACAGCATCTTGAAGCCATGCTTTTACTTGCCGAACATTAATTTAACAAGCACTGGGTAGTGATCGCTCGGTGTGCGTGGCGTTGCTTTGCCAAACGACACCTGTCCCGGAGCCTGATTGCTCTTCAGTTCTTTATCGGTTTCGGGTGTTTTTGTCCAGTACATGTTTGTCAGTATGGCGTAGCGGTCGACTTTAAGCTCTGGCGACACAAACACGTGGTCGATGCGCGATGTCGACATATATTCTGGGTGATAGTCGTTGAACGTTCCGTTTTCGGCAAATCTTATGCGTGCACACTCATACGAGTCCTTCAGTATGCCCGAGGTGCTGAATATGCTGTAGATTTCGTCGGTCTGGTCGACATTGAAGTCGCCTGTGAGTACCACTGGAGCTCCCTTTGCTATCTGGCGAATCTTGCTCACCACAAGTTTTGCTGCCTCGCGGCGTGCCACAATGCCCACGTGGTCCATATGCAGGTTGAAGTAGTAGAACTTCTTCTTAGATTGTTTCTGTCTGAACTCGCCCCATGTGCATATGCGTACACAGACTGCGTCCCATCCCAGTTTGGGCTGGTCGGGAGTCTCATTGAGCCAGAAATGTCCATCGCGCAGCAGCTCCACACGATCCTTCTTATAGAATATGGCAGCATACTCGCCCGCCTCCTTGCCGTCGTCGCGTCCCACTCCGATGTAGCCATAGCCGTCGAGCTTGTTCAGGAGGTCGTGCAACTGTTCTACTAACACCTCCTGCGCGCCGAACACGTCGGGGTCCTCGAAGTTTATTTGGTCGCATATCACCTGGCAGCGCTTGGTCCAAACGTTGCCAGCCTTGTCGTCGTTGGAATTGTGGTTGCGAATGTTGTAGGAACCCACAAAAAGTTGCTGGGCACCTATCGCCATACAGAAGCAGATGGCGATGAGTGATAGAAATAGTCGTTTCATAATAGTTGTTTGTTTTTATTGGTTTTACATTATAGTTATTTCTCTATATATTTTATAGTTATTTGTCTTTATTAGGTTGTACCGTAACTATTCAGCGAATGCCATAGCATAGCTGTCCGTGCTCCCCCAAAGGGCACGAATAGCTTTATATGGTGATAA
>CAKPZC010000015.1 GCA_934203355.1 uncultured Prevotella sp. | reverse complement strand
ATCGGGAACTGCCAAAAAGCACTCAGAAAGTGTTAAAAATCAAAGAGTATTGAAAATCAAGACTTTATGGTTAGTTGGTCATAGTAAGTTATGGTTAGTTATAAGGCTCTAAATACAACCATAAAATGCATGGTCCATATAATCAACTACTGAAGGTATATAAATTTGTGTCAGATTAGTGCATCCTGAGAATGATTCACTAATATTTGACACATACTCAGGAAGCCTGACACTTTTCAAATTTGTGCATTCTTTAAATGCTCCACTAATGTCTCTTATTCCATAAAATAATGTACTTGTTGTTTCTATATCAGAATCATTAATATAGACAGAAATAAGATTCGAATGATAGAATGCGCCGTTTTCTATCTTTTTTACAGTATAGGTTATATTATTATACGTAACATTACCCGGAATAGTCACACTTGTGTCATATTTGTGTTCATCCACGAATCCAGCGCATGACAGTTCGTGATTTTCTGTAGATGTAATATTGTACTTCAATATTCCATCGTCAAAGTCGTAATCTTCTGCCGACGCCACAATGCTCCACGGCAACAGAGCCATGAGTAAAAGTAAAATGTGTAATTTTTGTTTCATAGTGTTTTTATTTTGTTAGTGAATAATTTCAGGCAAAATAAAAAAAGCGTGGGAACTCATTCGTCACCCGTCCCACGAATCGAGGCCTTCGCATTGCCCTGTGTAGTTGAACGAGCAACGTCGAAGCCCACGCCGATATGAATACACCAATCCCTATACAGATACGGGACATACGGCGAGCCTTAATAGTCGGTTCGCTATATGCCATACCCATAAAGGGATGTGCCGATACACATCCCGAGAGCATCTACCGCTGCAATGTCCGTGACTACACATGAAAGTTGCGAAGTTTCGATTCGTCAAGAACAAAGCGTCAAAGTAAACGCCTTTATATAATGTCGTGACACCCCCATTCCTCCCATTCATCTCGTCGCGTCAGCATTCGTCATCCGTTTCTTGGATAGAGGAATAAGTCTGCGCGACTCGGTGTGAGTGAACTGGTATCAGTTGCAAAGTTAATAATTTTTTGAGGAAAGACGAAAGATTGCACGATTTATTCAGAAAAACTGCACATCATCACCAACTTTTGGCTCTGCAGAGTCTGTAAAGAGAAATTCCCTTAATTTGAATGGTATTTGATGATAATACCTCGTCGCAGATTTCTTGGCGCATCAGTTGTGCGTTGCTGCTCAATGACAATCTTCTTGATGAGCTTGCATTCGGATAATATTAACCGTCCGAACAGAAACCAATTATTTTAGGTTCTGGTACCACTCGTTTCTGGTTTTGGTAACACTCGTTTCTGGTTTTGGTAACACTCGTTTCTGGTTCTGGGAGCACTCGTTTCTGGTTCTGGTAGCAATTGTTTCAGGCTTTGGTATAAATTGCTTGGAATTTATATAATGTATATTTTCGATATCGACACCATGTGCCTATTTTTTAGGCTGGCAGATAGGCTGAATTTTTCTTAAATGTGACATGTATCTGCCAGTCCTTAACATACTGTATACCAGGCGATTGTGCGATTTATGTCAGATATGTCAGATTTTTTCAGAAAAACTTTTTTTTCTATACATGCCATGTCCTCCTACAGATTGCTACTCATATTAAAGATAAATATAAGCACATACTTAATATTCTAAATACGCCATAAACTACAGTTCGTATCACTCCATATTCCAGATAAGACCGAAATCGACATAAGACATCGTAGCCCAAAAGTTGTGATATTTAGATATATTGTATAACTTTGCAACTCAAAGCAACAGAACAATGAAAATATTGAATATAAGATTCAAGCCACGCCCGCGTCATATTGCGCTGATGGTGCTTTTCGCCATAGTCACATCGTTCAAGGTAGTGCCTGGACTGGGCGATGTCTACACCTTCAGCATCTACCCCAAGATAGGCGTATGTCTGTCGTCGGTTTCGGGAATCGTGCCCTTTGCCTTGGGCGATTTCTTCATCGCCATGAGCATACTCTGGATTATAGCCTACCCCATCTACAGCATAGCCTATAAGAAAAGGGGAAAGAAAAAGACGTTCTGCCTAGTTGTAGAATATCTGATATGGGTGTATGTATGGTTTTATGCAGCTTGGGGACTCAACTACTCCCAGCAGAACGTTTATCAACGAATAGGCATGCCGCCCGTGGAAGTGGCAACCGACGATTTCCTGCATTTTGCCAACGAATATGCCGACAGCCTCAACGCCACATATACTAAGGCTGTCCCCGACGACATAAAGCAATGCGCATGGCAGAGCACATTGCAAGGCTACAGACAATTGGAGGATATGGGCATCAACCGTCCATTCAACTCCAATGCCCACGCCAAGACGATGCTTTTCTCACGACTTAGCAGTATGGCTGGCGTGACGGGCAGCATGGCACCATTCTTCTGCGAGTTCACACTCAACGCCGACATCCGCCGGCATGAGTATCCTGCAATCTACGCCCACGAATATGCCCACATGCTCGGTATAGCCAACGAGGGCGAGGCTAATTTCTACAGCTACATAGTATGCACCGCATCTGCCGACAGAGCAGTGCGCTTCAGTGGCTACTACCACATTCTGTTCCACATGCTGCACAACGCCCGCGAACTACTCGACGAAAAGGAGTACAATACTTACATAGGGCGCATAAACCCCGAAATAATTCGCCTCGCCAAAACCGACCGCGAATACTGGCTGTCGCTTCATAGCCCCATTATCGACAAGACACAGAACTTCATTTACAACCTATATCTTGAGGGCAACCGGGTGAAGGGAGGAATGAAGAGCTATTCGGGAGTGACAGGAATCATCATGGCGTGGGAGAAGTATAAGAAAGGAAGTAGAGAACATAAGGAAAGCCGTTAGACAACTATAGACAATGAACAAACTGACACTTCTTAAAGGCGACTTCGCAAGCAAACTTGCCCTCGCTCTTGCCCCTACTATCAAAGCCGGATTTCCAAGTCCTGCCGACGACTATCTGCACGACAGTCTCGACTTCAACCGCGACTTGATAAAGAATCCCGAAGCCACATTCTACGGACGTGTGTCGGGCGACTCGATGATTGATGCGGGGATATGCAACGGCGACATTGCCGTAATCGACCGTTCGCTACAACCTGTCGACGGCGACGTCATAGTGGCTTTTGTCAATGGCGAATTTACCATCAAGTATCTCGACCTCAAACATCAGGAGGAGGGATATATCAAGTTGCTGCCTGCCAACGCCAACTACTCGCCCATACGTATCGACGCCGAAGACAATTTTAGGGTGTGGGGAGTAGTAGTGTGGACCATAAAACAATGGAGAAGATAAGTAACGCTATATAATAAAATGACAAGTAAATGAAATGGTATGCTATATGCGATTGCGACAACTGTTATGTGAGTTGCGAGCGTGTTTTCCGTCCCGACCTCGACGGCAAACCCGTTGTCGTGCTCTCAAACAACGATGGTTGTGTGGTGGCTCGCAGCAAGGAGGCAAAACTGTTGGGCATAAAAGCGGGCACTCCTTTCTTCCAACTCAAACAGCAGTTTCCCAACGCTGGCATAGCGGCATTCTCATCCAACTATGAGCTTTACGGCGAAATCACTGGTCGCGTGATGACTATCATCCGCGACATGTCGCCCACGTGTTTCCGCTATTCCATCGACGAGGCTTTTGCCATTCTCGACGGTTTCACTTCCCAGCAGCTCAGGGAATGGGGCGAGAGTCTTCACGACCGTGTGCTGCAATCGGTGGGTATGCCAATAAGCATAGGTATTGCGCCAACCAAGACTCTGGCAAAGATGGCATCACACTTCGCCAAGAAACACCCCGGCTACAACCATTGCTGCATCATCGACAACGACGAGCGGCGCATAAAAGCAGCCAAGCTCTACCCCATCGACGAGGTGTGGGGCATCGGACGACGCTACTCGTCACGACTCTACAGCATGGGCATAGCCACAGCCTACGACTTTCTGAGCCACTCGCGCTCATGGATTCGCTCTACATTCAAAACCATAGTAATAGAGCGCACATGGGCTGAGCTTAACGCCATCGACTGCATCCCCGACGACATGCCTGCCAAAAAGAAGAGCATATGCACGAGCCGCAGTTTCGAGGGGATGGTGGTCGACTTCGACACTCTGCGCACTCATGTGGCAAACTTCGCGGCAAGGTGTGCCGAGAAGCTGCGCAAGCAACAGTCGGTTGCCAACATCGTGGGCGTATTCGTCGACTCCAATCGCTTCCGTCTCGACTTGGAGCAATACTCCAACATGACCGAAGCGACCATCCCCACCCCATCAGCCTCAACCATATGCATCGTTAAGGCTGCCACGGAGTGCCTAAAGCGCATCTATCGCGAGGGTATCTGCTACAAACGGGCAGGGGTGGTGCTAATGGGGGTTGTGCCCGACACAGCCATACAAACCGACCTCTTCACATTCAATGCCGACAACCACAAACAGATGAGGCAACTCGACTGTGCTGTCGACAAAATCAACAGAGTTGACGGCACAGAGACTGTCATTCTCTCGTCGCAACAATATGCCAAGGGAAAGAAATTTGCCGATGCCATAAAGCATGAGCACAAAAGCCCGTGTCCCACAACAAGGTGGACAGATATTATAAAACTGAAGTAATAAGGAATTCAAAATCGCATAGCGATAATTCAAAATTCAAAACTCAAAATTCAAAATTATGAAAAGAATTTCAACCCTACTCATAGCCGCCACACTCTGCCTTTCGCCGCAGACAGCGATGGCAATAGAGATAAACAACGGAGTGAGCCACGAACTCGCCATTGCGCGAACAGCTGCTGTCAGCAACGTGGCATACAACCTGACGTTCGACATTCCGACATCAAAAACTGCTCCAGTAAGGGGCAAGGCTACTATCACTTTCGACTGCAAGAGAATGAAAGACGACTTGCAACTCGACTTCCAAGGCTCGCCCTCGCAGTTTGACGGCAACGCCGTTGTCAACGGCAAAAACATGACTCTCGACTGGCGCAACGAGCATATCATCCTGCCACGCAAAGCTTTGAAGCGCACCGGCAACTCCATTACCCTGAGTTTTGTGAGCGGCAACAAGTCGCTCAACCGCAATGCCGACTATATGTACACGCTCTTTGTGCCCGACCATGCACGCTCCGTGTTCCCATGTTTCGATCAGCCCGACCTCAAGGCTTTGTTCAACGTGAAGCTTAATGTGCCCGAGGGGTGGGAATCGATGGCGTCGGTAGCCACCGAACGCATACCCACCTATCTATTCTCGTTTGTGGCAGGAAAATATCAAAAGCAGACTGCTGTGCGCAATGGTAGGACTCTCACAGCCCTCTACCGCGAGACCGACCCCAAGAAGGTTGCACAGCTCGACAACGTGTTCGACATTGCCGAACACTCCATAAGATGGTTCGAGGACTACACTGGCATCAAATATCCTTTCTCCTCCTACGGTTTTGTGGTGTTGCCTGGCTATCAGTTTGGAGGCATGGAGCATCCGGGGGCAATACAGTTCACCGACCATGAGATTTTCCTCGGCGAACACCCTACTCCCGAAGAACTGCAAACACGCGTGGAACTCATAGCCCACGAGACCGCCCATTGCTGGTTTGGCGACGACGTCACGATGAGGTGGTTCAACGATGTGTGGACCAAGGAGGTGTTTGCCAATTTCCTCGCGTCGAAGATTGCCAGACAACTCTATCCCGACGTGAACCACAACCTGAACTTCCTACGCATGTATCAGACTCGCGCCCTCGCCACCGAGCGCACACCTGGCACCCACCCCATACAACAGAGTCTCGATAACCTCAATTCTGCCGGACTGCTCTATGGCAACATTATATATCAGAAGTCGCCAGTGATGATGCGCAAGCTCGAGGAGCTGATGGGGGCAGAGCGATTCCGCAGCGGACTACAGGAGTATCTAAAGAAATATGCCTATGCCAACGCCACATGGGACGAGCTTATCGGCATTCTCGACCGACATGCTCCCGAAGCCCACCTAAGGGACTTCAGCGAGGCGTGGGTGAAACAAAAGGGCATGCCCACCGTGACCACAGAGTGGAACAACGGACTACTCATAGTGAAGCAAAGCGATCCATACGGACGCCGACTGACATGGCAGCAGTCGTTCACGGTGGACGCCATATACACAGACGGGACAAACGACGACGGGGATTGCCGCGTCTACACAACGTCAATCCCCGTGAACATGCAGGGCGAAACAAAGACGATTGCCCTGCCCAAGCGTCCCGACTTCATCATCCCCAACGCCGACGGCTCAGGCTACGGACTCTTTGTCATCGACTGCAACAAGCGTCTGCAACCGCCAACCAACGACTTGCGCCGATTTGCGCTCGCCATGAACCTTCACGAGAACTTCCTTGCTGGCGGCATCGAAGCCGAGACATTTGCCTCGACCATGCACTCGTGGCTCAAGGTGGAGAGCAATGCACTCATAGCCTCGCAACTGGTGGATTATTGGGGAAGGGCTATCGCCGACATGGACAACAACCGTCGCCACGAGCAGGAACGCATAATGTGGCAGGAGTATCGCTCGCAGCAGACTGCATCGGTGAAGCAACGCATCGTAAGGCTTCTCTACAACTCCACAACCGATGCTGCCACTACCGACTCCCTATATAATGTGTGGGCTGCTCAATCCGACCCTCTGCTCTCCACCACCGACTACTCGCAGATGGCATACAGGCTCGCCATTCTCAAGCCGAACCAGTGGCAGGAGATATTGCAAACACAACGCTCACGGCTCAACGACGGGGACGAGCAACGCAAGTTCGACTTCATAGCACGTGCCTGCACGCCGGATAGAAAGGCTCAGTCGCAATTGTTTGAATCTTTGCTCAAAGCCGAAAACCGACGCATTGAACCCTGGACTGCTTATGTGTTGCGACTGCTCAACGACCGCACACGCGAGCCTTTCAATAACTCTTATCTACGTCCTGGACTCGACGCTTTAGTCGATGTGCAGCAAACTGGCGACATCTTCTTCCCCGGATATTGGCTTTCGTCGCTACTGGCTGGACACCACAGCACCGAGGCACGCCAGATAGTAGAGACGTTTATCAATGAGCATCCCAACTACCCCGAAAAACTAATGAACAAGATTAAGGAGAATGCCTACTCCCTGATGAGAGAGAGGGAGCGACGCTAATAATTTTTCTTCCATCCAACGAATATGAAACAAGAAATCATCAACAGCATTAATCTTCTTGCAAAGGAAGACACGCCATTTATCTTCGTTGTCAACTATAATGGTGACGATGCTTATATTCGTCGACTGTCGGAGGTTAATCCCAAGGAATGCCTTTACGATTTCGAGGGAACAAGCAACTATAAGGGCAACGAGGTCTATGAAGACGGCAAAAACGCCAACGAGCCAGCAACCGCGCGTAGACTCCCACCCACAGTAGAATGGGAGGTTGATGCTCCATTGTATGACGACTATAAGAGGAGTTTCGACATAGTACGCAACAACATGCTGGCTGGCAACAGCTATCTCGCCAACCTCACATGCCGGGTGCCAGTAGACTGCAATCTATCGCTCGAAGACATATTCGCCCACTCAAATGGCAAGTATAAGCTGATGCTTAGGGGGGAGAGAAAACAGGGCAGACGCTTTGTGTGTTTCTCGCCCGAGAGATTCCTTAGAATCCACAACCACCGCATCTATTCCTACCCCATGAAGGGAACTATCGACGCCGCTCTGCCCAACGCTGCCCAAACGCTTATCGACGACCCTAAGGAGGCTGCCGAACACGCCACCATCGTAGACCTTATACGCAACGACTTGAGTAGAGTGGCATCCGAGGTGAGAGTCGACAAATATCGCTACATCGACACGCTCCACACCAACAAGGGCGACATTCTGCAAACAAGTTCGGAGATAAGCGGACTCTTGCCTATCGACTATCGCGAGCATCTGGGCGAAATAATAGCCACACAACTGCCAGCTGGCTCCATCACTGGTGCTCCTAAGAAGAAGACGGTGGAGATAATACACGAGGCTGAAGACTACGAACGCGGTTTCTACACCGGCATCATGGGCATATACAGCAATGGCAATCTCAACTCAGCTGTGATGATTAGGTTCGTCGAAGAGGACGAACACGGCCTGTCATTCAAGGCAGGCGGAGGCATCACAGCCAAGAGCGATTGCCACAAGGAATATGACGAAGTGGTGCAGAAGGTTTATCTGCCTATAGAATAAAGTAGCCACATGGCTACCAAAAATTTTTAAACTCTTCACTTTTTTATTCTTGAAATTACTGTTATGCCTGTTTATTTCTTTTCGGTGGCAAAATTATGCCTCCAAGATTTCATAGGTATTACAGTAATTTTAAGAATACATTTATCCACCTATTGTTTTATTTCTCCATATTTCTCATATCGCTTAATTCCTGTAGCATCCTTATTTTCTGTTCATCTATTTTTCCGAGTTTTATTCTTTTTTTGTTATACTTCCACCAGTTGAGCAGTCCCCGGTTTTCCACTTTTCTTTTGTCTGGCAGATGTCTGTTGGCATAGATATATTCCTTTAGTGCGTTGTAGTTAGCCATCCAGTTGCGTTCGTTTGTTGTCATGTCTTATTCTTTTTTTGTATATAAGTAATGTGTCGGTTGCAATCAACCATGTATTATATGGCAAATGTACTTATTTTTTCAAGAAAAACAGAAAATTTCTTGAAAAATCCATTGCCATATAGAGATTTTTCGATATATTTGTAATATCAAAATAATATCATTATAGAAACATCAACTAATAAACAAAAAACGATTATGGAGAACAAGGAATTTGAGTTTAAGGGCATGACATTTAGCGGATTCGCCATGCTTGCAGTCAACATCGTGTTGACACTATTGAGTGTAGCAATGATAGTTATGGGCTTCGTGCAGAGCGACGGTGGCAGCCAGTTGTGGGTGACTGCTATAGTCATAGGCTTCTCTGTGTTCGTAGCCACCATGATTATATGGGCAGGCTTCGTTATGCTCGAACCGGGCGAGGCACGCGTGATGATGTTCTTCGGCAGCTACAAGGGCACATTTGCCAAGGTGGGCTACTCGTGGGTGAACCCTTTCATCAACACCAAGAAGCTGTCGCTGCGCGCACGTAACCTCGATGCAGAACCCATCAAGGTGAATGACAAGACAGGCAACCCGGTTATGATAGGCTTGGTGCTTGTATGGAAACTTAAGGACACCTATAAAGCAATGTTTGAGATTGACTCGCAGACAATGGCACAGAGCGGAGCAGCGCAGCAGAATGGAGTTCAGATTGGCACAAGCGTGTCTAATGTAATGCTTGCCTTCGAGAACTTTGTAAAGACACAGAGCGACGCCGCCCTACGCCAGGTGGCAGGACTCTATGCTTACGACAATAATGAGTCGGGCAGCAAGGAACTCACCCTTCGCGACGGTGCCGACGAAATAAACCGACAGCTCGAACAAAAGCTCGACGAGCGGCTGAGCATGGCAGGTATAGAAGTGGTGGAAGCGCGCATCAACTATCTCGCCTATGCCCCTGAGATTGCAGCCGTGATGTTGCGCCGCCAGCAGGCCGACGCCATCATTTCGGCACGCGAGAAGATTGTGGAGGGAGCTGTGTCGATGGTGAAAATGGCTCTCGACAAACTAAGTAGCGAGGACATTGTGGAGCTCGACGACGACAAGAAGGCAGCTATGGTGAGCAACCTGCTCGTGGTGCTCTGCGGCGACGACTCGGCACAGCCAGTTGTCAACACCGGAACCCTAAACCATTAAAAAAAAAACGAGAAAAAACGATGGCAAAAAAAGAAACCGCCACCAAGAGTTTCGTCCTACGCGTGGACACCGCCACGATGGAAGCCATCGAGGCGTGGGCCGCCGACGAGTTTCGCAGCACAAACGGACAGCTGCAATGGATAATAGCCGAGGCCCTGCGCAAGAACGGACGACTGCCAAAGAAACGGCGGACGAAATCAGAAGAAACCGAATAATAACCCCCACCACCCAAAAACAAGAAAAACAAAATGAAAACAATAATCATGAAATTGTTCTGCCGGCACAACTCGCCCCGCACAAACCCCAGCATACAACTACAGCGCACATGGGTAAACACCGGCATGGAGATAATCATAGGCACGCTGCTACTCGGCTTGTGGGCGAGCATAGTGGCTAAGGTAGTGAAGTCGGGTGGGCATCCTATCCCCACCCACTACAACTATGCCGGCATAGCCGACGTGCACGGAAGCCCTTACTGGCTGCTGCTTGTGGGAGCCGTCTGCACAGCCTTGTCCATATACTATATGTATTCCGTCTACCGCCCATCCGACATGATCGACTCTGGCACAAAGATAACCAACATTCGGCAGGCGAAAGTGGCGGTGTGTTGGGCTTATATCATGGATTTGGGCATAATAATGCTAAGCTACGCGATAGTCTACTCGGGCATGGAGATGCTGAGTCCTCTCTTTGCTATTGCCCTCGGCATGATGTGTGTAGCCAGCCTTGCGGCGACAATAGCCACAAGGCTGCTCGCTTAACACACGAGGCGTGTGTGTTATGTTAGATAACCACAGCCGTTCCGCTGCACGTCACCATAAGCATAGACCCGCTCTCGCCCACCGTCTCGTAGTCGAGGTCTATGCCTACGATGGCGTTGCAGCCCATTTTCTCGGCGCGCTCTGCCATCTCGTTCATAGCCGTGTCCTTTGCCTCGCGCAACACTTTCTCGTAGGTACCGCTGCGTCCGCCAAAGAAGTCGCGTATGCCAGCCATAAAATCCTTGAACACATTGGCACCGATGATGGTCTCGCCTGTCACCACTCCGCGATACTCGCGTATTGGATGTCCCTCAAGAGTAGGAGTTGTTGAAAAAATCATATTAGTCCTTTCTTTTTAAAATTGTTAAGTTATTGTTTTTTCAAAAAAACTGTCGGGGTTTATGATTATTGACGTATATGGATAACCAAAAGTTGCAAAAATGAATAGTTTTCTTTGCAGTTTCTCTTATTTTACGTAAATTCGCAACATAATCAAGCAAACAAGCAGAAAGGAACGGAATGGGATTTGGAAAGAGAACAGCCATAATAGGCCTCAGCATATTGTTGATGGCATTATTGCTCGTCTCGTGCCGCAAGGACGAGACCAAAACTTCCATGCGCTCGGTCTACTACTGGAGCACAACCCTCGACATGGACTCCACGAAGACGGCATTCATAAAGAAATACTCCATTTCGAGAGTTTATCTGCGCTACTTCGACGTGGTGAACGACGAGGCAGGAAGAGCCGTGCCCAACGCCACACTTGTTTTTGCCTCCAAGGTGCCTCAAGGCGTCGACATTGTACCAACCGTGTTTGTCATGCCCGAATGTCTCCAGCACGAACCCCGCACTTTGGCACGGCTTATTGTGAGGCGAGTGGTGCAGATGAGCTCTACCAATGATGTGCACAACGTGAGGGAGATACAAATCGACTGCGACTGGACACAGTCTACACGCCATCAGTATGACGACTTTATGCATGCCATGCTCGACGAGTGTCATAACCGCAAACTGCTGTTGTCCTCGACAATCCGTCTGCATCAGCTCGTCCAGTCGCCTCCGCCTGCCGACCGCGGCGTGCTGATGATGTACAACACGGGCAACTGTACCGACATAGAATGCCAGAAACCAATTCTCGACATGCGCGACGCCGCCCCCTATCTTCAGCATCTTGCCACTTATCGGTTGCCAATGTCCACAGCCTACCCCATCTTCTCTTGGCGCATACTGTTTCGCGGAGGAAGGTTCGTAGGCTTTGTGCACTACGATGGTGAATACCCTATTCTTCCCGACGACTCCATCGTCACACGACAGCCGTCGGCTGCCGACATCCTGGAAGCCGTAAAGGCTATAGACAGTCGTCGGCCCGATGCCAATAGCGAGACAATACTCTTTGACCTCAGCAACAACAATATCAACCGTCTAAACCACATGGATTATGAGAAAATTCTTGATTTATAGTCTTTTTGCCGCCCTGCCCATAGCCGAGGCAGGGGCATGTGTCTCCGAAGGACCCACACACAATAATTATATGTTCTCGGTGTTCCATCGCAATGCCCTAACCGACGGTCCTGCCTATCTCTACGACATCGACCGCTACTGGCAAAGCTACACGGGCAATGAGGGACCAAAGGGCGTAGGTTTCTACAAATGGAACAAGGAGGAAATAATGGATAAGGCACGCAGTAAGGGCGACCGCGAGATGATCGCCTACCTGACGCTGCTCAACCGCTATCTTGCTACTTGCGAAGCCTATGCCACCGACGCTTGGGATTATCCCACAAAGCAGGAGATGGCACGCCGACGCAATTCGTTGGCAAACATTCTTGCCACAGCCAAGGCTTACGGAGGCATCAACATGCGTCCACACTACGTGCTGCTACAGATGCGTGCTAATATGATGCTGGGCAATCACAACGCCAATATTGCATTATGGAACGCCACGGCATCCAAATTGGACAATAGTGCGTGGCGCGAAGCCATGCGCAATATCTATGCACGTGCCCTACTTAAGAACGGACAGCGCAGCCGTGCCTGCGACATATATGCCGAGCAAGGCGACGTGCGCTCTATAAAGGTTGTGATGAAGAATTATCGCAGTCTGGCAGGAATAAAATCGGTTTTCGCACAAAATCCCAACGCTCCCACACTTGTATATCTTGTGCAAGACTTTGTGAACAATGTGCAGGAGACACTCGACCAAAAACCCGACGACTTTGCCGACGACGAATGGTTTAACCTTATCGATGCCAAGCGAATATTCCGTAAGGACGCCTTGGCTTTCGTGCAGTTTGCGCTTAATGCCGCTGCCAACAACAAGGTTAAGTCGCCCTGCCTGTGGCTCGCTGCTGCAAGCATGACCGACTATCTTATGGGCAACTACGAGCGTGCGTCGGTCGAAGCCGAGAAGGCTATGAATGCCGAAGGCACACAACGCATGCACGACAACGCTCGTGCCATACGTCTGCTTGTGTCTACACGCAACAAAAAGCCTACCGACGACTATACCGACTTTCTGCTTACCGAATTTCGATGGCTCGACAACAAAATTAAGGAAGAGCGTGGATCCGACGGCGAATACGACAACCATTATACCGACGTTAAGGATCGTGTGGTGCACAAGGGTCTGGAACCTCTTTTCCGAGGCGCGGGCATGGACAACACGGCTCTTGCCTTATGTGCCATGATGAGTGCCGAGAACAAGAATTTTCTCATGTCGCTCCAAAAGAACGAGCCTGATTCCTTCAGCGAAAACTTTAATATTGCGTATGGTCCGTGGGATGAGTATTTTTGCAAGATGGACAGTCTGACAGCCGACCGACTTGCCGACTATTACCAATATATATCATCCACCCACAATAACAACTTCGAAACCTACTGCACACAGAACACCTATCACAACCGCGACTACTTCAACGACCTGATAGGCACAAAACTTATTGCCGAAGGACGGTTTGCCGACGCCATACCTTATCTGAAGAATGTGTCAACCTCGCTGCTCTCAAGTCAGCTCATAAGCGTCTACTCCTCGCAGCGACGCTTCGACACGCCACGATGGTTTGGCAAGCAACGGGTGGACGATTGTTATGAGCCTGTCGAGGTTAGTCGCAACGCCAAACTCGACTTCTGTCTTGACATGACCTCGCGCCTAAGCCAATACAGTCTGGCACGCGAGGGCAACGACAAGCAACAAATGGCTTACGACCTTGCTGTGCGCTACTATCAGGCCTCGTGCTATGGCGACTGCTGGTTTCTCACCCACTACTATCATAGCGTAATGGATTCGGCACGCTCGTGGGAGAAGGACTTCGCCGCCGAGGCTGCGCAATACCTCAAAGTGGCAAAACGCACGGACAATCTGCAACTGCGCTACCGCTCGCTCTACGCTTTGGCTTTCATGCCCGTCGACCCTTGGGCTTCAACCGACTATGATGCCGACAACGACTATAAGGAAATCACCATCCTGCACAAGCAGTCGCAACAGTATATGGCTCTCGCAGAACTGGACATGTTCGCCCGCACATATCCCAATGCCATCGACGACTACACAAGAAGGTGCGACGTGATTAGGGAATTTCAGAAGATATCAAACAAATAAGTGAGCTTTACGACAATATTGCTATGGTTTGACTTTGCGAAATAGTCGCGTTTGGTGTTGCCATAAATATTGCCCAAGCCATAATAATAGCGTCCTTCGAGCAGGAAATGTCCCACCTTTGGCACACTATACTCTATGCCCATGCCTGCCGCTATGCCATAGTCGAACTTATTCTCTACAGCCATGGTGTCCTGGGCACAAGTGCGGTTGGAACGGTCGGCAAGGTTGCGGTCCTCGAAATTGAAGTTGGTCTTGGTCGACTCGTTGAGCAAGTAGCCAAACTGCGGACCCGCCTTGAAGAAGAACTGCATGCCCTTGCGCTCCCTGCCCCACGCAAGATGGGCAAACACCGGCACCTGTATATAGTTAAGGTCGCGCTGATAGGCCTCAGGAAGTCCCGTCACGCCGTTTATTACAGGCTGGTCGTCGACAGTAAGAATGCTCTCCTTCCATCCGACACGCGCATAGTTCACCTCGGCAGATATGGAGCAAATAGTGTTGAAATATTTCTCGCATGTATAGCGCATCGACACGCCGAACGTGATGCCGGGATGACTGTCCTGGGTCACCTTCGGCGTGAATCCTATACTACTGAAAATGTATCCTGCATTTAATCCCACAGAAAAATCATTACGGTGTTCGCCTATTTGAGCATGAGCGGCAGTCGATGCCGTCAGCAAACCAGCGAACAGGGCAACATATTTGTGTTTTGATATTGAGAACATAATGTGTGTGTGGTTTTTCTTAATATGTTATCGTCTCTATCGTGCGATCGGTCCTATAGTGCACAAGCATGAACGCCGAGTTCTGCATTCCTCCGTCCTTCAAGTGCTTGAAATTCAATGGTGTCTGTAGGGACGTGTAGGAGTTCTGCTGTCTGGTGCCGACAAACTTTCCTCCATACTTATGGAATCCACGTATGAAGAACTGAGCATGGTCGAAGCCCGTGATGGCAAAGCGCGGCAAGGCAAGACGCATGTCCGACTTGAACCACTGGCGATAGGCACGCTCCAACCCCGACGTCTTGTAGGAATGCTGGTTGTAGTAGAACGATGTTGGGATGTAGGCATCATACTTGTAGAAATAGTCTGTATAAACCTTAGTGTACATCAGCCAATCGGTGTAGCCGTAGAGCGAAATGCGCATAGAGGGATTGAAAGCCCTCACCCCGTTGAGCTTGGCAAGCGTGGAATTGAGCTCTGGCGAGCGCCCGGTGTTGAGCACCACAACGTTGCGGCATGTGGCGTCGAACGCCTTGCCAAACATCTGGTCGGACGACTTTAGGCTTGTTATGCTGTATTTCATGCCACTCTCTTCGAGACGCTTGCGCAGGGCAGAGGTGAACACGCCCTTGCGGCTCGTTGTGTCGTTGCAGTCGACTATCACCACGTGGCTACCCTTGAACCGCTCAACAAAGGCATTGGCAGCTGCCTGACTCTGTTGCTCCTGCGACTGATATACCTGGAATATGTGGTCGTTGGTGGCAACGTCGTTACCGCTAATCGAGAACGGAATGACGAGGCGAATGTCGTTCTTGCGGCAGAAGTCGCCCATTGGTTTCACCTGCTTGGTGTAGAGCGGACCGAATATTATGTCGCAGTCCTTGGCGTTGTCGTCGTTGAGCACCTGTTGCACATTGGCGTCGATAGGCACGTTCCAGGCATGCACACTTGTGCTGATGCCCTGCGACTTCAGACTGTCGCACGCCATCAACACACCACGATAATATTCTATCATGCGCTGACCGTCGCCGTCTGCATTGTGCAACGGCAACATCACGCCTATGCGCACCGTGCCTCCCGGCTTGCGAGCGGCAACCTTGGCCTTGGGCTTTTCGGCTTTAGCCTCGACAGGCACCACCACAGGAGCCGGTTCGGGAATAATGAGCTGGTCGTCCTTCTTCAAGGTATAGTCGGGTTTCTGCATGTCGGGATTGGCACGCATTAGCTCGTCGATGGTGATGTTGTATTTCTTTGCGATACCATAGATGGTGTCTTTCTTCTTCACACGGTAGATGTCCTGATACTTCATGGTCTGGGCATTAGCAAAAGCCGCAACCATCATAACAAACAGACACAATAATAGTCGAATATATCGTTTCATATCCTATGACATTTTTGTTTGATTATTATTTTGTGCAAAAGTACATAAAATATATTGCATTGAGAAATCTTTGGCAATAAATAACGTTATTAAAACATTGTTGCGTTTTGCGGTGTGGGATATATTATATAACTTTGCAGGGTCGCACACACATTATATTATAACAGTTATGACTCATTTTTGCAATTATATCAGGTGGATAGCCTTACCAGCTATGTGCATGGCACTACATGCCAACGCCGACGAAACACCCACCATCGACCCGCAGGCAACATTCCTTACCCCTGAGGGCGAGGAGAACGGCATGAGCTACTCGGGGTCGGCGCCGCTAACAGCCATATTCCATGCCAACGTGGAGAACATAGGGGCTTACACCGCACACTATGAATGGAGATTCCAAAAGGAAGGCAACGACACGCCCTACCTCGTAAGATACGATGAAGACACGGAATACACTTTCACCGAGGCTGGCTCACACCGCATTGTGCTTTACGCCACTTTCGTCAACGGCTCGGACACTATTGCCTATACCGACGAGTATTGGCAGGAGAACCAACCCATTACTGTCTCGATATCGGAAAGCAAACTCGACTTTCCCAACGCTTTCTCGCCCAATGGCGACGGCATCAACGATGTGTATAAAGCCAAAACTGGCTACCAGAGCATCGTGGAGTTTCATGCCTATATATTCAACCGCTGGGGACAGAAGCTATACGAATGGGACGACCCCGCCGAAGGATGGGACGGCAAATACAAGGGCAAGGACGTGAAGCAGGGGGTGTACTTCGTGCTTGTCAACGCCAAAGGTGCCGACGGACGCAAATATAACATCAAGAAGGATGTGAACTTGCTGAGGGGCTACACGGAAACGACAGGAGGAGGAAGCGAATAAATCGTAGTTAATGGTTTTAACTGTAAAAAAACAGAATCAATCTATATCTCATGAGCAATTATTCAGAAGAAGGCAAGATTAACGTATGGGGCGCACGCGTCCACAATCTGAAAAACATCGACGTGGAGATACCACGAGGGTCGCTCACAGTCATCACCGGACTGAGTGGCTCGGGAAAGTCGTCGCTCGCCTTCGACACCATATATGCCGAGGGGCAACGCCGCTATATCGAGACGTTCTCGGCATACGCACGCAATTTTCTCGGGGGCATGGAACGCCCCGACGTGGACAAGATTACCGGACTAAGCCCAGTCATATCCATCGAGCAGAAGACCACCAACCGCAACCCACGCTCGACTGTGGGCACAACCACCGAAATCTATGACTATATGCGACTGTTGTATGCAAGAGCCGGAGTGGCTTACAGCTACAACACGGGCGAACGAATGGTGAAATACACCGAGGAGCGCATCATTGAGATGATCAACACCAACTATGCCGGCAAACGCATATATATTCTCGCCCCTCTCGTGCGCCAACGCAAGGGACACTACCGCGAACTGTTTGAGAGCCTGCGCAAAAAGGGATTCCTATACGTGCGTGTCGACGGGGAGATATGCGAGATAACAAGCGGAATGAAAACCGACCGCTACAAGAACCACAACATCGAAGTGGTGGTGGACAAGATGCTCATGCGCGAGGGATTTGACGACCGACTGAAGAAAACTATCGAGACCGCCATGCGACAGGGCGACGGCATAGTGATGATTCTCGACAAGGACTCGGGCGAGGCTAAAAGCTTCTCCAAACGACTCATGTGCCCCACCACGGGCATCAGCTATCGCGACCCGGCTCCAAACATCTTCTCGTTCAACTCGCCCGAAGGGGCTTGCCCACATTGCAAGGGACTGGGATATGTGAACGAAATCGACATGAAAAAGGTAATACCCGACGACTCTATGTCGATTCACGAAGGGGCTATCGCGCCGTTGGGAAAATACAAGAACCAGATGATTTTCTGGCAAATAGCAGCCTTGCTCGAAAAGGCAGAGTGCACGCTGAAAACTCCCGTGAAGGAGATTCCCGACGACACGCTTAACGAGATTATGTATGGCTCGCTCGAAACTATACGCATCGACAAGGAACTCGTCCACACGTCGAGCGACTATTTCACCACCTTCGACGGAGTGATAAAATATCTGCGCAACGTTATCGAGAACGACGACTCGGCAAGCGGACAGAAATGGGCAGACCAGTTTCTTGCCACATGCCAATGCCCAGAGTGCCACGGGCAGCGACTGTCACGAGAGTCGCTATCCTACCGCATCTGGGACAAGAACATCTCCGAGGTGGCATCGATGGACATCTCGCAACTGAACGAATGGCTCGACGAGGCTGAAAAACATCTCGACGACAAGCAGCATGCCATTGCCACAGAGATTCTGAAAGAGATACGCACCCGACTTAACTTCCTGCTCGACGTGGGACTCGACTATCTGTCGCTCAACCGACAGTCGGCTACTCTGTCGGGAGGCGAGAGCCAGCGCATACGACTCGCAACACAGATTGGCTCGCAACTCGTCAACGTGCTATACATCCTCGACGAGCCGAGCATCGGACTGCACCAGCGCGACAACGAACGACTCATACACTCGCTAAAGCAACTGCGCGACATGGGCAACACCGTGGTGGTGGTGGAACACGACAAGGACATGATGCTGGCAGCCGACTGGATTATCGACATCGGACCGAGGGCTGGAATGCACGGCGGCGAGGTGGTGTTTCAGGGCACTCCGCAACAGATGCTGAAACAACATACCATCACGTCCGACTATCTGAATGGTGTGAACGAGATCGCTGTGCCTACAGAACGACGCAAGGGCAACGGCAAGGCGATAACCATACACGGAGCTCACGGCAACAACCTGAAGAACATTGACGTTTCGTTCCCACTCAGCGAACTTATCGTGGTGACGGGTGTGAGCGGCTCGGGCAAGTCGACTCTCGTCAACGAGACTCTACAACCAATTCTATCGCAACACTTCTATCGCTCGCTAAAGAAACCTATGCCCTACGAATCGATAGATGGACTGGAATATATAGATAAGGTGGTGAATGTCGACCAGTCGCCATTGGGACGCACTCCGCGCTCAAATCCTGCCACCTATACTGGCGTATTCTCCGACATACGCTCGCTATTCGTGGGTCTACCCGAGGCTAAGATTCGTGGCTATAAGCCCGGTCGATTCTCGTTCAACGTGAAGGGTGGACGCTGCGAGACGTGCAAGGGCAACGGCTACAAGACTATCGAGATGAACTTCCTGCCCGATGTGATGGTGCCGTGTGAGGTGTGTCACGGCAAGCGCTACAACCGCGAGACTCTCGAAGTGCGCTACAAGGGCAAGAGTATTGCCGACGTACTGGACATGACCATCAATCAGGCGGTGGAATTCTTCGAGAATGTGCCTGCAATATTGCAGAAGATAAAGACCATACAGGACGTCGGACTGGGATATATCAAGCTCGGACAACCATCGACTACGCTGTCGGGAGGCGAGAGCCAGCGCGTGAAACTGGCTACCGAACTGAGCAAGCGCGACACGGGCAAAACGCTATACATCCTCGACGAGCCTACTACGGGACTCCACTTTGAGGACATACGCATTCTGATGGACGTGTTGCAGCAACTGGTAGACCGTGGCAATACCGTCATTATAATCGAGCACAACCTCGACGTCATAAAGCTTGCCGACCACATCATCGACATAGGTCCGGAAGGAGGTCGTGGCGGCGGACGCCTGCTCATAGCCGGAACGCCTGAGGAAGTGGCTGAGTCGAAAGAAGGCTATACGCCGAAGTTCCTGAAGATGGAGCTTGAAAACAAATAACAATAACAATAGAAAAACTCTATGATAACTGGCGAAATAAAAAACAAGATAGACCAGATATGGGACACATTCTTTGTGGCTGGCATCACCAATCCCATAACCGTATTGGAGCAGATGACCTACATCTTCTTCATGAAACTGCTCGACGACAAGCAGTTGCAGGAAGAGGAGAACGCACGCGACTGGGACTGCGAGGTACAGAACCCAACATTCTTTGACGGCAAACTGTGGGTTAATCCCGATGCCGTGAGCGACGAGGAGCGTGCTGGCGTGCCTTACGAGAATCTGCGTTGGCACGTGTTCAAGAACTTTGGTGCCGACAATATGTTCAAGATAGTGCGCCAGAGCGTGTTTGAGTTTATCAAACACATTGGTACTGGTGAGGAGAGTGCCTACAGCCGCTACATGAAGTCGGCTATATTCCTCATACCCAACGCCCGCACGCTTGCCAAGGTGGTTGACGGTGTGGATGCGCTCGACATGAACAATCGCGACGCCATGGGCGATGTCTACGAGTATATACTCGGCAAAATGGCTGCATCGGGCACCAACGGACAGTTTCGCACGCCGCGCCACATCATACGCATGATTGTGGAGATGATGCAACCTACGCCCAAGGACTACATCTGCGACCCTGCCATGGGTTCGGCTGGATTCTTGGTTGAGGCGGTGAAGTATATCAAGGAGAAGTATGAGACAGCCATGTATGTTGGCGAGGAGGTGAAGCACATGAAGACCTCGATGATAAACGGCTACGATACCGACCAGACCATGCTGCGCATAGGAGCCATGAACCTCCTGCTCCACGACATCACAGCACCCGAACTGGCTTGGCGCGACTCGCTCTCGGAGCAGAACGACGACCAGGGCTGCTACTCGCTCATCATGGCAAATCCTCCCTTTGCTGGCAGTCTCGACAAGGGCAACGTGAACAAGAAAATCCTTGCCTATGCCAACACCAGCAAGACCGAATTGCTGTTTCTCGCCCAGTTTGTTCGCTCGCTTGAGATAGGCGGACGTTGTGCCAGCATCGTTCCCGACGGCGTATTGTTCGGAACATCGAAAGCTCACGTAGCTATACGTAAGGAAATAGTGGACAATCAGCAGTTGCGTGCCGTAATCTCCATGCCGAGCGGAGTGTTCAAACCATACGC
The DNA here is from genome assembly GCA_934203355.1 of uncultured Prevotella sp. Classification (GTDB taxonomy): domain Bacteria; phylum Bacteroidota; class Bacteroidia; order Bacteroidales; family Bacteroidaceae; genus Prevotella. Next base: position 17,089 of record CAKPZC010000015.1, on the reverse strand, counting down.
AGGAGTGTCGACAGCCGTACTCGTATTCACCAAGACCAACTGTGGCGGTACCGACCGTGTATGGTTCTACGACATGAAGGCAGACGGTTTCTCCCTCGACGACAAGCGTTCGCCCGTCAACGACAACGACATTCCCGACGTAATCAATCGTTTCCAGCACCTCGACGCCGAGCAGGAGCGCTCGCGCAAGGAACAAAGCTTCTTCGTGCCCGTCGACGAAATCCGCCAAAACGACTACGATCTCTCTATCAATAAATATAAAGAGGTGGAACGCGAGCGTGTGGAGTATGAGCCGGTGAAGGACATATTGGCACGATTGGAGCAGACCGAAGCAGAATATGCCAAGGGATACGGAGAGCTGAGAGGAATGTTGGAGGAGTAAAGGAACCCCCACAAGTACCCCCACAAGTACCCCCACAAGTACCCCCACAAGTACCCCCACAAGTAAGTGTGACCGAACAAGTACCGAACAAGTACCGAACAAGTAAAAATAGTATACAATTACTATATTAATAGGCTAATCCTACCATTGCAATCACAGATGAAACAATAACAATGATTGCAAAGACGGGAACCCAATAACGTTTGCGCAAAGACGGGCTGAAAGCCCAATGTTTCCATAGCCCAGGGCAACGCCCTGGGTAAACGAACACAAACAACAAGCGCCCTGCAAGGGCAGCTATAAAAACAACGAGCTATTAGAGCTGCCCTTACAGGGCGCTTTGCTCATAACTACATCATACCCAGGGCGTTGCCCTGGGCTGTGGAGGAGTTGCCCCGTTGGGGCGCGCAGCTGACAATAAGGATGAAAAATAAGGGATGAAAACAAGGACAAAAAGCCATCAATCATCCCGAACGCATCCCGAACGCATCCCGAACAAACGACATAACAAAAATCGGGACGAAAAAACAATTTAACAAGGAGGAAAACGAATGAAACAAGGATGGGAATATAAGAAATTGGGAGAAATTCGGAAATCACGATTTCCAAATCTTACTTGGACGCATATATACTAATTATTGCGTATAGAATGATCCCACAATCCTGGGCCGCTCGGCTCTGCCGCTTGCCTAAGCAAGAGCACCCTGGGTAAACGTATATAAAACCACATAACGCCCTAAAAGGGTATCTATAAAAGCATATGGCACAATCACTTTGCAAAATCTATTTGCACATAATATTCCACATCAAGACCACAAGTCCATGCATTCTTGATGACGACCTAAAACGTGTGCACGCCTATATAGGCGAGATAATCAACGACTCGAAATGCACGACTATTTGGGTTGGTGGTGTTGGCGACCATGTCCATGCGTTGTGTCTGTTAGGGCGTGAGATAACGATAGCACAACTTGTAGAGGCTATGAAACGCAATAGCAGCCGATGGATAAAATCGCTATCCCCCAAATATTCATGGTTTGCATGGCAGGGCGGTTATGCGGCATTGTCAGTAAGCCAGTCGGTTGTGGACAAAACATTGGCGTACATCAAAAACCAAAGTGAGCATCATAAGAAAACGTCATTTCAAGATGAATACAGGCAATTTTTGAAATTGTATAATATTGAATATGACGAGAATTATGTGTTCGCGGATTAGCAAGGACGTTATCAAAAAACGTTTGCAAGGACGTAATCAAAAACGTTTGCAAGGACGTTACCAATAACGTTGCAAAGACGTAACCAATAACGTTGCAAGGACGTGAAACCAATAACGTTGCAAGAACGGTAGAAACAATAACGTTTGCGCAAGGACGGGCTGAAAGCCCAATGTTTCCATAGCCCAGGGCAACGCCCTGGGTAAACGGATAAACCCACCAAGCGCCCTGTAAGGGCAACTATAAAAACAACGAGCTATTAGAGCTGCCCCTACAGGGCGCTTGGCTCATAACTACATAATACCCAGGGCGTTGCCCTGGGCTATGGAGGAGTTGCCCCGTTGGGGCGCGCAGCTAATAACAAGGATGAAAATATAAGGGATGATAACAAGGACAAAAAGCCAACAATCATCCCGAACGCATCCCGAACGCATCCCGAACGCATCCCGAACGCATCCCGAACAAATGACATAACAAAAATCGGGACGCAAAAACAATTAAATAAGGAGGAATAAATATGGACATAAAGAAGCAGATAATCGAAACGACGGAATACAAGCAAAAGCAGGACGTTTCTCTTTATCAAGATGTCTGTCACATAATAGAGCAAGGCAGAGAACGGGCATACAATGCTGTGAGCCAACAGATGGTGGAGACCTACTGGAATATAGGCAGACGAATTGTTGAGGAAGAACAGCAATGTAAAGAGCGTGCCGAATATGGAGAGCAAATCATTGAGAAACTCTCCAAGCAACTTACTCTTCGCTATGGCAGAGGGTTTGGCAAAAGATATTTGGCATATTTTAGACAATTCTATCTCACCATTAATAATAAACAGATTTTGCAAACATGTTTGCAAAATCTAACATGGTATACAAAATATTCTTACCTACAGAGGAGCAATTGCGTACTGAAATTGAAAGACAAAAACAATTATTCATGATGCAACATGAGGGAAATAATAAGGAGGAACGATGAAACAAGGATGGGAATATAAGAAGTTTGATGAAGTCTTTAACCTCCAAATGGGCAAAACACCAGATAGAAAGAATCCAGATTATTTTGGAGGTAAAAATGTGTGGATTACCATAAGAGATTTAGGAAACAAAGAGGTTTCTGAATCAAACGAGCACATAACAGACAAAGCTGTATCTGACACAAATATCCGTAAAGTAAAGAAAGGGACTGTTATTATGAGTTTCAAACTTACGTTAGGAAAATGTGGTATTGCTGCTAGGGATTTATATACAAATGAAGCTATCATGGCATTTAACACAAAAGAAGGCTATGATATTAACTCTTCATTCCTGTATTATTATTTACAATGTTATAATTGGAAGGGCTCTAACAAGGCTGTTATGGGCATTACATTAAACAAAGCAACAATTTCAAAACACCACATCAATATTCCTCCCAAGTCCACCCAACTTGCGATTGTCTCCGAACTTGACAAGATTAACGAGTTGATTCGTCTAAAGAAGGAACAACTGAAAGATTATGACAACCTCGCACAAAGCATCTTCTATGAGATGTTTGGAGACCCCGTGGAGAATGATAAGGGATGGGAGGTTAGTACATATTCTAAATGTTTTAATATAGGATCTGGTGGAACACCTTCAAAGTCTGTACCTGAATACTGGGACAATGGAAATATTCCATGGATAGGTTCCAATATGTGTCAAAATTGTATTATTACAGAAACAGATGGCAAGTTTATAACACAGGAAGGTTTAAATAATTCAAGTACTAAATACCTTGAAGTAGGAACCGTTCTTGTAGCTCTTGTTGGCGCAACAATTGGAAAGGTTGCGTTACTAAGGACTCCGACTTGCACTAATCAGAATGTTGCCTTTATAAAAGCAAATGAATCTAAAGACTTTGTGCCAGAATATGTGTTTTACAATTTAATGGGGCAATACGAGGAGTTTATGAAGATTGGTAAAGGAGATTTTAAAATGGCAAATCAAGCTTTTATAAAATCCTTACCTATATTATCTCCACCTCTCCCTCTCCAACACCTCTTTGCCCAACGCATAGAGCAGATAGAGCGTCAGAAGTCTGCGGTACAGAAGTCGATAACCGACCTTGAAGCCCTCCTTGCTTCTCGCATGCAGCATTGGTTTGAGTAACGGAAACTTAGGAGGGTAGGGCATCCCTGCCCTACCCACTCAGTCTTAAATTACAGTTGATTGAGTGGGTATAGCAGGGATGCTATACCCTCCTATAGATAGCCAACAGCTTGCTTAGGCTACGGCGAGGACGCCATAGCCTCCCACGATTTGCATTAGCCATTCCATATATGGCAGACTCTAAAAACTTGAATTTATGACAAAGAAATTTGAAATACGAAATAGCACAGCCGAATTCCTTATCTTTATGGCGGAGGGTAAGGAGGATGGCATAGAGGTTATGTATGCCGATGAAAATATTTGGTGTACACAAGATGCTATTGCAAACCTTTTCGACAAAGGCAGATCAACTATAGCAGAACATCTGTCAAACATTTTCAAAGAAGGGGAATTGGACAAAGATTCAGTTTGTCGGAATTTCCGACGAACTGCCGCCGATGGTAAATCATACAATACTCAGTTCTATAACCTCGATGCAATCATAAGCGTAGGTTACAGAGCTAATTCTCGTCGCGCCACCCAATTCCGCCAATGGTGCACCTTCGTACTTCGTCAATACGCCATACGTGGCTATGTGATAGACAAGAAGCGCATGGAGAACGGCTCGTTCATTGGCGTGGACTACTTTGAGCAACTCTTGGAGGAGATACGCGAAATACGTCTGTCCGAACGCAACTTCTACCAAAAGCTAACCGACATCTACGCCACAGCCATCGACTACAACCGCGACGCTCCTACTACAAGAGACTTCTTCAAGAAGGTGCAAAACAAAATGCACTATGCCGTACATGGTCATACTGCTGCCGAACTGATAGTAGAGCGTGCCGATGCCGACAAGGAACACATGGGACTGACCACATGGGCAAAGGCTCCTAACGGAAAGATTATACGGTCGGACGTGAGTGTGGCAAAGAACTATCTGAAACAAAACGAGCTGCAAGCTCTCGGACGACTGGTCAACGCCTATCTTGATATTGCAAAGGATATGGCAGAACGCCACATACCCATGACTATGGAAGACTGGGCTAAACGTATAGACAAGTTCCTTGACGCAACAGACAGAGAAATTCTGCAAGGTGCAGGAAGCATTACTGCAGAGTATGCCAAGAAATATGCAGAAAGCGAATTTGAAAAATACAGAGTGATACAAGACCGACTGTTCCGCTCTGACTTTGACCTGCTAAACGACAACGACACTACACTACCTACATTATAACAATATGAAGAACTTTGACTTTATCTCACGCTTGGCGGAGGCAATCCCCGACTTTGCCCAGCTACACGCATACTGCGATAAGGCGGAAATCTTTCAGAAGGCTTTCCCTGAGGAGAGCGCCAGCAACGCCCGTAAGGCATTGGAGTGGCTTGTAAGAAACCATCTTGCTATGGCAAACGTGACGCTTGAGCCACGTGAGACGCTCAGCCAGATGCTGCGCCGTCCGCAGATTGACGCTTTCGTAGGCGACGACAGGCAGTTGCAGGGCGACATGCGCACGGTGAAGAAGATTGGCAATTATGCCTCGCATACTGGTGTGCAGGAGGTAAGGCAGAACGATGCCTACATCTGTCTGCGTGCCTTGTATTATGTGGTGTGCGGTTTTCTGTTCCGTTGGCGTGCCATACAGAGTATTGTGGCATTCGACGCCACCATCGTGCCCGACGGATTCACGGGCATGCACGTAGCCGACAACTCGGAGCCTGCTGTGGCTGCCGAAGTGGTGGAGAGTGTGCCGCAGGACGCTATAGAGAAGCCAAAGGCTCCTACCGAGATACCGCCAGAGAGTCTGGAAAGCGAGCGCATCACACGCAAGTGCCTCATCGACTATATGCTGAACGAGGCAGGGTGGGACATTCTCACCACGAAGGGCGACCTTCAGGGAGGTAAGGCGTGCATAGAGGTGAAGGTAGAGGGGATGACTTCTTCAGCCTCGGGTACGGGCTATTGCGACTATGTATTGATGAGCAAGGGTGGCAAACCGCTTGCCGTGATAGAGGCTAAGAGCACTATCGAGAACGCTACTAAGGGACGCAAGCAGGCAATGGAGTATGCTGATTGTCTGGAGCGTAAGCATGGTGTGCGCCCCGTCGTTTATTACACCAACGGCTACACTACGAAGGTGATTGACGGCATGGGCTATCCCGACCGCGACGTCATCTCATTCCACAGTCACGACGACCTGGAGTACCTGATACAGAAGCGTGGACGTGCCGACATAACCGACCTCACCATCGACGACGCCATAACCAACCGACCATATCAGAAGACAGCCATAAAGAGTCTGGTGGAATGGCTCAACAAGAAGCATCGACGCGGACTACTCGTGCTGGCTACCGGTACGGGCAAGACACGTGTGAGTATCTCGCTTTGCAAGCTTCTGTCTAACAACAATTGGATAAAGAAGGTGCTGTTCCTTGCCGACCGAACCGAACTCGTAAACCAGGCGCGCCAGAATTATGAGAATCTCTTGCCCAGCGAGTCGATAGCTTGTCTGTCGGAGGATGCCGTGCCCGATCTTGACGCACGCTTCATCTTCTCTACCTATCAGACGATGATAAATTATATAAATGCCGTGCCCGTGGAGTTCTCGGTAGGACACTTCGACCTTATCATTATCGACGAGGCACATCGTAGCGTGTTCGGTAAGTATGGTGCCATATTCCAGTATTTCGACTCGTTGCTTATTGGTCTTACTGCCACTCCGCGCGACGAGATTGACCGCAACACGTTCCGATTGCTCGAACTGGACGACGAACCGAACTTTGAGTATAGCTTTCAGGAGGCTGTAGCCGATAAGTATCTTGTGCCATACAAGGTGAAGAACTGTACGTCGAAGATGATAAACCGCGGCATAAAGTACGACGAACTCACCCCTGCACAGCGCGAGGAACTGGAGAAGGTGTGGGAGTATGAGAAGGCGCTCAACGGCATTCCGCAAGACGAGGACTACCACCGCGACATAGAGGGGCGCGAGATATTCAACTATCTCATCAACGACGACACCATCGACAACGTGCTCTCCGAACTGATGACCAACGGACTGAAGGTGCATAGCGGCGAGGACATTGGCAAGACCATTATCTTTGCCTACAACCATCGTCATGCCGAGCGCATCGTGGAGCGTTTCCACCAACTCTATCCTGAACGTGGTGCCGACTACTGCCAGCTCATAGACAATCAGGTGAAGCACCACGACCAGATAATAAGCGAATTCAAGATTGCCGACCGACTGCCACAGATAGCCGTGTCGGTAGACATGCTCGACACGGGCATCGACGTGCCCGAAATTCTGAACCTCGTATTCTTCAAGATTGTGAAGTCGAAGATTAAGTTCGAGCAGATGATAGGTCGAGGCACACGATTGTGCAAGGACCTCTTCGGGGCTGACAAGGACAAGAAGGAATTCTATATATTCGACTGGTGTGGCAACTTTGAATATTTCTCGAAGAATGCCGACGGCATCAGCGGCGTGGCTGTAAAGTCGCTCACCGAACGCCTATTCGGCTTGCGTGTGGACATAGCCAAGGAATTGCAGAGTGCCGACCATCAGGAAAAGGAGTTCGACCGCAAGTTGCACGACGACCTCAAGCAGTTGCTTCACACTCAGCTATGCAGCATTGGCAAGCAGCGCAAGGAGGCACGACCGTATCTTGACACCATCGAACCATTCCGCAACAAGGAGGCGTGGACGTGTCTCTCGGAGGTGGATGTGCTGCGACTCAAGGAAATTGCCAACCTCATTCCTGCCGACAAGGACGATGAGGCTGCCAAGAAATGGGACGTGATAATGCTCCACCTAATGCTTGCACATTTGGATACGAGGGTGAAGGTGGGACAATTCCGACAGACTGTGGTGAATGTGGCAGCACTATTGGAGAAGAAAGCCACGGTGCCGGCTGTGAAAAACCGAATCGACACCATACGCCTTGTGCAGACACAGCAGTTCTGGGAGAATGAGTCGCTCGACGCTCTGGAGAAGGTGCGCACCGAACTGCGCAACATTATCAATCTGCTCGACGAGCAGCGCAAGACCCGCAAGTTTGTCATCGACATAGATGACGAATACCAGACAGCTGACGGAGGCGAAGACCTGATAGTGCAGACCACCTACAAGCAGCGCATCATCGACTATCTGGCTGCCAACAGCGACAACGCAACGCTACGCAAAATACAGAACTTCGAACAGCTGACGTCGGCAGACATCGAGGAGCTGGAGCGCATATTCTTTGAGGAGTTGGGCACCAAGTCGGACTACGAGAAGCTGTCTGACGGAAGACCATATAAAAATAATGTGGCAGCCTTCATACGTGTGGCTGCCGGCATCGACCGTCAGCGTGCCTTGAAGATATATCAGCAGTTTATAGAAGGCTATCAGCTCACAGCCGACCAGGAGCGTTATCTGAAGAACATTCTCGACTACGTGAGCATGAATGGCGACATCGAGACACGCAACATGATGGAATATCCGCTTAAAGCCCTTAACTGGCGCTCGACATTCGGCAACCAGTTTGCCAACCTCAAGCAATTCATCAAGCAGATTCACCAGGTGATTTCCACTACGGCATAAACAGCAATAATATAAAAACACATTAAATATACCATTACAAAAAATACAGACGATGCGAATAACAATTAAAAATCTCAAAAAGCAATTCGGCGGAAAGACAGCCGTAGACATTTCTGACCTCAAAGTCAACAACGGCGAGATTATCGGCCTTGTGGGCAACAACGGCGCCGGCAAGACCACACTATTCCGCCTGATGCTCGACCTGCTCAAAGCCGACGATGGCTGTGTTGTGATGTTTCCCGACAAGGAGAATATGACCGACAAAGAAAGCGTGAAAGACGAAATAGACCCAGCTGTATGCGAGGACTGGAAACTACTCACAGGAGCCTACATCGACAACTCGTTCCTAATCGACTTCCTCACCGCCGAGGAATATTTTGAGTTCATAGGCAAAGTGTCGGGACTTACAAAACAACAAACCGAGGAACGACTAAAACACTTTGAGCAATTTATGAACAGCGAGGTGTTGGGACAGAAAAAATACATACGCGACTTCTCGGCTGGCAACAAACAGAAGGTGGGCATAGTGGCAGCTCTGCTAACAAAGCCTCAACTCGTGATTCTCGACGAACCATTCAACTTCCTCGACCCAAGCAGCCAAAATCAACTGAAAAAACTCATCACCTCGTTTAACAAAGAGACGGGAGCCACCGTGTTTGTGTCGAGCCACAACCTGCAACACACCGTCGACATATCAACACGTGTGGCACTACTCGAACATGGCGTGATAATCAACGACATCGACAATGCCGACGGCTGTGCCGGAGAGAAACTAAATGAATACTTCGACGTTTAGTTTTTAACACCTAACAGCAGCCCCAAAAACCTATTTAGAAAGCCAATATCGGCGATTTCCATGTTTTTCAAGCATTTGTTTGCATCAAAAAGCAAACATTTGTTTGGAAATATGGAGAATTGTTTATAATTTTGTGAACTTGAAAATTGAATTGAACAAACAATCAAACAAAACCAATAACCAAATTTCATTTTATGTTCGAAAATCAACCAAAAGGTCTGTGGGCCCTCGCATTGGCCAACACTGGTGAGCGCTTTGGTTACTACACCATGCTCGCAGTATTCTTACTGTATTTGCAGGCTAACTTCGGTTTCCAAACCGGATTGGCAAGTACCATTTACTCAACATTCCTGATGATGGTTTACTTCCTTCCCATCATTGGCGGTATCGCAGCCGACAAGTTTGGCTTCGGCAAGATGGTTACTACAGGTATCTTCATCATGTTCATTGGCTACCTTGTGCTCTCGCTTCCTCTTGGCAAGGACACCGTTGCCATTGCCGCAATGGGACTGTCGCTCATCCTTATTGCCTTAGGAACAGGTTTGTTCAAGGGTAATCTTCAGGTTATGGTGGGCCGCCTCTACGACGAGCCTAAGTATGCCAACAACCGCGACTCTGGCTTCTCACTCTTCTACATGGCAATCAACATCGGCGCTATGTTTGCCCCGACAGCAGCCATTAAGATTATGGATTGGGCACAGGCCAGTTTTGGCGTATCGCCCGAGGATGCTTATCACTTCGCGTTTGCCGTGGCATGTGCTTCGCTTATCCTCAGTATCGCAATATACTATGCATTCAGCTTCACATACAAGCATGTTCTCGCCAGCGAGACAAATGGCAAGTCGGCAGATAAAGCCAAGTCTGATGTCAAAGAGCTCTCTCCTGCTGAGACTAAGGAGCGCATCATCTGCCTGTGTCTTGTGTTCGCTGTGGTTATCTTCTTCTGGATGGCATTCCACCAGAACGGCAACACCCTGACATTGTTTGCTCGCGACTACACCCAGACAACATCTGAGGGTCTGCAGTCAATGGCATTCGACGTGACCAACCTCGTTGCCTGCATCTTCGTTGTTTACGGTAGCTTCGGTCTCGCACAGAGCAAGACTGGCAAGGGCAAGGGCATAGCGCTCGGCATCATCGTTGCAGCCATCGCCTTCCTGTTCTACAAGTACAACAGTCTTGAAGGTGCTGTCGACATCAAGGCTCCTATCTTCCAGCAGTTCAACCCCTGCTATGTAGTGGCATTGACTCCGGTGAGCGTTGCTTTGTTCTCATGGCTCAACAAGATTGGCAAGGAACCGACATCTCCCGAGAAGATTGGTCTCGGCATGCTCGTAGCTGCTCTTGGCTTCGTATGGATGGCTGTAGGTTCTATGGGTCTGGAGCTTCCGTTGGCACAAGGCGACCCCGCAACAGAAGGCACACGTGTTAGCGCCAACCTCCTCATCTCTACCTACCTCATCCTCACATTTGCCGAGCTTCTGCTCTCGCCTATCGGCATCTCGTTCGTGTCTAAGGTGGCTCCTCCTAAGTATGCAGGCTTGATGATGGGTCTGTGGTTCGGCGCAACAGCCATCGGCAACCAGTTGGTAATGGTGCCTGGCATCATGTGGGGTCAGAACTTCAACCTCGTTGTTATTTGGGGTGTTCTTGCTGGTATCTGCCTCGTATCGGCATTGTTCATCTTCTCTATCATCAAGAAGCTCAACAAGGTAAGCTAATCATAGCCACACTAATGGCTTTAATGTTTGTTTAATGCAAACTCTGAAATAATATTAAGGGCGGCAGGAATCTCGATTACGAAATTCCTGCCGCCCTATCTTTATAGATATATAACTGCAAACTTAATAAATAGCTGCAAACTTAATAATATGTAGCTATCAATAAATTCTCACGTCGACTATCACCTGGCTTCCAACAGTTCCATTAATACGCTTCACTATCTGGGAGCGCATCATCGAGAGGTCTTGCCTCAAAGCCGGACTAAGCACCTTCACAAAAAGAGTCTGGTTTTTAATAAACTTCTCACCTGTATAGCGAGCCACCGACTGCCCCACAACTGTGTCCCATGCAGCCAAAGCGCGCCTTTGCAAAAGAGGAGTCTCCAGTCCCTCGTTGCGCAAATATATATTCAACAAGTCGCTTATGGACTTCACATCACGTCTGAACATAGCTTACCATTTAGTCTATTCATGCTTCTTAATCTCTCCAGCCTCAACATCAAACAACCTATAGTCGTAGCTTACGTTGCTCAATATCTGGTCGAGATGGTCGCGATTGGTATCGGTTATGAATATCTGACCGAAACCGTCGCCCGACACAAGCTTCACAATCTGCTCCACACGATGAGAGTCGAGTTTGTCGAATATGTCGTCGAGCAACAGGAGTGGTGTGGTCTGGGATGCTGTGCGCCGCAGGAAGTCGAACTGGGCGAGTTTCAAGGCGAGAACAAACGTCTTGTTCTGTCCCTGCGACCCCTCGCGCCTAATTTGATAGCCGCCAAGCAACATTTCGAGATCGTCGCGATGAACTCCGTGCAACGAGTAGCCTACAGCACGGTCCTTCATCCTGTCGCGCTGTATGACATCGAGCAATCTGCCTCGTTGGGCGTGCGACACATAGCGCAACGACACAGCCTCATGCCCATCGCTCACATGATTATAAATCTCCTGAAACACGGGCACCATCTGCTCCACAAACTCCTGTCGTGCGTGATATATGCGCTCGCCGTGGCGCGCCATCTCCTGTTCCCATATCTCCATGAGTGCCATGTCGGGCTCGTCGTCCATCTTCAACAGGGCGTTTCTTTGCTGCAAAGCCTTGTTGTAGCTATTGAGCGACTCAATATAAGTATTATCATACTGCGATATGACTACATCCATGAGCCGACGTCGCTCCTCGCTGCCACCCGAAATGAGCAACTGGTCGGCAGGCGACACAAAAATCAGAGGTATAAGACCAATATGTTGCGAGAGTCGTTTATATTCCTTTTTGTCGCGCTTGAAGTGCTTTTTAGTGCCGCGCTTCATGCCACAGTAGATGTCGATGTCGTCGCCAGCCTCGTTTTCATACACTCCGTCGATGACAAAGAATTCCTGGTCGTGGGTTATCACCTGTGAGTCAATGGGATTGAACGAGCTGCGACAAAACGAAAGATAATAGACAGCATCAAGAAAATTGGTTTTTCCCTCGCCATTGCGCCCTATAAAACAGTTCATGTTGGGCGACAGGTCGAGTGTCGCCTCGCGTATATTCTTGAAATTAAGTATCGAAATATTCTTGAGAATCATTGGTAGAACGTATTTATGAAGTGCAAAGTTACCCCATTTATTATTGAAAAAAGAAAAAAAGAGATAATAAATTTCACTATATAAGATAAATTGAGTAATTTTGCGACGCATTTGTGTGTTGTACTGTCAACGTCACAAAAAACTTATAAGAAATTAAAAACAAAAATAATAAATGGCAAACAAAACAGAATTTGGAGCAAAGGCTCAAATAGAGAGCTCCAACTACACAGAAGCATTTTTCGTAAAGTTCAAGAAGCAGATACTCATAGCAGTAGTTGCTGTCATCGTGGTAATAGCCGGCTTGCTCCTCTATAAGGCATATGTTGGCGGTCCGCGCGAGGAGAAGGCAAGCACAGCCTTGGCAAAGGGACAGCAGTACTTCAACCAGGAGCAGTATGACAAGGCGCTCAACGGCGACGGCGCAAGCTATGCTGGTTTTGTAAAGATAGCAAGCGACTACAGCAGCACCGACGCTGCCAACCTTGCCAACCTCTATGCTGGTCTCTGCTATGCCAACCTCGGCAAGTGGAACGAAGCCATCACTTATCTTGAGAAGTTCTCGCCCGAGAGCGACGCAATGGTAAGCCCGGCAGCCGTTGCTGCACTCGGCAACGCTTATGCCAACATCGGCAACCTCGACAAGGCTATCAGCTCGTTCAAGAAAGCTGCCGACATGGCAGACAGCAAGGCTGAGGACAACACCAACAACAGTCTCTCTCCCACATTCCTCCTTCAGGCTGCACAGCTCCTCGAAAAGCAGAACAAGAACGACGAGGCTCTCAAAATCTATCAGGACATCAAGAAGAAGTATGTGAACGCACAGATCGTACAGTCTTCAGAGATTGACAAGTACATCGAGAACATCGTTGAAAAATAATCAAGAACATGGCAACAGCACTTCACAACCTCTCTGAATACGACTTCTCCTCAATACCCGACGCAAGCAACATGTGCTTCGGCATTGTGGTGGCTGAGTGGAATCCCGACATAACGGGGGCCCTTCTCGACGGAGCCGTAAAGACTCTTGAGAAACACGGAGCACTACCCGAGAATATCCACGTGAAGACGGTGCCCGGCAGCTTCGAGTTGATTTACGGCGCACACCAGATGGTGTTGCACGGCGGCTACGACGCTGTGATTATACTCGGAAGCGTGATACGCGGCGAGACACCTCACTTCGACTATATCTGCCAGGGTGTCACCTATGGCATCGCACGCCTTAACACCACAAGCGAGATACCCATCATCTACGGTCTGCTCACAACCAACGACAAGCAGCAAGCTCTCGACCGTTGTGGCGGCAAATATGGCAACAAGGGTGATGAGTGTGCAATTGACGCCATCAAAATGGCTAAATTCTAAACGAATATACATATTATATATATTAATTCGACATCACATCCGGCATGGCTTCACCTATATGGTGTTTGTCGTGCCGGATTTTCTAATCTTCTACCAACAGTATAACAACAAGAACCAAATACACTATTTAAAAAGAAACAATGACAGACATCGAAATTGCCCGCAGCACAAAACTGGAAGAAATCGACAAAGTAGCAGCAACCTACGGAATACCTGCCAAAGAACTTGAGCTCTATGGACACTATATGGCCAAGGTGCCCACACGACTCATCAACGAGGAGCGCGTGAAAGATAGCAACCTTATACTCGTCACAGCAATCACCCCAACCAAAGCAGGTATAGGCAAAACCACCGTAACCATAGGACTCGCTCTCGGACTGACACATATCGGCAAGAAAGCAATATGCGCCCTGCGCGAGCCATCGCTCGGACCAGTATTCGGACTGAAAGGCGGTGCATGCGGAGGCGGACACACACAGGTGTTGCCAATGGACAAAATCAACCTGCACTTCACAGGCGACTTCCATGCCATCACATCCGCACACAACACCATAACAGCCCTGCTCGACAACTACATGTACCAGAACCGTGACAACGGATTCGCCCTGCGCGAGGTGCTATGGAACCGCGTGCTCGATGTCAACGACCGCGGACTGCGCGACATTGTTACCGGAATGGGCGGCAAAGCCAACGGCATCGTACGCGAATCGGGATTCGACATCACTCCTGCATCTGAAATAATGGCGATACTATGTCTTGCCACCGACGAGGACGACCTGCGCCGCCGCATAGAGAACATACTGCTCGGATATACCGTGGAGGGAAAGCCCTTCACCGTGAAGGACCTCGGCGTTGCTGGTGCCATCACCGTACTGCTGCGCGACGCTCTCGCACCCAACCTTGTGCAGACCACAGAGAACACAGCAGCATTCGTACACGGCGGACCATTTGCCAACATAGCACACGGATGCAACTCTATACTCGCCACAAAGATGGCTATGACCTTTGGCGAATACGTGATAACAGAGGCAGGATTCGGAGCCGACCTCGGAGCCGAGAAATTCTACGACATAAAGTGCCGCAAGAGTGGACTACAGCCCAAACTCACCATCATTGTAGCCACAGCACAGGGACTGAAGATGCACGGAGGCATCGCCGTCGAGGACATCAAGAAACCCAATAGCGACGGACTGCGCAAAGGACTTGCCAACCTCGACAAGCACATCAAGAACCTACAGTCATACGGACAAACTGTTGTCGTGGCATTCAACCGCTATGCCGGCGACGTGATGGAGGAGATAAACATTGTTAAGGAATACTGTGCAGAAATAGGCGTAGGATTCGCCGAGAACGATGCCTACGCCAACGGAGGCGAGGGTGCTGTCGACTTGGCAAACCTTGTTGTCGACACCATTGCCAACAACCCCTCTAAACCACTACAGCTTGTCTACAACGACGAGGACTCTATAGAGGAGAAAGTGGAAAAGGTGGCTAAGAACATATATGGAGCCGACTCCGTGTCGTTCTCTGCCCCTGCAAAGAAGAAACTCCAGATGATTCGCGACCTCGGCTTCGAGCGTTTCCCTATCTGTATTGCCAAAACACAATACTCGTTCTCTACCGACGCTAAACAATACTGTGTGGCATCGGGATTTGATGTCAACGTGCGCGACATAGTCATCAACGCTGGAGCCGAGATGATTGTAGTCATAGCTGGCAACATAATGCGTATGCCAGGACTGCCAAAGGTGCCGGCTGCTATGAACATCGACATAGTGAATGGAGAAATTGAAGGACTATCATAGAAATGTTTGGATATAGAATAAAAAAACAATATCGCACGAAGGTGAGGCTGTCCTGTTTTGGATGCCTCACCTTTGTCGTTATCATAATAACGAGCATATGCCGCTGCACATGCGCGGCATGCTCAAGTGAGACAAAGCACGAAAAGGACTCTATTGAAGAGGTGGCACACAGGGTGCATCTCAACGACACATTAACAAATGCGCTGTCCGACCAGCCCGAACTCTACGCCATGGACTCCATAATGCGACGCTATCTGAAACGATGGGAGATTAACGGAGCCCAGCTTGCCATTTCGCGCCACGACTCGCTGATCTACGCACGCGGATTCGGATTTGCCGATAAAGACCGTCAAATCCCTATGGAACCGTCGTATATCATGCGCATGGCGTCGGTATCGAAACTCGTCACCGCAACGGGCATTATGAAACTGCGCGATATGGGCAAGGTTCGACTGTCCGACAAGGTGTTTGGACCAAAAGGCATACTCAACGACACCTTCTACGTAAATTCAATAAAGGACAAACGCTATCTCGACATCACCGTGGAGCAACTCCTGCGCCATAAGGCAGGATTCACAAATTATGCCGGCGACCCGATTTTCTCCACACGCTACATAATGCAGCAAAATCGACTCACCACCCCACCCGACCACCGCACGCTGCTGCGCATCGTACTGAAACGCCACCTGGGCTACACACCTGGCACAGCACAACGCTACTGCAACATAGGCTACACTCTGCTGTCGCTGATTATCGAGAAACGCATGGGGATGCCCTACGAACAGTTCATGCAGAAATATGTGCTTGAACCAGCCGGATGCTACGACTTCCACATCGCAGGCAACTACCTGAAAGACCGTCGACCGAACGAGACCGTATACTACATGCACTCAAGTTCAGAACCTGCTCAGGAGTTCAACAACTCCGGACGCCTTGTGACAAGGTGTTATGGCGAGAACGACATAACAACAGCTCTCGGAGCTGGAGCATGGGTGGCTTCGGCTGCCGAACTATGCCGACTTGTGGCCTCCATCGACGGCGACCCTACTGTGCCTGACGTGTTAAGCAAGCAAGCGGTGAGCATGATGACTCAGGAAATGCCCGACCATCAGTACTCACTCGGATGGAATTTCACTCCAAAACGTGGACCATGGATTCGCACCGGTTCACTTGTGGGAACATCTGCACTTGTTTTGCGATATGCCGACGGGGAATGTTGGGTGTTTATCACAAACACAAGCACATGGAAAGGACATGAGTTCTCAAAAGACACAATGGCTCTGTTTGAGAAACTCAGAAAAAAGTATGGCAAAAACATGCCTAAATGGAATTTATTTGTGAAATAAAGCTCAGAAAACCACATTTTTCACTAAATTCCAAAAAAAACTTCAAAAACATTTGGAAGTTAAAAATAAAAGTCATACCTTTGCACCCGCTTTCAAGAAGTAAACATCTTGCTAAAGCTTAAGTGTTTGGCTCCGTAGCTCAACTGAATAGAGCATCTGACTACGGATCAGAAGGTTGCAGGTTTGAATCCTGCCGGAGT
>CAKPZC010000014.1 GCA_934203355.1 uncultured Prevotella sp. | reverse complement strand
GGCTATGTATGGCTGTGGTCTCAACTTTTTTATAAAACTGGCGTATAATTCGCTTTTTTTATATAAGTTTGCAAAATAAATACGAGAATGAAATAATTACAACGTTATTAAACATACAGAATAATATGACTACCTTATTAAATAATGTGGGAAGTGCCGTTTGCAAGGTTTTCCGATTTTATGTCGACGGCTTCAAGAGCATGACCGTTGGTCGTGTGCTTTGGACTGTAATCCTAATAAAACTGTTTGTGATATTCGTCATTCTGAAGTTGTTCTTCTTTCCCGACGTGTTGAGTCAGAAGTCAGGTGGCAACAAAGCTTCGTATGTGGCTGGAGAATTAACCACCCGATGATGCGCAGGCTTATAAATTATGTAAACCCAAATGATAATAATCAGTCTATAAACTTAAATACAATTACGTTATGAATCATCTTTTGACAATCGACCCTTCGCTAATCGACTGGTCGCGTGCGCAATTCGCCCTTACCGCCATATATCATTGGCTGTTTGTGCCGCTCACTCTCGGGCTTGCTGTCGTTATCGGCATTCTTGAGACAATCTATTATCGTACGGGGAAAACCTTTTGGCGCGAGACCACACGTTTTTGGCAGCGTTTGTTTGGAGTTAACTTTGCCATGGGTGTGGCAACAGGTATCATCCTTGAGTTTGAGTTTGGTACCAACTGGAGCAACTACTCATGGTTTGTGGGCGACATCTTTGGTGCACCTCTTGCCATTGAGGGAATTGTTGCGTTTTTCATGGAGAGCACATTTGTTGCTGTGATGTTTTTTGGTTGGGACAAGGTGTCGCGTGGATTTCATCTTGCTTCAACATGGCTTACGGGCATTGGAGCCACAATCTCGGCTTGGTGGATACTTGTGGCAAATTCATGGATGCAGTATCCAGTAGGATGCGAGTTTAATCCCGACACCGTGCGCAACGAAATGACGAGTTTCATGGATGTTGCCCTCTCTCCCTTTGCAGTTAACAAATTTTTCCACACAGTCACTTCGTCGTGGATAGTGGGTGCAGTGTTTGTTTGTGCCGTGAGTTGTTGGTATATTCTGAAGCGTCGTGAGTTGGAGATGGCTCGCCAGAGCATAAAGGTGGCGAGTATTGTTGGCATTGCAGCCACACTCTTGGCAATGGCTACGGGCGACTCTTCGGCAGTGAAGGTGGCTGAGGCTCAGCCTATGAAGCTTGCCTCTATGGAGGCTCTTTATGATGGAGGTGAGGGTATGGAGCTCACAGCTGTAGCCCTAATCAATCCGTTCAGCCAGCCCGACTATGCTAATGGCGACGAGGCACCACTGCATATAGCCATTCCAAAGGGTTTGTCTGTGCTTGCCACGCATTCGTTAGATGGCTATGTACCTGGCATAAACGATATTCTCAACGGATACACTCGCCCCGACGGAAAGCGTGAACTTTCTGCTGAAGAAAAGATGGAGCGTGGTCGCAGGGCAATAACAACGCTTGCCCAGTATCGCAAGCTAAAGGCAGAGAATAAGGACGATAGCCGACTCAGTGGTCTTGCAGCCAAATTGAAGCAGGATATGCCATACTTCGGTTATGGCTACATCAAGGATCGTTCTGAGCTTGTGCCATATATTCCAGTTAACTTCTACGCCTTCCGTATAATGGTTGGTGTGGGCACATTGCTCATACTGTTCTTCCTTGTAATAGGTCATGTGGCATGGCGAATGGATGTTACTGTAGAGCGCCGTTGGCTCCATTGGGCAGCAGTGGCAATGCTTCCTCTAACTTATTTGGCAAGTGAGGCGGGTTGGATAGTGGCAGAGCTTGGCCGTCAGCCATGGGCAATTCAAGACATGTTGCCTACTGTGGCAGCCGTGAGCGACATTCAGCCAGGCAGCGTAGCCTTGACATTCTTCATCTTCCTTGTTCTGTTCACGGTTTTGCTCATTGCTGAGATAAGTATAATGTGGCGTGTGATAAAAGGCTACAATTCGCAATCAGTATACTAATCGGACAATAAAATAAGTATCAACTTTTTTTTAAAAAAAACAATAATAACAATGACCTATTCGTTTCTTCAACAATATTGGTGGTTCATCGTCTCGCTACTCGGGGCGTTACTCGTGTTTTTGCTTTTTGTTCAGGGTGCCAACTCGCTTGTCTACAGTCTGGGTAGGACAGAGGATGGTCAGCGCAAGGTGTTGGCTTCGACCGGACGCAAGTGGGAGATAACATTCACAACACTCGTCACGTTTGGCGGTGCATTCTTTGCTTCGTTCCCGTTGTTCTATAGCACAAGTTTCGGTGGAGCCTACTGGCTTTGGATGATAATACTCTTCTCATTTGTGCTTCAAGCCGTGAGTTATGAGTTTCAGCTCAAACGTGGCAATCTGCTTGGTACTCACGCCTACCGTTGGTTCTTGATATTGAACGGTATTGTCGGTCCCATGCTTCTTGGTGGGGCAGTGGCAACATTTTTCGACGGTTCGAACTTTATTGTCGAGAAAGCACAACTTACTAATCTTGGTGCTCCCGTTATAAGCCGTTGGGCAAATGCCTCGGCAGGTCTCGATGCGTTGCTCGACCCTTGGAATCTTGTGTTTGGACTTGCTGTGATGTTTCTTGCCCGTATGCTTGGCATACTCTACATAATAAATAATGTGGACGACGAAGACATCCGCTCGCGCAGTTCGGTGCGTTTGGTTGGGTGCACCATTCCTTTCCTAATTCTTTTTATTGCCTTCTTCGTTCGCTTGTTGCTGAAGGATGGCTATGCTCTTGATGCTGCTACAGGACAGATAGTAATGGAGCCAATGAAATATCTTCATAACTATCTCGACATGTGGTATCTTGCGGTTCTTTGCATTGTCGGTGTAGGGTTGTTGCTCTATGGCGTAGTGCGTACGGTTCTCAGCGCGTCGTATGTTAAGGGAATATGGCCAGCAGGCATAGGCGTTGTACTTGTGGTGCTCACGCTTCTGCTTGTGGCAGGATGGAACAACACGGCTTATTATCCCTCAAATGCCGACTTGCAGAGTTCGCTCACCATAGCCAACAGTTGCAGCAGTGAGTTCACACTGCGCACAATGTTTTATGTGTCGCTACTTGTGCCGTTTGTGTTCGGCTATATAGCCTACGTGTGGCGTGTTATGGATAGGAAATAATAGACATACGGTATTTTCTTATATATCTTGTTGTATAAGAAAATGCCGTATTGTTTTATAAAAAAAGCTCTGTCGGTTTCTCTATCTGAATTTTTAGTGTTAACTTTGTATTTAGCCTATGATAATTATAGGCTAAATACAAACGAGACAACAATAACTACAGATGATCGACCACGCTACAGTAGAAAGAATAAAGGATGCTGCCAATATTGTTGAGGTGGTGTCGGAGTTTGTGACGCTGCGCCGCAGTGGAGCCAACTATAAGGGGCTGTGTCCTTTCCACGACGAGAAGACACCGTCGTTCTACGTGTCGCCAGCCCGTGGTATGTGTCATTGTTTCGGATGTGGCAAAGGGGGCAATCCTATTGGTTTCATCATGGAGCACGAGCAGATGACTTATCCTGAGGCTCTGAGGTGGCTTGCCAATAAATATCACATAGAGATACAGGAACGGGAGTTAAGTGAGAACGAAAAACGCGAGCAGAGTGAACGTGAGAGTATGTTCATTGTCAACGAGTGGGCGATGAAATATTTTCAGGATAAGATGCAGAACGACCCCGACGGAATAGCTATTGGTATGCAATATTTCCGAAGTCGTGGTTTCCGCGACGACATAATACGCAAGTTTCAGCTCGGCTATGACACGCAAGACCGTCGGGCGTTTGCCAGTGAGGCAATACGCAAGGGCTATAAAGAGGAGTTCATACTGAAGACTGGCATTTGTTACAAGAACGACCGTGGTGAGCTCATCGACCGCTATGCAGGGCGTGTCATATTCCCGTGGATAGGCATTAGCGGCAAGGTAGTTGGTTTTGGTGGTCGACTGCTCGACTCGCGTACCAAAGGCGTAAACCAGAAATATGTCAATTCGCCCGACTCGGAGATATATCATAAAGACCGTGAACTTTACGGACTATATCAGGCAAAGAAGGCTATAGCCAAGGAAGACCGTGTGTTTATGGTTGAGGGTTATACAGATGTGATATCAATGCACCAAAGTGGCATTGAAAATGTGGTGGCAAACTCAGGTACAGCCCTTTCGGTTCACCAGATTCACATTCTTCATCGCTTTACCTCAAACATCACCTTGCTCTACGACGGCGACGCAGCCGGCATACATGCTGCAATGCGTGGAACCGATATGTTGCTTGCCGAGGGCATGAATCTAAAGGTGTTGCTGTTGCCCGATGGTGACGATCCCGACTCCTTCTCGAAGAAACACTCGGCAGCCGACTTCCGTAAATATATTGAGGAGCACCAGACCGACTTCATACAGTTCAAGACCGACCTCTTGCTGAAGAACGAGTGCGATCCTCTGAAGCGTTCGGAAGCTATCAACTCCATAATACGTAGTATATCGTTTGTTATAAATCCCATTCTGCGTGACACGTATATTCACGACTGTTCGGTGAGAATGGGGCTTAACGAGGCAACGCTTATCAACACGCTCAATGGCTTCATACGCAATAACCGTGAGGAACGCACGTCGGAGGAAGCGCGCGTTGTGAAACAGCAACAGCGTGTGCCAACTCAGCAGACGGTAGTGCAACAGTCAACACCGTTGCAACAGGCATCGAAGGTGGAGCGTATGCTCGTGGAATTGATAATACGCCATGGCGACACTATTATATATAATAATGTGGAATCGGAAGACGGCGAAATGGTGAGCCTGAATATTGCACAGTATGTCGACTATAATTTGGGGGTCGACGGACTGAAGTTTGCCAATCCACTGTTTGTCAAGATTCTTGATGAGGCAGTGGCGCATAGCGGCGATGAGGGTTTCAATGCCGAACAGTTCTTTATACATCACGAGGATATTGAGGTGTCGCGAATTGCCACCGATCTCTGCGTCGACAGATATAGAATGCTTGACGAACAGAAAACGGCGAACAACGGTGAACCGAAGAATGCCGACGAGCTTCGGATGGACGAGGAGAACAGGATTGATGGACTACGTCAGCAGACGGAACATTTGCTCAACGACTTCCGCATGGACTACCTTGAACAACATCTCAAGGAGTTGCAAACGCAGATAGCCCAGGCGGTGGGCAACCCAGAGTTGCTGATGAAACTCATGGAGGAGTATAAGACTACGCACGAGTTGAGGTCGAAACTGGCAAAGCTCTTAGGAAACAACATCATAGCATAGACTCTACACCTCCACTGGTTTGCTAATAATAAAGAATTACGCAGGTCGGAGTAATCCTGCGTGTAAATAAAATAAATAAAAACAACAAATTATGTATTACATCGAAAAGACCCTTGAAATCTCGGCGTGTCATCGCCTTAAGCTCTCTTATGAGAGCAAGTGTCAGAACCTGCATGGCCACAACTGGATAATCACCGTCTACTGCAAGTCGCGTGAGTTGAACCAGGACGGTATGGTGGTCGATTTCACACACATCAAGCAGATTGTGCAGGACCGTCTCGACCATGCCAACCTCAACGAGGTGTTGCCATTTAATCCCACGGCAGAGAACATTGCGCGATGGGTGACAGAGCAGATTCCCGAGTGTTATCGTTGCATGGTGCAGGAGAGTGAGGGCAACAAGGCTATTTATGAGGAGGACTGAGTAATGAAGAGAATTAACGACATTTTCTACTCGCTTCAGGGTGAAGGACGCAACACAGGGCGTGCAGCGGTATTCATCCGGTTTTCGGGATGCAACTTGAAGTGTGCGTTTTGCGACACCGATTTCTCAGACTACGAGCTGTTGAGCGACGATGAGATACTGAAACGGATAAGTTGCTATCCATCGCGCTTTGTAGTGCTAACGGGTGGTGAGCCTTCGCTTCAGGTCGACCAGCATTTAGTCGACTTGCTCCATGCCAACGGTTATGAACTGGCAATGGAGACAAACGGCACACATCCTATAGTCGATGGCATCGATTGGATTACCTGCTCGCCTAAGGGCAAGACCGTGATAACTCGATGCAACGAACTAAAGTGTGTTTTCGAGGAGACCACTGTTGCTCCCGACGACCATGATATTCAGGCAGACTACCGCTATCTACAGCCGTGCGACGTACAGGATGCTGAGCGCAACGCCAATATAGTGAGGCGTTGTTTCGACTACATATTGGAGCATCCCGAGTGGCGAATGTCGCTGCAGACGCATAAATTAGTTGGATTCAAGTAATATTGTTGAATGGTTTACGTTCATTGGATATTCATAGTGCTTTACACCATACTCATTGTGGGCATAATGCTCACAGTGCTTATGGACAACCGTCAGCCGGCAAAGACTATAGCCTGGGTGATGGTGCTTCTTTTTGTGCCCGTGTTGGGTATTGTGCTATATATATTCTTTGGACAGAACACGCGCAAGATGCGCCTTATATCTCAGCGTTCGCTCGACCAACTCTCAAAGCGTCAGATGCTTGAGTTTGTGGAGCAACGCAATCTGCAATTGCCCGAGCGTCACCGTTCTATCATTAAGCTCTTTACCAACCAGAGCCTTGCCCTTCCCTTCAAGGACAATGAGGTGGAGCTTTATGCCGATGGCTATGAGTTCTTCCCAGCCTTGTTGCAGTCGATTAGTCGTGCACGCCATCACATACATCTCGAAGTCTATATATTTGCCGACGACGCTCTTGGGCGGCTTGTTGCCGACGCTCTTATTCAGAAAGCGCGCGAGGGTGTCGAGGTGCGTGTGGTCTACGACGATGTGGGATGTTGGCATGTGCCTCATAGTTTCTATGACCGTATGCGTAATGCGGGAGTGGATGTGGGCGAGTTTATGCCTGTTAGGTTCCCTGCTTTCACGAGCAAGGTGAACTACCGCAATCACCGCAAGCTTTGTGTCATCGACGGCATTGAGGGATTTACTGGTGGCATGAACATAGCTCTGCGCTATGTCAAGGGATTGCGTGGCGGCAGTCTGCCGTGGCGCGACACCCACATGCGTTTGCGTGGCAGCATTGTCTATGCCCTTCAACGAGCTTTTCTTGTTGATTGGTATTTTGTGAGGCGCGACCTTATCACCGACCGTAAGTATTATCCGCCCATGCCGTGGAAGATAAGCAACAGTTGTTTGGCTCAGCTTGTCACGAGCAGTCCCATTGCTCCTTGGCCCGACATTATGCAGGGTTATGTGCGCATTCTGCTTGAGTCGAAGCGTTATGTGTATATGGAGACTCCTTATTTCATGCCTACCGAGCCTGTGCTTTTTGCCATGCGCACAGCGGCTCTTGCCGGAGTCGACGTGAGACTTATGATTCCACATCACGGCGATTCCCACTTGCTTGAGCTTGCGAGCATGTCGTATGTTGCGGCTACGCTTCAGGCTGGAGTGAAGGTGAAACTTTATGAGGCTGGCTTCAACCACAGCAAGCTTCTTGTTGCCGACGACGAACTGTGCACTTGTGGTTCTACTAACATCGATTTCCGCAGTTTTGAGAACAATTTCGAGGCTAATGTCTTCTTCTACGATCGCTCTATGGCATTACGTATGAAGGAGTTGTATCTTCACGATGAGGCAGACAGCGTGGATTTCAATGAGATAGCCGAATTGCGTCGGCGTCCGTTCCTCCATCGTCTCATGGAGTCGCTGATAAGGTTGCTTTCGCCGTTGATGTAGGGCGGGGGAGTGTTGTTGGTGTTTCCTTTGGCATGTTCTTATTTTTCAAAGTGCTGATAGTCCTTCAGTGTGCGGTAGTTGCCGCCCCATCTGAATCCGTGTTGGGTGAACAGTTTGTAGGCAAGGTCGTTCTTGTCGATTTTGTATTTGAATGGTTTTGAGCGGTCGGTGTATTTTCGTCCAGCCTCAGGACTTACTTTATATGTGCCGTTTGCTCGGCGTTTTACGTATGGGTTGTATAGCGGATTGATGTCAACCGCTTTGCCCAGACTGTGGTTCGACAGTTTTTTCGACCCTGCCACCATGCGGAAATTGAAGCACGAAGTGTTGTTTTTGTTCATCGATTCTATGTCGTTGGCGTTGAAGTCGTCGATGAGTTGCATTCGCTCTATGGGATATTTTGCGTCGAAGAGTTGTCGGAATATGCTTATCAATTCGCTTGCCACGTCCTTGTGGCAAATCATCTCGCCGAGTTTTATCCGTCCTTCTTGTGTGTAGTGCAGCAGTTGCAGATAGCGTAGCGACGAGCGGGGAACAGTGCAGTTTGTCTTGAACGACTTGCCGTTTATTCTGTTGAATACCTGGCTGTTGATGTTGCTCTGCTTGAAGCAATTGTCTATTCCGTATTTCTTTATTGCAGCAAGGCTCACTTCTTTGCCGACAGTCCATTGTTTCAGTGAGGCAGTGTCGTCGGTAACTGTGTTGCATGCCGTTAGGGTAGTAGTGTCATATATGGTTGTTGCTACTGTTGTGGTGGCGTATGATGTTATGGCACAGAGTAATAGTGTGGCAAGTGTTTGTCTTGTCATGTTAAAAAAAACGCATAATGATTTAGGAATGTATATAAACGAAAAAACCGCCGACCCTAAGGGTCAGCGGTTAATCTCTCATTTTTTCTGTTCAAGCTAACGTATTACTCAGCTACGGTAGTGTCAGCAACGTTTGTGGTGTCAGCTGTAGTTGTGTCAACCTGAGCTACAGTGTCGCTGTCAGCGTTTGCTGCAGGAGCAGCTGTTTTGTTACCACAAGATGCGAATGAGATAGCTGCGATAGCTACGAACATTAAAACTAATTTCTTCATTTTCTTTGCTTTTTAAATCTGTAAAACAATCATTTGTTTATTAAAACATTGCAAAGGTAAGTATTTTTTTGATACCGCGTTAATCTTTTAAGGATTTTTTTTTGAGAATTTTGTAACCAATATGCAAAGTGCTGTAAATCAATGTTTTATAAATTGTAAATAAATGTTAATCTTTTTAACTCTGTCGGCTAAGGCGTTAAAATGTGATTTTTTGTTGCTTTTTGTGTGCGTACAAAACGCATCGCTTCATTGATAACAGGTGGCGATAAAGGGGTGGAGAATATGAAAAAAACATCAGAGGTGTGATTTGTAGCATATTTTTGATTAACTTTGCAACCGATAAGAACAAGGCATTATATATAATAATGTATATACACCATAACTATATTATAATATAAAGTAATGATTAATACTTCAGTTTTTCAAAATAAGAAGGCCGCCTACTATACTCTTGGTTGTAAGCTTAACTTTTCGGAGACATCTACGTTTGGTCAGATGTTGTCGGAACTTGGTGTCACACCAGCACAGGAAGGCGAGAAGGCAGACCTTTGCCTGATAAACACATGCTCGGTGACAGAGGTTGCCGACCACAAGTGCCGACAGGCTATCCACCGTATGGTGCGTCAAAATCCCGGAGCTTTTGTGGCTGTCACAGGATGCTATGCGCAGCTGGAGTCGGAGTCGGTGAGCAAGATTGAGGGTGTTGACCTTGTGCTTGGTTCTAACGAGAAAGCCGACCTTGTGCAGTTTCTGAGTGATGCTTGGACTGCAAAGGAGTCGGAATCTCTCCATACAGAAGCAACAGGCAGCGACTCGCTTCATCGTTTCTTCTCGGTGAAGACAAAGAATATTAAGTCGTTTGCGCCATCGTGTTCACGTGGCAACCGCACACGCTATTTCCTTAAGGTGCAGGACGGATGCGACTACTACTGCACCTATTGCACCATACCCTATGCCCGTGGCAATTCGCGCAATCCTACTATTGCCTCGCTAGTGGCACAGGCAGAACAGGCAGCGCGCGACGGTGGCAAGGAGATAGTGCTCACAGGAGTGAACATCGGTGATTTTGGCAAGACCACAGGCGAGAGTTTTCTCGACCTTGTGAAGGCTCTCGACCGTGTGGAGGGAATAGAGCGCTACCGTATAAGCAGCATGGAGCCCGACCTTCTCAGCGACGAGCTCATCGACTACTGTGCCCATAGCCGTGCCTTCATGCCTCATTTCCATGTGCCGTTGCAGAGCGGCAGCGACGAGGTGCTTAGGTTGATGCACCGCCGCTACGATAAGTCGCTCTTTGCGCGCAAGATAGAGCTTATAAAGCAGAAGATGCCTGATGCTTTTATTGGTGTAGATGTGATGGTGGGATGCCGTGGCGAGACACCGGAGTGTTTTGACGAATGCCGCGACTTTCTTGAGGGTGTTGATGTCACCCAACTTCATGTCTTCCCCTATAGCGAGCGTCCCGGTACGGCGGCTTTGCGTATACCCTATGTGGTGAGCGATGCCGACAAGAAGCAGCGCAGCAAGCAGCTTCTCGACATGAGCGAGCGCAAGCGCATCGACTTCTATGCCAAATATAAGGGTACGGAACAGGAGGTGTTATTCGAGCGGGCTTCGCGCGGACGTGCCATGCACGGATTCACAAAGAACTATGTGCGTGTGGAGTTGTCGCCGCGCGACGCACGTGAGGAGTACGACAATCAGTTGTTGCGTGTTCGCTTGGGCGAGTTCAATCACGACAAGTCGGCTCTGAAAGCCGAAATTATTTAAGTAAAGAACGAAGTGTGAATAAT
Source organism: uncultured Prevotella sp. (assembly GCA_934203355.1). Lineage (GTDB taxonomy): Bacteria > Bacteroidota > Bacteroidia > Bacteroidales > Bacteroidaceae > Prevotella. The sequence goes on along the minus strand of CAKPZC010000014.1, from coordinate 28,397 downwards.
GAAGAAGGTAGCAATAGTAATACTTAACTGGAACGGTGCAGCAATGATGCGCCGTTTCCTTCCTTCGGTGATAGAGCATTCGGCTGGAGTTGCCGATATTATAGTTGCCGACAATGCTTCGACCGACGACTCCTTGTCGTTGCTTGCCAACGAGTTTCCCACGGTCAAGACGATAGTGCTCGACAAGAATTATGGCTTTGCCGGTGGCTACAATCTTGCGTTGCAACAGGTCGAGAACGAATACTACATGCTGTTGAACAGCGATGTGGAGGTGACACAAGGTTGGATGGACACCTTGATAGAGTTCATGGACTCCAATAGTGACGTTGCCGCCTGCCAGCCTAAATTGCGTGCCGAGCATTCGCGTGGCAAGTTTGAGTATGCTGGTGCAAGCGGTGGCTTTATCGACCGTTATGGTTATCCTTTCTGTCGTGGCCGTGTGTTCGACACGGTAGAGGACGACCACGGACAGTACGACGATGCCTGCCAGGTGATGTGGGCAACGGGTGCTGCGCTGATGATACGCCGTGACGACTACTGGCGTGTGGGTGGGCTCGACGCTCGCTTCTTTGCCCATTGCGAGGAGATTGATCTGTGTTGGCGCCTGTGTAATGTGGGGCGTAAAATTTATTGTGTGCCCCAGAGTGTGGTGTATCATGTTGGTGGTGGTACACTACCCAAGGGCAACCCAATGAAAACCTATCTCAACTTCCGCAACAACTTGACGATGCTCTACAAGAACCTGCCCGATGGTGATTTGCATCATGTGATGCGTGTGCGCTTCTGGCTCGACTATGTGGCAGCCTTCAAGTCGTTGCTGCTCGACCGCAATTGGGGTGAGTTTAAGGCTGTCTTACGCGGACGCAGGGCATTCAAGGCATGGCGCAACGACTTTTGCACCGATCGCCAGCAGATACAGGCATCGCGTGTTGCTGTTGATGACTCAATGCGCAAGCCCTATAGCATATTGTGGAGATATTATGTCAAGGGCAAACGCAGTTATGAGGATTCGACTGTAAAACGAAATAATTTATAAAAAAAACAAGATTGATTGTTTATGTATTGTTATTTGTTATATTTGTAGCGTTAATGCTAAATATAAGAAATATGTAGTGTTAATGCTGAATATAAGAAATATGTAGTGTTAATGCTGAATATAAGAACAAAGTGTAATTTAGAAAAAACAATACAATGCACAGTCTGTTTACTCTTTTTTTAGTGTTGTGCAGCGTTTGTGCTATGTCACAACCCAATAAGCCTTATTTGTCGGAGCGATTGTTTGTAGCTCCGACAAATACAGCATATGAGCTTGGCGACACAGTGGAGGTAGTTGGTCAGTTGCTTTCATCCGACTTCTCCGATTTCTATCCTTACAGCCGCTATGTATACGTTGACATGCTTGACGGGCAAAATAATGTGGTGCAGACACAGAAGTTGAGATGTCAAGACGATGGCAGTTTCTATGCCACGTTTCTTGTAGGCAACAATGGTGCTGGTGTTTACCAATTGCGTGGTTACACACGGTTTATGTGCAACAACAAGCAGGGAATATATCCCATTGCCAAGTTTTATTATGGCATAAATCCGCCATTGGTGGCTTATGGTGGCAATAAAATCTCCAACGGTTTTAATGCGGCTTTCTTTCCCGAGGGGGGACATCTCGTTGATGGGGCGTTGCAGAATGTAGCTGTTTATGTTTATGACAACAACAAGCATCCCGTAAAGACAGGTTTCTGTGTTGTCAAGAACGAGAAAGACACACTTTGTTATGGTGGCACAAGCATAGATGGGTGGGCAAAGTTCTCTTTTATTCCTGATGGAGTGTCTACATATCGGTTGTGTGCAGGAGCAAAATGTGAATTCGAGGCAATGTTGCCAACTGCAACCGCCACACCTACGGTGCAGGCATACGTAAACAAGCAAAAGCTGACGTGCGGTGTGCTTAGTCCTGCTAGTAAGAAACCCAACATGGAGTGTGCTCATGTGTTGTTGTATCATAATAATTTCGGTCTGAAGGAGCTGGCTATGGCTAACGGGCATGGCGTTGCTGACCTTTCGTCGTGTGGCGATGGATTGCTCACCATATGGCTCGCCGACAGTAGCTACACCACCTTTGCGCAACGCAGCGTGTGGATTGGCGACAACGGTAAGTATTCTGTTGCCGACAGTTCGCTTTCCATTGCCGACACCACTTGTCATAATCACACGTTTGTGAGGTATGTACCTGAGTATTGTGGTGGTGTTGCCGCAAGTGCTTATAATGTGTTGAATTTCGGAAACGACGTGGAGTCGCTGGTCCCCATGCCCTATGGTTATGAGCCAGGCTGTGAGGATAGGCAAGATGGCTACACCAATACTCTCGACTGTTGGTTATTGTCGGCTGTGCGTAGCTTGCCCGACGTGGATATGATGGACAAGGATTCTGTGGCTTATGCTTTTGCGCCAGAATATGTGATGACTGTTGCAGGAACGGTTGATGACTATCGCAACCCGTTGAAGAACGCCCAGGTGCAACTCGTCAATGCGTCGACTTTCGACGCCGCAATGGGTGTTACCGATGCCAATGGGCATTTTGAGATTCCTATAGCCGACTGTTTCGATGGAGAGAAACTGTTCTTGCAGGCCTACGACAAGAATGGAAGAACGAGAAAGTTTGGATTCTCTGTAGACGAATCTCCGGTTCCAGTTTTCAATTCTAATAACCCAACTCTACTCATAAACTCAGCATATACCCCTAAGGTTGTTGCTATCGACACGTTGAGCAGGTATCGTCTGGATGAAGTTGTGGTGAAAAGTCGTGCTGTGAACAAGGACCCTTATAAATGGGCACGTGTGAAAAAAACGGCAAATTATATGGATAGGGATTTTCTTCAAAGTAATAAGAGCATATTCAATGTTCGTGACGCCCTTCTTTGGTATAATAAGGTGGGTATCACATCCGATAATAGTAGTGTTTATTGGTTGAGTTCTAAGTATTGGGGGTTAAGTGTGACGCATGTTAAGGCTGAGGGAGAAGCAGCACGTTCCGACAATAAATTCTCTGAAATAGGGTTTGTTTTAAATGGACTCTATGTCGATGCTTATATATCTGATATATTGGATTTGCCAATCAGCGATGTGGAGTCGTTGGAACTTGTTGAGCCTATCGATGGTCGCTCGGCGCGGTATGGAGCCAATCTGGGATTTGTCGACATAAAGTTGCGTTCGGGAATGACTCCCAAGGAGATAACTGCAAATGGGGTTTTGGTGACTCCGCAAGGTATTACCATGCCCTTGAAACCTTACGAGTGTCGCATGCCACAGTGCAAGGGACGTTATCGTATGTTGGTGGATGTGGTTTCGGCCGACCGAAAGATACGCTCTTACTCAAAATTGGTGGAAATCAAGTAGAAAATCGTGCGTTTTTTGAAATATTTAAGATAAAACAGCAGGTTGAGGCTTGCTGTTTAACTTTTTTAGCTGAAATTGTTGCGGTTTAAAAATTTTTTTAGTATTTTTGCAACAGTTAAAAGCATTAGCCTATCGTGAGAAAAATATATCTGATTATAATAACCGCAATAATCCTTGCTTCGACGGCTTGTGAGTTGAAGTTGAAGCAATTTGGAGAGGACAGTCAGGAGTCGCTGGTTGAAGTGCAGCGCTATGACCGTCTGCAAAGCCGTTATCTTACGACTGGCGATTTCTCGGCATTGCAGCAGATGAACATAGAGTATTCTATGGAGACACGCACCTTGATTGAGGACGTGTTGCGCATTGGTGAGGTGAATGGTCCGCAGATAAATTCAAAGTTTCTGAAATACTATCAAGACACAATCCTGCAAGCCATAATATCCGATGCCGAATTGCAGTATGCCAGTATGAGCGATCTTAACCGCCAGTTTAGCGACGCCTTCAAGCGGCTGCGCAAGGTTTGTCCCGACATGAAGGTGCCCGTGGTCTACGCTCAGATAGGTGCGCTCGACCAGAGTGTCATCATAGGCAACAACTCCATAGGTATCTCGCTCGACAAGTATCTTGGCAAGGACTATCCGCTCTACGAGAGATACTACACTGAGGAGCAGCGCCGGCTTATGACGCGCGACTATATTGTGCCCGACTGTATTAGCTTCTATATCCTAAGCATGTATCCGCTGCGCAACCATGCCAATCGCACGCAGTATGAGCGCGACGTGCACATGGGCAAGATAATGTGGGCGGTAAATAATATTCTTGGACACCGTGTGTTCGACACCGAATACACGGCGATAGTGGAGCGATATGTTAGGAAAAACCCAAAGATGGGGGTGAAGGATATACTGGAATGCGATAAATTTTGAAAAAAATGCTATATAGCAGGTGAAAAGATTTGTCCAATGTTCAGGAAAGAGTTAACTTTGTGACGTTATCCTGAATACAATCTTTTTACCTTAAGAAAAAGACTAATACCTATTGATAAGAAGTGCCGGGCTCTGTGAAGAGTCCGGCACTCATGTTTTTATATTAACAGTCCAGAATTTCCTGTGGTGTTGCCACAAGTGTTGTGGCTCCGTGCTCGATTAGAAACTCTTTGTCGCGGAATCCCCACATTACGCTGATGCATGGCATTCCAGAGTTGCGTGCCGTGTCGATGTCCACGTCGCTGTCGCCAATATATACCGATCCTTCGGCATTGGCTCCGAGTTGCCGCAACGCCTCAATCACAGTGTCGGGTGCCGGTTTGCGTCGTATGTCTTCGCGTTCGCCTATAGCCACGTCTACAAGGTCGCCGAAGAAGTGGCGGCACAGTTCCTGGGTTGCTGCATAGAACTTGTTGCTCACCACCGCCACCTGCTTGCCTCTTAGTCGCAGTTGTTCGAGCATCGGCATGATGCCGTCGTAGGGGCGTGTAGTGTCGAGGTTGTGTTTCATGTAGTGTTGGCGGAAGTCGGCAAATGCCTTGTCGAACAATGGGTTCTGCAACCCGTCGGGCACAGCCCGTTCCATGAGTTTCTTTACTCCGTTGCCCACAAATCGTCTTACCTCGTCCTCTGTGTGTTCTGGCATGCCATTGGTGCGAAGTGCGTAGTTGCAGCTTGCTGCGAGATCGGCAAGCGTGGAGAGCAGCGTGCCGTCCAAATCGAAGATATAAGTGTTGTACATAACCTATATATATTATAATGTATCCTTAATGCTTTTGTCTATTGCGTTGCGAAGTTACGTATATTAATGAGAATACGTATAAAAAAAATAAATAAATTTTGTCGTGTATCGCAATTCGGCTATCTTTGCACTTAAAAATAGAAAAATACCATATATGCAATGAAAAAGAAACTGAAACGTAGATACCTCATTCCGGCAGGCGTGTGCCTGGCTGTGGTAGCCGCAGCTGTCTATTACTATTTTTTCGCCTCTATGCTTGGCGGAGCAGAGACTAAGTATGTATATATCGACGACGACGACACGGTGGACTCGGTAGTTTTCAAACTGTCGGCTGTGTCGGAAGCCAACGCCATGACGGGCTTCACCACGCTTGTGCGACACAGTAAATATGCCGACAACATACGCACTGGACGCTATGCTATTGAGCCGGGTGATGGCGCCTTCACTGTATTTCGCCATCTTAAGAATGGACTACAGAGTCCGGTGAACCTCGTAGTGCCCTCTGTGCGCACTGTCGATCGCCTTGCCGCAGAGTTGTCTAAGCGACTTATGATTGACAGCACCGACATCTACGATGCGCTTGCCGACGAGGCTGAGTGTCGCAAGTATGGCTACGACACAACGACAATCGCTGCCATGTTCATTCCCAACACCTACGACATATATTGGAATGTTAGCGTCGACAAACTGCTCGAGCGTATGAAGAAGGAGTGTGGCAAGTTCTGGAACGACGAGCGCATGGCTAAGGCAAAGACTCTGAAGTTGTCGCCGGTGGAGGTGAGTACATTGGCAAGCATAGTCGACGAGGAGACTGCCAACGACGGCGAGAAACCTATGGTGGCAGGTATGTATTACAATAGGTTGATGTTGCGCGACGACGAATATCCCGAGGGAATGCCGCTGCAAGCCGACCCTACCATCAAGTTCGCATGGAAACGTTTCGACTTGAAGCGCATTTACAACAATCTGCTTCATGTGAAGAGCCCATACAACACCTATGTGAATCCAGGTCTTCCACCGGGACCGATACGCATTCCGTCGATAGCTGGCATAGATGCAGTGCTCAATCTTGTGCACCACGACTATCTGTATATGTGTGCGAAGGAAGATTTCAGCGGCACTCATAACTTTGCCCGTACCTACGACGAACACTTGCAGAATGCGCATAGGTATAGTGAGGCACTGAACAAAAGGGGAATAAAATAAGAATAAAAAATCTTTGTTGGCTGTTGCTTCTCTGTCTTTTTTAGAGAAGTAGCAGCCTTTAATTTTTAGAAAACCTATTTCTTGAAAAAAATGGTTGCTATTTGTTGTATCAAGAATTTAAATTTCGCAAGTTCAGAAGTTGTATTTAGCAAAATACAAAATCCCCCAAAGCCTCTGCCCTGAGGGATTTCTATAAGATGCGCCTTAAGCGCCACTATTATTATTTCTCAAGTTTCTTCAATACTTTTTCAAGTTCAGCCCAGTGTTCCTCGGTCATGTCGTTAGGAGTGAAGATGCTGATGCCGTCGGCTCCAGCAGCCATTGATGTCTCCACAGCCTCGGCTATCTCCGATGGCAGGAGTCCCGAGTTCTCGGGGTCGATAACCTTGTCTTTGTGCTGCCAGTCGTGGCAGATGAAGATGCCGCTATAGAGCTTCATGTCTTTGCCCTTGATTGATTCGGCCTCTTCCTTTGTCACCTTGCCCACCCATCCGGCAGGCTCCATATAGAAGTCGTTGTAGTTCATTGGGAACACAGCATCGAGTTTCCAGTTGTTCCACTGCTGGCGCACCATCCATTCGGCATAGCTCTTAGGTCCAGGGAATACGTCGGCACTGAGTTTCTTGCCCTTGGCGTGCACAGCGTCGCTGATATGGTTTACCAGAGCCGTGATGGCATCGCAGCGGAACTGTGCCCACTCCTTGATTTTCGACGGGTCGCACACCTTGGTAATGTCAATGCCGCTCTGCTTCTTGAACTCAGCCACGCAGTTGTCGCAGTAGCAGAAGTCTGCCTTGGCATACTCGCCGTTCATCACGAGTCCGTATTTGTCCCAAAGTCCGCGGGCGAGAATCACGTCGGCATAGCGGATATAGTCGAGCTGCACGTAGTCTACCTCTGGAATCTCAGCAATCTTCTCGAATGTAGATGTGAGGAACTTCTTCACTTCTTCGTTGCGTGGGTCGAGAGTGGTGTAGTAGGGCACGTATGGAGGATTGTCGCAAGCCGACTCACCCAGTCGGTTTACTGTATACCAGCTCTTGGGCTTTCCGCCAGGAGTCATTGTCGGCACCCATGCGTGGTATTCCAGTCCTGCTTTCTTTGCAGCCTTGGCAGCTGTACGGATTTTCTCAATGTCCATACCTGCATTGATGCACACACCTGTCACACCGTGTTTTTTCCAAGCCTTGTAGTCGGCTGTCAGTGATTTTTCAGTGGCATTGTCGCCATAGCCAGCCCATGCGTATACGGGAATCTGGTTGCCCTTGGCGCTTGCGCACAGAGAGGTGAGCGCCAAGGCGAGTGAAAGAAACAATTTCTTCATGTTGTTTGTTTTTGATTTAGTTATGTTGTTTTACTTATAATTTTTATGTAGATGTCGGTAAAATGTGTAGCATTTTCTGTTAAGGTGCAAATTTAGAAAAAAATATTGAGATAATAGCCTTTTGCCAGAGAAAAAGGCGAAATAATATCTTCAAGTGTTCGTTTTTCTTATATAAATTAAAAATATGTTTTGTGTAATGCACAGTTGTTGTTGTTGTGCTTTAGGACGTGTTTGTTTCTTTTTGTACTAAAAAATAATTACAAATCTTTTGTTGTTTAACTTTTTTTTTCTTAAAAGTACATTGGTGTATTTAAAAAATGTTTTAATTTTGCAGCGACATTAGCAATAACATGCGGTTGTTGCTGTGTTTTAGATGCTAAAGAAGGAGAAAATGTATAGACCTATAATTCTATATACTACTTTTTTTCTGTCTAATTCAAACTATTTTTATCAACTAATTAAAATTTAACATCTATGTCAAAACGAGTACAAACGGTCGGCATGATGATGGCTCTCATGGCTTTGCCAGCAGCCTCAGCTTATGCTGCACCTACTTCGGCTCAGAATGTTGTGCAGAATGTACAGCAGGACGCAGAGTGCACAGGTATTGTTAAAGACGCTACCGGTGAACCAATTATTGGTGTATCAGTTGTCGTTAAGGGAACTACTAACGGTACTGTTACAGACCTTGACGGTAACTTCAAGATTGCCAACGTAAAGAAAGGTGCTACTTTGCGTTTCACTTATCTGGGCTACAACGCACAGGAAGTTGTTTACAAGGGACAGCCCCTTAATATTACACTTGAGGAAGACTCAAAAGCTCTTGACGAGGTTGTAGTTACAGCCCTCGGTATCAAGAAGGACGCCAAGAAGCTTGGTTATGCAGTAAGTACCGTAGGTGCCGACGACCTCACAAGAACAGGTTCAAGCAATATCGCTGCCGGTCTTTATGGTAAGGCTACAGGTGTGCGCATTCAGTCGGCTCCTGGTGGTGGTACATCAGCCGTTTCTATCTCTGTTCGTGGTCTTTCTTCTATCTCGGGCAACACTCAGCCGTTGCTCGTGCTCGACGGTGTGCCTATCCGCAACGGTAACGCCAACAACAGCGACTATTGGGGAAGCCAGCGCATCGAGTCTAACGGTCTTGTAGATATCAACCCTGAGGACATCGACAACATCTCTATCTTGAAGGGTGCTGCCGCTTCTGCTCTTTACGGTTCTGAGGCTGCCAACGGCGTTGTGATGATTACAACAAAGAAGGGTGCCAAGGGTGGTGGTACACGCGTGGACTTCAGTGCTAACGTTAGCATCGATCGCGTTGCATACATGCCTGAGATTCAGAAGGAGTTTGGTCCTGGCTACGACAACTACGTTCTCGGCGACAACGACCAGACTGCTTTGACTGGTTTCCGTCAGATTCGTATGGACCTCAACGGCAATCCTATCACAACCCCCAACCGTGAGTCTTACTACTCATACGGTGCACGTTACGACGCAAACAAGAAGGTTACATACTTCGACGGTACAGAGCGCGCCTTCACTCCGATTGACCACAATCAGTGGAACGACATCTTCCGTACAGGTGTAAACCAGACATACAACCTTGCTCTTACAAATAGCACTGATCGCAACAACATCCGTTTCTCTTATACTTACAACGATGTTCTGCCGATGCAGTACAACTCTAAGAACAAGAAGCACAACTTCAACTTGAACGGTTCGTTCGACGTGACCAAGACCATCAAGTTGAACTATAGCGCAACATTCACAAGCCAGTATATCAAGAACCGTCCTTACCGTATCTCTCGTCTTACCAATAACTATACAGGTATGATGGGTGGTTTCACAGATGTTGAGTACATCCGCAAGCACACTATGACAAGTGCTGGCTATCAGAACTCTATTGCCAAGATTAATGGCGGTACCGACCAGACAATGACTCCCGACGAGCAGTTCCTCTACACTCCGATGGGCTCTACATCATTGATGAGCGAGTACTTCTGGAACATCTACGGCAAGACACAGGAGGAGCAGCACAACCGCTTTATCGGTTCTATCAACCCGACATGGGACATCATCCCAGGATTGAAGTTGAGCGCTCGTTTGGCTTCCGACCTCACAACCGACAAGACCGAGAACAAGAACCGTGCCGAGAACGCTCATGCATTCTCAACAAATGGCTCATTCTCTGACTCTTATGGTCTGACCAACTATCAGTATAACATCGTTTATGGCGACGCTATGTTGATGCTCGACAAGACATTCGCCGAGAAGCACAACGTCACAGCCAACTTCGGTTGGAATGCACGTACCGAGCGTCTCTATCAGAGCTCTGTAAGCACACAGAACGGTTTGCTCCAAGAGAACTGGTTCGACCTCGCTGCCTCTGTAGGCACCAAGAATGCCAGCATGAACAAGCAGGAGTTGCTCCGCACTGGTATGTTCCTCACCGCAAGCTATGGCTTCGACAGCTGGGCTTACTTGGAGGGTTCTATCCGTCAGGAGAAGACTTCTACACTTGCTAAGGGCCACAACTCATTCTGGTATCCTTCTGTAAGTGGAAGTGTTCTCTATACAGAGCTTCTCAAGGACAAGCGTCCTAACTGGTGGAACTATGGTAAGGTGCGCGTGTCTTACGGTATCGTAGGTAACGCTCCTGAGCTCTACAAGGCTAACCTCGTGCTCAGCGCCAACTCATTGAACCGCGACAAGACATATACATATATCTACGTGCCGACAACCGTTGGTAACGAGAGCATCACTCCGGAGAAGAAGCACGAGTTTGAGGTTGGTATCGAGAACAAGTTCTTCAACAACCGCTTGGGCTTTGAGTTCAACTTCTATAGCAATGACATCAAGGACCAGATTCTTAACACAACAGCAGCTGCCTCAATGGGTGGTACATCTATGTTGATGAACGTGGGCGACTTGACCAACAAGGGTATCGAGTTCAGCGTCAACGGCACTCCTATCATGAACAAGGATTGGCGTTGGGATGTTCGTGGCAACATCGCATGGAACCAGAACAAGGTGAAGAAGCTTGCTGATGGTCTTGATCGCCTTGAGCACTACGGCACCGACGGTGCCGTACGTTTGGAGTCGCATGTTGGCGAGCCTATGGGCGACTGGTATGCATGGACATGGAAGAAGGACGAGAAGACAGGTCAGTATCTCATCGGCTCAGACGGTCTGCGAATTGCCGATAAGACCGAGATGCACAAGGTGGGCAACGCTATGCCTAAGCTCACTGGTGGTTTCGGCACAAGTGTAAGCTATAAGAACTGGTCTCTCGACATGAGCTTCGACTTCCGTATCGGTGGCGACGTGCTCAACTTGCCGTGGCAGTACATGATGTCTGTAGGTAACATCACCGACGCTGTTGGCGTTCGCGACGCAGCTACAGGCGGTATCTTCTACTATAGCAAGACCGACAAGGTGACCGATAAGGCATCTCTCGTGCGTGTAGACGCTTCTCAGATGAAGAACTACAAGCGTGGCGAGACAATGATCGACGGCCACTATGTATGGGACAACGGCTTGATTCTGCCGGGTGTTAAGGAAGACGGCACACCTAACGACATCATCGTAACTCAGTTCGAGGCTAACGACGGTTTGTATGGTTGGGGTTCTGGCGCAACTCAGAGCTACACTGATGCTGTACAGAAGAACTCTTACATCAAGTGTCGTGAGATTAGCTTGGCTTACACATTGCCAACAGCTCTCACCAAGAAGTTTGCTTGCAACAACTTGACAGTTTCTGCATTCGCACGCAACCCGTTCTATATCTATCGTTCAATGAAGTTGTTCGACTCAGAGACAACCGACGGTACTAACTGGATTTATCAGTCAATCGTTGGCGGTTCTACCGCAAGTGCACGCACATTCGGTATCTCTCTCCGCGCAAGCTTCTAATAAGAATCTAAAAGAATCAATAAAACAGAAAAGTATATGAAAAAGAATATATTTTCTTCAATCGCAGTGGCGGGTTTGGCTCTTATGACACTTGGAGCTTGCTCTGACTCGGACTATACCGACAAATATCAGAAGCCGTCTACTACTAAGACTGCGACTGTGTCCGACGTGTTCACGTCGGTGCTCTACAAGGGCAACACATGGATGACCCCGATGTACTATCGCTATTATTGCCAGATGACTACTTCGGCAACATATTCAGGTATCTTCGGCAATTCAAACAGCAAGGGTCGTTTCCAGGGTGCTGGCGAGCCTCGCTATAACGACCGCTGGAAGAACTTCTACGATATGCTCACACAGTATCGTCTGCTTCAGAAGACCTACAACGCTCTCGATGACTCACAGAAGCCCAACAACGAGGTGTTCCTCGTGCTCTCTCGTGTACTTATCGACGCTCAGCTCCACGAGATGCTGTCGCTCTTCGGTAGCGTGCCATTCAATGGTGCCGGTACTCTTTGGGAGAACAGCGACTACGTAGGTGCAAAGGAGAAGGCCGTTTACGAGAACGACACCGACCTCTACAAGCAGATTCTGCTGGAGTTGAAGGATGCTGCCGACTACTTTGCTAACGGCGGTCCTAACTCGGTAGCACAGGCGAGCTTGAAGAACAAGGACTATACTCGCGCAGCTGGCGACATCTCTTTGTGGCAGAAGTATATCAACTCTTTGCGTCTCCGCATCGGTCTTCACCTCGCTACCAACGGTACTCTCGTAGCCGAGGGTAAGGCTACTATCGCCGATGTTCTCAACAACCCGTCGAAGTATCCAGTTATCGAGAGCAACGACGAGAATATGGGTGTTGATCCAAGCACAGCCAACGACGACTTCAACTTCGGCAAGAGCCTCTCACAGGCTCTCCATGGAGGCTATACACCGTCGCAGGCTTATCTCGACGCTCTGAACGTGCCTGCTAACGGTATTCCTACAGCCGACACCGACCCACGTCTCACAGTGCTTCTCGACCCGAACCCGGATGGCGAGTACATCTCTTACGACGTTACAAAGTCTAACCAGGAGATTTCAAACATCGCTTCTGAGAAGCAGAAGGAGTATGCTCAGCGCACACCGTCTATCGTAGGTGCTGGTTACTACTGTACTCTCGACTCTACAGCTTATGCTGGTATTGCTGAGTACAACGGCAACAATAACACCTTCGGTCTTTGGATTAGTGCTGCCGAGGTTAGCCTCTCTAAGTCTGAGGCTTATCTCATGGGCTATGGTGTGTCTAAGGACGACGCTAAGGCTAAGGAAAACTTCGTTAACGGTGTGAAGCAGTCTACCGACTACTTCTGGAACGTTAAGACCACAAGTTCTTTCTACGACCCAAAGAATCCTAACGACAGCTACTACAGCAAGCGTGAGTGTGTTAAGCCGTCTGATGAGGCTATCTTGGCTTATGCCGAGAAGATTTGGAAGCCAGAGCAGTCGGTTGTGGCTACACAGCTTTGGTTGAACTTCAGCTGGACCAACACTCTCGAGGCTTGGAACGTGACACGTCGTACAGGTTTCCCACAGGTGACATTCTCGGCTGATGGTATTACCACAAGCTATCCTACACCTGCCAACCGTCTGCCTTATCCAAGCGATGAGCAGAACTACAACCAGAAGCACTATCAGGATGCTGTATCTAAGTATTATGGTAGCGGCGACACTTATGGTTACTACACCAAGTTGTTCTGGGCAACAACTGGCGAATACTATAAGCTTTCTGGCGTAAAGCAGTAAATGACAATTCTTGCGGGATGTATTATAAGTCTTGATTTATTTTATGTCCCGTAAGTATTCACTTTAAGATAAGAAAAGCTCCTATGAGTCATATTCGTTCAATGAATATATTCATAGGGGCTTTTTTTAAGTCCATCCCGAATAAGGAGATGTTTTATTATATATAATGAGATTTTTTGTTTACCTTTGTATTCAAATTATCCAATGTATTATCTTAAAAACTAATAATTTACAATTATGAGAATGAAACGCTTATTTAGCTCGTTGTTGTGCGCCGCAGCAATGACAGGAGCTGTTGCTCAGACAGCTGCCGCAACACAAGAGACAGAAGAACAGAAGGACAAGCGCATGGAATGGTTCGACCACGCCAAGTTAGGTGTGTTTATCCACTATGGCATATATGCTGTGAATGGAGTGTCGGAGAGTTGGTCGTTCCACAACAAGTATCTGCCCTACGAAGACTATATGAATCAGTGTCAGGGATTCACAGCCAAGAACTACGACCCCAAGGCATGGGTCGACCTTATCAAGGAGAGTGGAGCCCGCTATACCGTGCTCACAACCAAGCATCACGACGGTGTGGCTCTGTGGAACACTAAATACAGCGACCTCAACACCGTGAAGGCAACAGCTGCCAAGCGCGACCTCGTGACTCCGTTTGTTAAGGAAGTGCGCAAGCATGGACTCAAACTCGGACTCTACTACTCGCTCATCGACTGGTCGCATCCCGACTATCCCAACTTCACACGCACTGAGACACGCTACGACGTGAAGGACGACCCAGCACGCTGGCAGAAGTTCCTAAAGTTTGACTTCGACCAGCTCGACGAACTCAATCAGTATAAGCCCGACCTCTACTGGTTTGACGGCGACTGGGAGCAGACTGCCGAGACATGGAACGCCAAGGGTATGTCGGAGTTCCTGCGCAAGGCAAACAAGAATGTCATCATCAACTCGCGCATCCAGGGCTATGGCGACTATGCCACTCCTGAACAGGGTGTGCCCGTAGTGCGTCCAGCCGACAAGCATTGGGAGCTTTGCATGACCATGAACGACTCATGGGGCTATCAGCATGCCGACACTAACTATAAGTCGCCCTACATCCTTCTGCGCACATTCGTCGACTGTCTGTCGATGGGCGGCAATATGCTTCTCGACATCGGTCCTAAGGAGGACGGCACAATCCCCGAGGAGCAGGTAGCTATTCTCAAGGAGTTTGGACGCTGGACCAAGAAGCACAAGGAAGCCATCTACGACACTCGTGCTGGCATCCCAGGAGAGCATTTCCAGGGATACACTACGCTCAACGAGGCTGGCGACGTGCTCTATCTCTATTTGCCGTATAAGCCCAATGGTCCTATCGAGGTGAAGGGCTTGATGAATAAGGTGAATCGTGTGTGGGTTGTTGGCGACGGTGAGATTATTCAGTCGAAGGTCTACAACAAGAACTACTGGAGCGAGGTGCCGGGCAATCTCTATATCAACGTACCAGAGCATTCGCTCGACCCAATGATTACAGTAGTAGCTGTATTGCTCGACGGTCCAATCAAGCTTTATCGCGGAGCCGGCAAGGTAATTGAGAGCAACTAATTTCAATTAAAATGAAGACAATCCTAATCGCCCTTTCTCTCCTTTTCTCGCTGTCTTCAGCAGCAGCCAATCACAAGGAGTATGCAGCCAAGGGCAGCAAGACAATAAATGTTTTCAACAAGGAGAACATACATTTCGACCCAACAAAGCTTGGGGGTTATAATGCTGAAGATGCCGACGGCGTGATACGCCTCGTAAATGGCCGTATCATTTTGAAGAAAATCAACGTGCCTCACTACGAGCGCAACGTGAGGGTTTATATAAAGACAACTGTGGCATCCAACGGCGACCGTTGGGACAAGTCGGGTTCGGTGTTTGTGCTGCCACGCAAGTCGGCAATAAACCTTCTGTCTATTGCCCAGGGCAAGAACCAGTTCCCTGCTGTCGACTCGTTGAAGCTTGAGAAGCTTGTTGGCGTTGTTGCCGGTAAGGACTATTTGCCTACAGTGGAGCTGATGCGTTTTATGACTCCGTTTGGTGTGGGCTACTTCAGTGGCAAGGACAACGCCTTGTCGTCGAAGCGCCGCCCAGTGTATGTTCCTAAGTGGGCCGATTGTGTGGAGTGGCAGCAGGACATCACCGACCGCTACTCAGAGCTTGAGGACGAAGCCTATGTAGGTGTGTTTATCGACACATGGACAGAGCAGGGCTATCTGGCAAGCGTTGAGTTGGAGTTCAAGGAGAGTCCTATAAGCTGCGACCGCATGACACGCACACAGGTGTTGCCGCTTGTCAACACAGTGTATTACATCGGACAGGAATATCCCGACATCTTTGCCCGCAAGCCAATCACTACTGATTTCACCCTGCCTAAGGGTGCAAAGAATGTACGTCTGAAATACATTGTCACTGGTCACGGTGGTCATGATGGCGGCGACGAGTTTGTGCAGAAAGAGAACGTTCTCTCTGTGGACAACAAGGAGGTCTACCGCTTTATACCATGGCGCGACGACTGCGCTTCGTTCCGTCGTTTCAACCCCGGTACTGGTGTGTGGCTCGAGAAACGCATTGCCTCGTATATCGGCGAGAATGGAGAGTATACCGAGAAAGAAATAGAAGAGCCGGTAGGCTCGTCGGACTTCTCGCGCTCAAACTGGTGTCCGGGCAGTGATGTTGTGCCTGAAGAGGTGAAACTCGACGGTATTACGGCTGGAAAGCATACTTTCACTGTCGATATACCTAAGGCACAGCCAGTGAAGGGTCACGAAATGAACCATTGGCTGGTGTCGGCTTATCTTGTTTGGGATTACTAAACATGTGACTAAATATCTGTAGGAGGTACGGTTGGTGAGACCGTACCTCCTATTGCTATTAGTATGCTCGGCACGAGCATTGTCTAACGGGTGCAAGTCCCGAGTAAGCCCTAATAGCGGGAATTAGCCAAGGGCAAGGGCGTTCATCGTGAGTTGGAATCTGAAAAAAGCCAGTGGCAAACATATTCCTTGTTACTCATTTGCTTATTTCATTAAAACTCTAATCTGAATCCTTTTTGCTTTAACTCATCATATTTCTCTGGGTTGAACTTGAAGAGGAACGCCTCCTTCTTAGGAGAGTTAAACACTGTTTCGTCCAACTGTGTGAGGATTTCCAAGTGCATCATCTTATTATAGAAGTTGCGCCTGTCAAACTTCACATCGAGGATAGCTTCGTATAACAGCTGTAGTTCCTTTATGGTGAACTTCTCTGGCAGTAATTCAAAGCCTATCGGCTCAAAATGAATCTGTTTTCGGAGTTCCTTCAGTGCCATCCGTAAAATCAGGTCGTGGTCGAAGGCCAACGATGGTACCTCGTCCAATGCGAACCACTCAGCCTTGGCAGCATCGTCACCGCCTTTTACATCTTGCATCTTCACAAGAGCATAATAGGCAACAGTCAACACCCTCTCACGTGGATCACGATTGGGGTCGGAGAATGTGTGGAACTGTTTGATGTAAGCGCCATCCAATCCCGTTTCCTCTTTTAACTCTCTCAATGCACCTGTCTCTGCAGACTCATCCATTTTCAGGAATCCGCCGGGGAATGCCCAGCGGCCCTTGAATGGTTCTATGCCTCGCTCAACGAGCAACACCCTCAGTTTTGTCCCATCGAACCCAAAGATTACGCAATCGGTTGTAACACTTGGATGCGGGTACTCATACGTATATGTTCCTTTCTCTGTTTCCATTGCTCCTGTTTTTTAGTCTAAGTTCTTCAAATAGTCACGTACTTCCATCAAGGCACAGCCCAATAGGTTCTCACCCTGCCACTGCTCCACAGTGCCCTTCATGGCAGTTTCCCTGTCAAGACCTATTCCCCAAATCTTGTCGTATGGACTGGCTTCCACCAAAATAGCATCCCCCGTGGAAAGCAGGAATTCCTTGATGTCAGTATTCTGTCCGAACTTGGCTTTATTCCCTTCTACCACAATCTCTGATTTCTTGGCATCCCAAGGCTCTGGCTCAAAGTTACAGACTTTTCTTCCCAACTTCTTGTAGTCGTAAGGATTGCTTGCAGCCATTATCTCGTTATACACTTCTTTGTCACCAAACAGTAATGCCTTGCTGGCCATCATATACTGTTCCGTGGTGTGGTATTTTACTCCTTCCACCTCAAAATGACAGTCATACCATTGGCTCAGGCATGCAATGGTTATCTTCTTTGGATTAGGTGTGTGCCCCCAGAAATAGATGATTGCTATATTGGGGTTTTCACGAACGATTTGCTTAATTGTTTCAATGTTGTACTTCATCTTTTTATCTCCTTATCTCTTATGCCCATTATTATTTTACCTAAATGATTCTCTCCTTGCCAACTATACAAGCCAACACCCCAATAGGTTTCTTGCTTGTTGTTCCCATTGATTAAGAGATAGGTTCCAGTATCAATCAGTTTCTTCATCAGTGGAGGGTTTTGTTCAAACTTTGCCTTTTGAATAGATTCCATGATGTCGAGACGAGCTTCTTCCCAACCATGGAACGGAACCAGCTCTTTTCCTTTCAATGCTGCCTTGTCTGCAGAACAACCCGCAAAAACCTTACGTTCAGACTCATCCGCACATTTGGACGACTGAAACGCAGCCTCTACACTGCCGTACTGTAGCCCATGCCAGACAAACCGACAACCGAAGCGATTTGACAAGAAGTCATACTCACCCTTAAACTGGTTAATCACATCAGGAAAATCTTCAGGAGCGAACTCCTTGAATAACTCCCAAACACCAGAACACAGCATGTCCCGACAGTTCTCACCTGATAACATCCGCTTCCTGATTACAGAAGAACTTATCATTTCTGTTCCTTCGGGTTGGGGTAGAGTCACTATGTGATCTAAATAAGGGGCAAGCAGGCTGTCACCTTTTATTGTTTCATTTATGGATCCACCCTCTCTCGAATATAGAATAACTCTAAACGATTTCAGGAAATCCCGTTTCTCCGTAAGGTGAGTAAGCAGTTTTAACTTGTCAGCACCCATCACAAAGTACAAGTTTGCTTCAGGATATTCTTTCTGTAGTGCCATCAACGTTGGCATTGTTCTTGGCTCGATAGTCCCAATCTCCTTCTCACACACTTTCATGCGGCTGTCAGTACACATAGATTGAAGCATCTTTACCCTCAACTCTGGTGAAAGGACAACGGGTGGATGACTATGACGCATCTTCCGTCTGAGATAGGCATCACTCACTGGAACAAAAAAGCCTATATCTGCATCAAGTGCATCAATAGCCTCCTTCATCAGCTTGTAGTGAGCCAATGTCGGTGGGTTAAAACTCCCACCCATAACTACTATTCTTTTATCTTCTTTCATCATGTCTTGTGTAAACTTTACGCAAAAGTATGACTTTTATTTCAAACCACCAAACTTTCTGCGTAAAATTTACACAAGAATATAATTTTCCTCACTTTTCCCCATTCTTTAACATCATGTTTTTCACCTCGTTAGCAGTGCTTGTTTCGGTAACTTGTCTCATTTACGTGGAAACGCAACTCTATGGTTGTGTTTTCTCGTAAAAATCAGTTATCTTTGTAAGCGAAATGGCAATAGCCAAATATAATATGGTACAAAGACGAAATACGTCTAAGATGATAAAGGAAACAATATGGCAGACAAGAACAATATACCGCAATTTGTGAATAGCGATTCTTTCATGGCAGACAAGAACTATGTGAAGTGGTTGTCTGATTTGAAGAAACGCTTCCGTATGGCACAGCTTAAAGCTGCTGTCAAGGTAAACACGGAAATGCTTAAATTCTATTGGAGTTTGGGCGAGGACATTTGTGAGAAGCAGAAACAATATAAGTGGGGCGCAAACTTTATGAAAAGGTTGAGCCTTGATTTGCGTGCGGAATTTCCACAGGCAGATGGATTTTCATGGTCTAATCTTTATAAAATACGCAAATGGTATTTGTTCTATTCCTCACAAATTGAATTTTTGTACCAAGTTGGTACAAAATTACAAAAGGTGGATAATGCAACAACTCCAATGCCAGACTTACTGCAATTTGTTCCTTGGAGACATCAAACAGTTATTGTTTCAAAATGCGATACCATAAACGCTGCTTTGTTCTACCTCAACAAGGTTGTTGAAGACAACATGAGCCGTACGGAATTGGAGCATGTGGTTAAGGCTCAATTATACGAACATACAGGCAAGGCATTGAATAACTTTGATTTTACATTGCCATGTCCGCAAAACGCACTAGCTACAGAGATAATAAAAGACCCTTACAAGTTGGATTTCTTCTCTTTGCCAAGCAAGTTCAGCGAAATAGACTTGGAGAACAAGTTGGCCACAAATATTACTCGCTTTCTCTTGGAATTGGGTAAAGGCTTTGCGTACGTAGGTAGGCAGATGGAACTTGACACGCCAAGTGGCAAGTCTTACTTCCCAGACATGGTTTTCTATCATACTCGGCTTAAATGCTATGTGGTGGTGGAACTGAAGATTGTGGACTTTATGCCAGAGTTTATTGGCAAACTGAACTTTTACGTTTCGGCGGCTGACGAGTTGCTTAAAGGCGAAGGAGACAATCCAAGCATCGGTATTCTTCTTTGCAAAGACAAAGATTCATCCGTTGTGGAATGGTCTCTGCGTGGTATCACCACTCCTTTGGGTGTGGCAAGTTATCAGTTACAAGAGGTCTATGAACGGACATTGCTTGAAATCAAGCAGGAAGCCTCTAATGAAGAAGATTAAGAATATTTGAAATCTGCCACAACTTGTGGAAGAATTTGTCTACCAAGTTGGTGGACGAATAAAAGCATGTTCATTTATGAATGGTATAAAGAATATTGATACATTACAATGGCAAACGACGTTGACATCAGTGAGAATGACCTTCTCCGCTCGCATCCCGAAGTGCTCAGGAAGCTCCTTCTCGATCACACCACCCACAAGAACATCTTCTGGGCTACCGACTCTTATGCGCATCTTGGCGAGGGCTTCGGCTTCGATGACGAGATTACTGTGGAGCATATCACGGGTGAGAACGGTCAGGTGATACAGCCTCGTGCCGTGAAGGCTGCCGAGGTGCAGACGCAGCGAGCCAAGGACATGGCGGAGGTTGTTCACCCCTTCGTGGATATGCAACGCACAGAACAATTTTGTGGACAGTGAGTGGTTCGGGCGCACCGACGTGTTCAACCATGAGAACATCGATCGTTCGTGGACTCCCACCGAAGGGAAGATTGTCTTTCCCGAAGGGAAGACATAACGAAGCAATAATAAAGAATACTAACAAACGAAAAGCGAAAATATGGCATATACAGACAACGAAACATACAGACGTATCCACTTCGCAATAATGGCAATAGAACGTGGAGCACGCAAATTGGGCATATCAGGAAAAGAGATGCACGACCGCTTGCAAAAGCAAGGACTTATACATCGTCGTCTGATAAACAGATATGACGATCTTCATACCCAAAGTCTTGACTGGGTAGCAGACGACATTTGTGAAACACTCTTAAACTGGGAGAAAGAAATATGATTACACTATATCACGGTTCATATATACAGGTAGAAAAACCACTTGTAATGTTAGGTAGAAAGAAAGTAGATTTTGGACAAGGCTTCTATCTTACCAAATTGCGCCAGCAAGCAGCATCGTGGGCAAAAACAATAGCAGAAAGGAAAGGCCGTAAAGTAAAACCAATATTATCCACCTATTCTTTTGATTACGACTCTGTCATTTCTGGCATATACAGAGTCAAAGTCTTTGATAGATACGATCTTGAATGGTTGGAGTACGTAGTAGATTGCCGCAAAGGAGGTACCAAGCAATATGCGTATGACATTGTTGAAGGGGGCGTCGCTAATGATAATGTCATTGACACAGTGGAAGACTACGAGAATGACATTATAACTGCGGAACAAGCTTTAGGACAATTGAAATACAAGGCTGTAAACCATCAAATCTGCATATTGAATCAAGAAATTGCAGATAAATATTTATCGTTTATCTCGTCAGAACTTTTAGAAAGGGAGGATTAACAATGAGAGATTCAGTATTATGGCGCAAACAAAGTCGCATTATAATGATGTTGGCAGAAACCCTTCAGATTGACGCTGAAAGGGCACTAAACTTGTTTTACACAACTAAAGTTTACCAACAACTTTCTGACCCTAAATATGGTTTACAACTGATGAGCGATGACTATATTCTTGAAAACCTCATAGAAGAACTGAGGGAAACATTATAAGACATCGACCGCCAACTTTACCGCAAGTACGGACTCGCTAACAACGAAGTGGCATTTATAGAGAAGATGATCAAGCCGATGGAGTAAGCGTTGGCAGAGATTATATATAATATAAGGTGTTAGATTCATAACCGCCAATAGAGAATAGATATGACGCAAGAAGAGATAAAAGATATAGTACTATGTGGTGAGACCTCTACGGTGCAGTTCAAGCAAGAATCCCCAACAGTATGAGCCGTCGGTGGTGGTCGACCTGCTCCACCATGCCGCCATTCGCCTGTTGATTTTCAACGACCGCATAGAAATCATCAATCCCGGAAGCCTGTATGGCGGTCTCAAGATAGACGACATCAAGTTGGGTGTCTCTCGTCAGCGCAACCCCTTGATGGCAGGCTTTGCCGCCCGAACTATGATCTACCGCGGACTTGGTTCGGGCATCAAGCGTGTGGTGCGCGAGAATGTCCGCATCGACTTCGACAACGAAGAGTCGGCAAACCAATTTAAGGTCACGGTCTGGCGCACTGCCCATGAAGAAGGTTTAAAGGACGGTAATACTACCCAGAAACCATCTGACAGTACCCAGAAAAGTACCCAAATAACCGCTGATAGTACCCTGATAGCATCAAGTGATACCCAGAAAAGTACCCAGAAAGCATCAGTCAGTACCCAGAAACGAATCCTTGAAATAATAGAAGACCCCCCGTGCAAGCAGGAAAGACATCGCTGAAAGGATAGGCATATCGGAAGATGGAGTAAAGAAGCAATTGGCCAATCTTAAAAGAATGGGGCTCATAGAACGCGTGGGAGCAGCCAGAGGCGGCTATTGGAAACTCATTCAAGTTTGAGTGAGAAACCGAAGTGCTCAGGCAGCTGCTTCTCGATCACACCACCCACAAGAACATCTTTTGGGCCAACCCAGGGTGTCGTTTCGCTTGTCCTAGGCACTCCATTGGGCTTTCAGCCCGACCTTGGAAAAGTAAAATCCGTAGTACGCCTAAATTCAAACCCCCAAAAAGAACCGCCTGATTTTCAGGCATAAATCTTAAATTTGCCTGCAATGTCGCTCAACTCTAGTACTTACACAAGCCTTGCTCGACACGTTGGGCAAGGAGCGTGGTGCCGTGGATTTCACAGTGATGCCCAACGGTCATCTTTGCTTATTCGACACCAATCCGGGTGGTGCAGGATATTCCAATCAACTGGCCGACATTCCGTTGATGAAGGACGTGATCAATGCTGCGAAGACAATGCTGCTTGAAGCCAAGAGACGAAATTCAAAAGACTTTTTGCTCAACAAGTTTACACTCCGCTACATCGACCAAGTGGACATTGACGCTGCCTTGAACTGGATAAAGGAAGAGGAGGAAGCTTGCGGTGTCCTTCCAACAGAAGTGTCTGCCGTATCAGCAGAAGCTTCGGAAACCAGCAATGTCAGTATGGCGGAAGCTTATGGAAATGATGTGCAGGAAACAGTATTCTTTGTACGAGATGACTTCGAGAAGTGGAATTATGAAGGAGACCACGGTTGGAGAACACATTTCTTCAACAAACTGGGTATCAAGGACAAAAAGACAACACTCTGTGTGCTTCGCAACAATGACAGTTCCATACCGGAGCCTTGTATCAACATGTTGCGTTTCACCATAGAGAATACCGACACCCGGGATGTTATTGTGCAGAAACGACGCCAAAACATCAAGTTTGACATCTCATTACAAGACTGTTAAGACGAGAAGACTATGCCAATCAACAAGAATGCAATGATAAGATACCAGGCCCTCGACAGATGCCTGCAAAATAGACAAAAGAGGTTTTACATCAATGACTTGATTGATGTAAAACCGTGCCCTTGCCGAAGTGAATGGTATTCGCGGAAGTTCTCGCATCTGCATTGTTCTTTTGGGGGCTCTGCCTGAATATTGTGTAGACTTACACACGAAAGTATGCGTAACTTGATGCCAGACCTGGAGCTTATCGGTCTTTTATGCAAGGCTTTGAATAATGTAGGTTAGAGTGAACTTTTAGCGAACTTATAACGAACTTTCAAATTAAAGTATTATCTTTGTGATAGAAATGGTATGATTCCATACACTATATAACATAAAAACGTATCACAATAAAAACATAAAAAGACATGAACAGACCAAGTATTCTTATATGTTGTGTGTGTCTCACCATCTGCTTGCTTAGTTGCAATCGGAAAAACAAAGCTGGTGCTCAACACGTAACAACAAACATAGAGTTCGCTAAAACTGTACCGACAGTCTGTTTGTATACATTGGGAAATGTATCAACAAACTTGCGTGAAGCAATGTTTGACTCTTTAAAAGCTCATTATCCTAAATGTAAATATGTAGGCAATATTGCTCTGGACAGAAAAGCATTGACAACAAAAAGAAAAGACCATGTGCGCTATAGAGCCAACTTATTGAATGAGCAATTGAAAGCGTTCAAGTCCGATTCAACAATAGTTATTGGACTAACTCAAGTAGATATAGGATTGGACAATTTTCGAAATCGACCTCATAGTGGTATAATGGGACTTGCAAGTGGCATTGGCACTGGTATAGCTGTATTCTCCTCATACCGTCCTCATGGCTATGGGCAATTGTTCAGTGTGATGCTTCATGAAATAGGTCATACACAAGGATTACGTCATTGCCACGACACGAATTGCATGATGCAAAACGCTAATGGAGGGAATCCATTTGCAAAGACAAACAGTTTTTGTGATAAATGCAAAAAGTACATGAAGAATCGACATTGGGATTTATAGAAAGCGCATTTGAAAACCCCTAAGTCTTTAGCTTAGCGGTAGTTCACGGTTTGACTTAGCTGTATGTTCATTATGGATGTTTTAGGAAAAAGTCTGGAAAAAAATGTTTTGCTGAAAAAAAGTGACATAAGTGACATTATCGATGTAATAGTCAGATAGTCAATAAGTTAAAGGATGTCACATTTCTGAAAAATGCAGAAATGTGACAACCTATCTGCCATCTGGAAATGTCTATCTGCCATCTGGAAATGTCTATCTGCCATCTGGAAATGTCTATCTGCCATCTGGAAATGTCTATCTGCCAGCCGGAAAAATGCTGATGTGCCAGCTGGTATTACCAAAACCGGAAACAAGGCTTACCAGAACCGGAAACAAGGCTTACCAGAACTTGAAACAAGGCTTACCAGAACTTAAAACAAGGCTTACCAGAACCAGAGACGAGGTGTACCAGAACTGGAAAAACACATTGTCGGAATCAAGAGAAAATTCTTGCATAATCCAAAGAATTTTCTTGTAGATGTCTATTGACAGCTGTTGGAGTTATTATTCTTCTATTCGTATCTTATAGCCTCAATCGGGTCGAGTTGTGCAGCCTTCTTTGCTGGATACCAACCGAAGAAAACACCAGTGAATGTACAAACGGCAAAGCTCATTATTATGCTCCATGGCTGTATGTAGATGGGCCAGTGGGCTATGATGTTCACGGCATAAGATGCACCCACTCCGAGACCCACACCTATCAGACCGCCAGTGACGCTGAGCAGTATTGCCTCGATGAGAAACTGGTTGAGGATATCAACACCACGTGCTCCTACCGACATACGCAAGCCTATCTCGCGTGTACGTTCCGTCACACTCACATACATAATGTTCATAATACCGATGCCGCCCACTATGAGCGAAATGCCAGCCACACATCCCAGGAGTATTGTCATCATGTCGGTGGTGGAGTTCATCATGCTTGCAAGCTCCTCCTGTGAGCGAATGTTGAAATCGTCGTCGTCGGCATCCTGTGTGTCGGTGGCATCCTTCAGCTTGTGGTTGCGGCGAAGGATGGTTGTTATCTCGTCGATAGCTTTGTCGGTGAGTCCCTCGGTAATAGCCGAGCAAGTGATGCCGCCGAGATAGGTTTGCGCCAAGATGCGCTTCATCACTGTTGTGTAAGGAGCCAGCACAAGGTCGTCCTGGTCCATGCCCATTGAGTTGTAGCCCTTCTTCTTGAGCACACCGACAACACGGAACGGAATGGAGTTGAAACGCACCACTTTGCCCACTGGGTCGGAACCGTCGGGGAAAAGATTGTCGACAACCGTCTGTCCGAGTATGCACACCTTGGCACTCGCCTTGATGTCGGCATCGGTGAACATCTCACCCTCGTCGACCGACAACTGTCGTATTTCGAGATAGTCCTGGTTGACACCATATATGCTCGACGGCGTGTTGTTGTTGCCGTAAATCCACTGTCCGCTGCTGTTCACGGTGGGGCTTATACCGCTGATGAAGTTGCATTCGTCTTTTATCGACTGATAGTCGTTCATTTTTAGAGTCTCCATCGATGCCGCGTCCTGTCGCACACCGCCCGGACCGCGCCGGTCGGCTCCCGGACTTATCATTATCATGTTGGAGCCCATCTCGGCAATGTTAGCCTGTATGCTCCTCTTCGAACCCTGTCCGATGGCAAGCATGGTGATGACCGAAGCCACACCGATGATGATGCCGAGGGCGGTGAGGAATGAGCGCAGTTTGTTGGCGGCTATTGCGCGGAGGGCTATCTTTAAAAGATTGCTATAATTCATTTTGGTAATTATTATTTTTTAATCATTAATTGGCAAGCGTCAACCAATTAACATTCAACATTCAACATTGAATACAATAAGTTACTCATCCGAGTTGGCAGGCAGTGCTGCCAATCCATCGGCTGCCGAGAGTATGTTGTTGTTATATTCGTCGCTTATCACGCGTCCGTCGCGCAGCATGATGTTGCGCGAGGAATAGTTGGCGATGTCAGGGTTGTGGGTGACGAAGATAATTGTGCGTCCGGCGGCGTGAAGTTTTTGGAAGAGTATTAGAATCTCGAACGATGTGCGTGTGTCGAGATTACCCGTAGCTTCGTCGGCGAGAATCACCGCTGGGTCGTTCACCAAAGCACGTGCTATTGCCACGCGCTGCATCTGTCCGCCCGACATTTGGTTTGACTTGTGATAGAGTCGCTCGCCAAGTCCTACAGCCTGCAAAGCCTTGATGGCTCTTTCCTCGCGCTCCTTAGCACTTACAGCCGCATTGTACATAAGTGGGAGTTCCACGTTCTCGACGCTTGTGGTCTTTGGCAGGAGGTTGTAGTTCTGGAATATGAACCCAATCTTGCGGTTGCGCAGTACGGCACGCTGCGACTTCGACATATTTCTGACAGACACTCCGTCGAGATAATATTCGCCAGTGCTTGGAGTGTCGAGGCATCCTAACTGGTTGAGCAGTGTTGATTTGCCCGAGCCCGACTTGCCCATGATGGTGACGAATTCGCCCTCGTATATCTTGAACGACACTCCGCGCAGAGCGTGCACCGTCTCGTCGCCCACGAGGAAGTCGCGCTTCACGTTGTCGAGTTCTATTACTACTTTCTTTTCGTCCATAACTGTAATTTGGTTTGGTTGAAATTGGTGCTTCTTAGTAGCGGAGTTTTCTGGTGGTCCGCTACTAAGAAAAGTACAATTTATTTTTTCTTGTTCTTTCCCGGAGGGCCTGGGGCGAATGGGCTCTTCTCGTTGCTTGCGTTATCCTGGGCGTTGTCTTGCTCGCCACCAATAATGCTGAGTCCGGTCACAACCTTTGTTCCTGCTTCAAGACCGTTGAGAATCTGTGTGTTGGTGCCGTCGGTCATGCCGATGTTCACCTTGTGTGCCACGATATTGTTGCCCTCGATAGTCCACACCTTGTTCTTGGCGTTGCCCGTTTGGTCGACAATCTTCATTTTGCCCACAGTCTCCTTCTGCGGAGTGAAGCGCAGAGCCTTCGACTGAACAGAGAGTACACCCTTACGCTCGGCAGTGAAGATGGTCACGTTGGCTGTGAGACCCGGTTTAAGTTTCAGGTCGGCGTTGGGGGCAGAGATTACCACCTCGTAGGTGACAACGTTGTTGGTTGTTGTTGCCTCTTGGCGCACCTGCTTCACGGTTCCCTCGAAAGTGTCGTCGGGATAAGCATCGACGGTGAACGATACTCGTTCGCCTTCCTTCACGTCGCCTATGTCAGCCTCGTCGACATCGGCAACCACCTGCATATTTGTCAGGTCCTGGGCGATGGTGAACAATTCTGGAGTTGAGAAGCTGGCGGCAACAGTCTGTCCCTCCTCAACCGACTTCGAGAGCACCACTCCGTCGATAGGCGATGTGATGGTGGCATAGCCGAGGTTGGTCTGTGCACGCTGCACCTCCTCCTTTGCCGAAGCCACCTGCTCCTTGGCTTGCTTGTAGGCAAGCTGTGCATTGTCGAAGTCGTCGGCTGCCACGAGTCCTTTCTGGAATAGAGTCTTGTAGCGGTTGAAGTTGGCTGTCTGATAGTTGAGCTGGCTCTGTGCCGTAGCGAGTTGTGTCTTGGCGGTGTTGAGTTGGCTCATAAGGTTTGTCTTGTCGAGCTCGGCAATCACCTGGCCCTTCTTCACCACTGAGTTGTAGTCGACATAAAGTTTGCTGACTATACCGCTTACCTGCGTACCCACTGTGACCGATGTCACAGGTTCGATGGTGCCAGTTGCTGTGATACTGTTCATGATGTTTGCCGGAGCAACTGCTGCCGTGTCAAACGAAATCTGTTGTTCTTTCTTGCCGCCCGACAGTGCCCAGACGGCAATGGCTACCACGATGACAATAGCCACCAATAGCCATACCTTACTTAATTTTTTCATCTCTCTAATTATTGTCTCTAATTATTTCTCTAAGTATGTGTTCATATTTATCTTTATATATGAGCGGCAAACTGTGATGGTTGTCAAATCCCAAACAAAGCGGGCTG
>CAKPZC010000013.1 GCA_934203355.1 uncultured Prevotella sp. | reverse complement strand
TTTACCTTTGCCATATGTCAGATATTCTCTATTTGAGTTTTAAGCAGCACTAAGGTAAGTGAATTTTCTGACATATGTAAGCATTGGGTAATTTATTGTTATCCAATGACTTGCTTTCTTGTAAAATTACAAGTCTGCTAATTTAAGGTATAAGAAGAATAAGGCATTGAATAGAGAATTGACCCTTACCGACAAGTTGAGTGATGTAAAGGTGCAGTTGAGCAAGTTGAAGAAGTCGACAGCTGTGAAAGAGCAAATGCTCGAAGAGGCGCATAATGATATTGAGGCGAAAGAAAAGAAACTGCAAGTTGTTAATGACGAACTTGCACGAAACGAACAGTTGCTTGAGGAAGTAAAGGAGCGTCTTGAAAAGAAAATGCAGCAGAGCCAGTCACTCATGCAGATGCTTCAGCGGGTGAAGTTGGAAGAGAAAGCTAATGATGTGGTGGAGGCTGTGCGTAAGACGGCTGAAGGCAAGAAGTGTCTGTCGTCGACAGAATGGAATCGATTGTTTGCGGCTGTCAATGAATTGTTCCCAAATTTTAAAGACGAATTGTTGCGGAATAATTCGGATCTTAATGAACAACAATTGCAGGTGTGCTATCTTATGAAGATTGGTATGAATGGTCCACAAATAAATAATATAGTTGATATATCGCGTACAACAGTATGGAGATGGGTTAAGGCTTATAGTTGGATTTATGGCATTGACAATGCTGAGTCATAGTTACAGGAATCCTTTAGGTCTTAAAATATTTCATAAGTACATAAAAAATCCCTGCATCATCAGTTTCATTATCGAAACCGTTGATGCAGGGATTTCTTATTTATAGTAATCTATTTGATTAGATGTCGTTGTTGTGGTCGAGAGAGTCGTTGAAGTCCTTCGGCTCACGGTGCTCGCGGTTCTCGCGACGTCCGTCACGACGGTCGCCACGTGGACGACGCTCACCACGATCGCCGCGCTCGCCACGAGGACGACGCTCACGCTCTACGTAACCCTCGGGTTTCGGGAGCAGGATGCGATGAGAGAGCTTGTACTTACCAGTCTTCGGATCAATCTCCATGAGCTTCACCTTGATCTTGTCGCCTTCCTTGATGCCAGCCTCTTCAACTGTCTCAAGACGCTTCCAGTCGATCTCAGAGATGTGGAGCAGTCCGTCCTTACCCGGCATGATCTCTACGAAGCAGCCGTAAGGCATGATTGAGCGTACTGTACCCTCGTAAACCTCGCCAACCTCAGGGATAGCAACGATAGACTTGATCTTGCCAAGGGCAGCATCGATAGCGTCCTTGTTAGGAGCAGAAATCTGAACCTTGCCTACACCGTCAACCTCGTCGATTGTGATAGTAGCACCAGTATCCTCCTGCATCTGCTGGATGATCTTGCCACCAGGGCCAATAACAGCACCGATGAACTCCTTAGGAATCTCGATCTGGATGATGCGTGGAACCTGTGGCTTCATCTCGGCACGTGGCTCAGAGATAGTCTCCATCATGCATTTGAGGATGTGCTCACGGCCAGCCTTAGCCTGCATAAGAGCCTTCTCAAGAATCTCGAAGCTCAAACCGTCGCACTTGATATCCATCTGTGTTGCGGTCAAGCCCTTGGGTGTACCGGTGGTCTTGAAGTCCATGTCGCCAAGGTGGTCCTCGTCGCCAAGGATATCGCTAAGCACTGCGTACTTCTCCTCGCCCGGGTTCTTGATAAGACCCATAGCGATGCCCGATACAGGAGCCTTCATAGGAACACCAGCGTCCATGAGGGCAAGAGTGCCGGCACATACAGTAGCCATAGATGAAGAACCGTTTGACTCAAGAATCTGGCTTACCAAACGCACTGTGTAAGGGAAGTCCTCAGGAATCTGACCCTTAAGTCCGCGCCATGCCAAGTGACCATGACCAATCTCGCGACGGCCTACACCACGCTGAGCCTTAGCCTCGCCAGTACAGAACGGCGGGAAGTTATAGTGAAGGAGGAAGCGCTGGTAGCCCTTCTCCAATACATCGTCGATAAGCTTCTCGTCCATCTTTGTACCGAGAGTACAGGTAGAGAGACTCTGTGTCTCGCCACGTGTGAAGATTGCACTTCCGTGAGGCATAGGCAGCGGAGAAACCTCGCACCAGATAGGACGGATATCGGTAGTCTTACGACCGTCGAGACGCTTGCCCTCGTCGAGGATGCAACGGCGCATTGAGTCGCGCATCACGTCGGCATAGTAGCGCACCATTTCAGCGTGCTTCTCGTCGAGCTCCTCGGGTGTAAGCTCTGTGTGAGCTGCATCGTAAGCCTCCTGGAAGTCGGCAAGAATCTTGTCGAAAGCCTCCTCGCGCGACTTCTTGTCGTGGTCGCCAGCCTCAGCGATAGCGTAGCACTTGTCGTAGGTCTCCTTGCGGATCTGCTCGCGCAGCTCCTCGTCGTTAACCTCGTGGCAATACTCACGCTTAACGTCGGTGCCAAGCTCCTTAGAAAGCTCAGTCTGGAGTTCGCACATAGGCTTGATGGCAGCCATAGCAGCCTTCAAAGCACCAATCATGTCCTGCTCCGAAACTTCCTTCATCTCGCCCTCCACCATCATGATGTTCTCGGCAGAAGCGCCTACCATGATGTCCATGTCGGCATCCTTCATCTGCTCAAAGGTCGGGTTGATGACATACTCACCGTTGATGCGAGCTACGCGCACCTCAGAGATGGGGCATTCGAAAGGTATATCTGAACAAGCCATAGCGGCTGAAGCAGCAAATCCTGCGAGAGCGTCAGGCTGGTCAACACCGTCGGCGCTGAGAAGCATGATCTGTACGTATACCTCAGCGTGGTAGTTAGACGGGAAGAGCGGACGCAGCACACGGTCAACCAGACGCGATGTGAGGATTTCGTTGTCGCCCGACTTGCCCTCACGCTTTGTGAAGCCACCGGGGAAACGGCCTGCTGCTGAATACTGCTCTTTGTAGTCTACCTGCAAAGGCATGAAATCTGTTCCGGGAACTGCATCTTTTGCGGCACAAACAGTGGCGAGAAGTACGGTGTTGCCCATACGCAGTACAACACTTCCGTCGGTCTGCTTTGCCACTTTCCCGGTCTCAATGCTGATGGTTCTGCCATCAGGCAATGATACTGTCTTTGTAATTACGTTCATCTAAATCGTTATAATAACATCAAAAAATTAAATATGCGAGCAAAGTTAGTTATTTTCAATGGGATAAACGAACAATGCTGTGATATTTTTGATTTTTTGTATAAATTTCTCCTTAACTTTGTGGCTTCAAAACATAAAACACATTTCGTAAATATGATACGTTCGCTTATTCTGGTGGCTCTTGGCGGCGGTGTGGGTTCTGCCTTGCGCTTTCTTATTTCAAAAATTGTGCAGGACAACATTGTTGGATTTTTTCCTTATCCCACAATGGTGGTAAACATTCTGGGCTGTCTGCTCATAGGTTTGTTCTACGGTCTTTCCTCGCGTGGCAACCTGGGCGGCGACTCGGCACGCCTTCTACTCACTACGGGTTTGTGTGGCGGCTTCACCACGTTCTCCACCTTCTGTAACGAGAACCTTTCGCTCATGCGTGGCGGTCATGCCTTTGCCGCGTTGCTTTATGCCGGAGGTAGCGTGATGCTTGGGTTCATAGCCGTGGCTGTGGGCTATTGGATAGCGGAACGAGTGTGAAATACTCAATTGGAAATGATAAGACATCTTGATAACGCGAGACTTATAAAGAGTCTCATACGTTTAGAGCTACTTTCCCATTGACGTTCTATCAAAACGATTTTGCATATACGATACCTTTAGAGCTTTTTTTGTTAAGTATAACAAACAAATTTGTAATAAAGGTTATTTTTATTTGTTATACTTAATAAAATTTGTATATTTGCATAAAGTTTTAAGTATAACTAATAAAAATCCCAATAATGATAAAGTTAATCAATCGTCAATACTATACAAAGTGTATAACTCCGTTTATCGACAAGAATATAATAAAAGTGTTGACAGGTCAACGGCGTGTCGGAAAGAGTTGTATTCTAAAGCAGATACAGGAACATATTGAGCATACTACCCCCAACTGCAATACAATATGTATAAACAAAGAGTTGGAGCAATTTGCTTTTATACGTACAAACGAAGAGTTGACTATATATGTCACAGAACATATTAAGGAAAACTGTGCCAACTATCTTTTTATTGATGAGGTGCAGGACATTAATGGGTTTGAGCATACCCTGCGTAGTCTACAGGCACAAGATGCATGCGATATATTTATAACAGGCAGCAATGCTACTATGTTGTCAAGTGAGCTTTCTACATATCTTTCAGGTCGCTATGTAGAGTTTCATATCCATAGTCTCTCATATACGGAGTTTATGGAGTTCAACCATCTTACACCGTCTACACAGACCTTGAGAGATTATTTGACATTTGGTGGACTTCCATATTTGAGCAACTTACCATTGCAACGTGATATTGTATTCGAATATCTGCGCAACGTATATTCAACTATTATGTTAAAAGATGTGGTGAAACGTGAGAACATACGTAATGTCGACTTCCTTGAAACACTTGCATTATATACCGCAGATAATGTTGGTAATCTGTACTCTGCCAATAACATAAGTCGTTATCTAAAGTCGCAGCGTGTAAACATTTCGCCTCTGCAAGTGATAAACTATTTGAGAGCATTGCAAAACGCATATCTAATTAATAAGGTGCGGCGCATAGACGTGAATGGATTGAAAACATTTGAGATTGGTGACAAATATTATTTTGAAGATCTTGGTCTACGTAACTGTCATTTAGGGTTCAATATGCAGACCGACATTCATAAGCTTATGGAAAATGCTATCTATTTACATCTGTCGCAACAACATTATGAGGTGTTCACAGGACAATTAGCAGCAGGACGTGAAGTGGACTTCGTTGCACGCAAGCACGACGAGGTTGTATATATTCAATCGTCTTATATGATGTACGATGAGGCCACTCGTCAACGCGAGTTTGGCAATCTGCAAAGTATTGCCAACAACTATCCTAAGTATGTAGTAAGTCTTGACGAATGGACAAGCGGAAGTAATGTTGATGGTATAAAGCACATTCATTTAGGTGAATTTCTGCAAGCTTTCTAAGCAGATTTATAATATGAAGTAAAGGTTTTACGAATAAAAATGAGTAAGTTTGCAAGTTGAAAACGGAAAAAAGAAAAAACAATATGAATATCAGATTTATCAAGAAACATTTCGTCATGGCTCTTGCGGCTTTGGCGATGGTAGGTATGACGGCGTGTAATGAGCGCAAGTTTCATGTGGACGGAGCTATTGAGAATGCAGCCGACTCAATTCTCTACTTCGAGAATATGAGTCTAAACGGACCAGTAAAGGTCGACTCAGTGAAACTCTCTGCCGACGGCTCGTTTGCGTTCGACGGCAAGGCTCCCACTGCTCCCGAGTTCTATCGTCTGCGCATAGCAGGACAGATTATCAACATAGCCATCGACTCAACAGAGACGGTGAGCGTGAAGGCTAAGTATCCCACTATGGCGTCGCAGTATGATGTGAGCGGTTCGGACGACTGCTCGCGCATAAAAGAGCTGGCACTCATGCAGATGCAACTGCAGAACAAGGTGGACATGATTGCCCAGAGCCAGCAGCTCGGAGCCGAGGCCATTGGCGACAGCATCAACAGAATAGTGGAGGACTATAAGAAAGTTGTGAAGACACAATATATATTTAAGGAGCCAATGAAGGCATCGTCTTATTTCGCCCTCTTCCAGACCCTCTATGCCGGGGGACAAAGCGTGCTCTTGTTTAATCCCCGCTCGTCGGAGCAGGACGTGAAGGTGTTTGCTGCCGTGGCTACAAGTTGGGACACTTTCTATCCTAACGAGGAGCGTGGCGAGAATCTCCACAACATAGCTATCGAGGGTATGAAGGACGTGCGCCTGGCGCGCAGCAAGCAGCAGGGACCAGCGATCGACGCGTCGAAGGTGAACACTACGGGAGTTGTCGACTTCACGCTCACCGACAACCGCGGCAATCAGCGTCGCCTGTCGTCGCTTGCAGGTCATGTGGTGTTGCTCGACTTCCATCTCTTTGCCGGCGAAGGCTCAATGCAGCGCATCATGATGTTGCGCGAACTCTACAATAAATACCATGCTGCCGGACTCGAAATTTATCAGGTGTCGGTTGACTCCGACGAGCATTTCTGGAAGACACAGACAGCCTCGCTGCCATGGATATGCACACGCGTTGACAACAGCACCAATCAGGTGCTACAGATGTATAATGTGTCGCAGGTGCCCACTTTCTTCCTGCTCGACAAAAACTGCTCAGTGGTGAAGCGCAATACGCAGATAACGGACCTCGACGCCGAGGTGCAGTCGCTGTTGTAGGAAGAGTATAAAAAAAGGAGAGTAGAAATAAAATCGCTTTATGAAGAATAACGACGGGGGCAACCATTTGTTGCCCCACTACTATGCCGACCTCGTGGAGGCGGGATGCGACGAGGCTGGACGCGGATGTCTGGCGGGCAGTGTGTATGCCGCCGCTGTAATCCTGCCACGTGGCTACGACAACCCGTTGCTCAACGACTCGAAGAAACTCACTGAGAAGAAGCGAAAGCAATTGCGCGACCAGATTGTGAACGATGCTGTGGCGTGGGCTGTGGGGGTGGTCACTCCCGAGGAGATTGACAAGATAAACATACTCAAGGCGAGTTTTCTTGCCATGCACCGTGCACTCGACCAACTAAAGGTGCGCCCCGAGGCCATCATCGTCGATGGCAACCGATTCACGCCCTATCGCGACCTGCCATATACCACCATCGTCAAGGGCGACGGCAAATACCAGGCGATAGCCGCTGCCAGCATTCTTGCCAAGACTTTTCGCGACGAGTATATGGACCAGCTTGCCGAGGAATATCCCTACTACGACTGGCAGAAAAACAAAGGATATCCCACCAAAGCCCATCGTGAGGGCATACGTCTGCACGGCACTTCGCCCTACCACCGCATGAGTTATAACCTGTTGGGGGCTGACGGACAATTAGAACTGAAATTTGAATAATTTAAGTTTCGCAAGCGAAAGAAGTTATTGGGAGTTATTGGGAGTTATTGGGAGTTATTGGGAGTTATTGGGAGTTATTGGAAGATAACTCGCTTCGCTCGTGAAGTTAATGGACAAATGTACTATTGTTTAAGCAAAAGCTATTGTCCGTTTGCTCGGCATTGCCGCTTGCTTTAGCAAGAACTTCTTGAACGACCAAAAGGAGTGGAAGTTTCCATGAGCTTTGCGAAAAACTTCTTTAATACCATTAAATTCTGAACTTGCGAAAGTTCAATGAATAAAATATTGTTGATAAGTAGAAGAGAGTGTGTCAAAATAAGAGTTAACTTCTATTTTGACATACTCTCTTTCTTTATTTTTTAGAACATCAAGCTCACTCGCTTGATACCAGCCACAAGAGCATCGATTTCTTCCTTAGTATTGTAGAGTGCGAATGATGCTCGCACAACACCCTGAACGCCGAGGCGGTCCATTACGGGTTGGGCGCAATGGTGGCCCGTGCGCACGGCAATGCCGAGGCGGTCGAGTAGTGTGCCCATGTCGAGATGGTGGATGTTGCCAACGAGAAACGACACAACAGCGTCTTTGCCCTTGGTGGTGCCGAATAGTCGCATGTCGGGTATTTCAGCCATGCGTGACATGCAGTAGTCGGTGAGTTCGTGCTCGTGGCTGGCGATGTTGTCCATGCCGAGAGCCGACACATAGTCGAGAGCCATGGCGAGTCCGTGGGTGGCTACATAGTCGGGAGTGCCAGCCTCGAACTTGAACGGCAGTTTCTCGAATGTAGTCTTTTCGAAACTCACGCTCTCAATCATTTCGCCTCCACCCTGATAGGGCGGCATACGGTCGAGCCACTCCTCCTTGCCGTAGAGCACACCTATGCCAGTGGGGCCATAGATTTTATGTCCCGAGAAGGCGAAGAAGTCGCAGTCGAGAGCCTGCACGTCGACAGCGAAGTGGGGCGTAGACTGAGCTCCGTCGACCAGCACGGGCACTCCATGCTCATGAGCAATGCGTATGATGTCGGCAACGGGGTTCACCGTGCCGAGTGTGTTGCTCACGTGGGCAATGCTCACAATCTTGGTCTTGTCGGAGAACAGACGCTCGTATGTTTCCATGTCGAGTTTGCCCGTGTCGTCCATGGGGATGACCTTCAGTGCAATGCCGCGTTTGGCAGCCTGCAACTGCCAGGGCACTATGTTGGAGTGGTGCTCCATAGTGGAAACAATCACCTCGTCGCCCTCGGTTGTGAAAGCCTCGCAGAACGAGGACGCCACAAGGTTGATGCTCTCCGTGGTGCCACGAGTGAATATAATCTCTTCCACCTTGGGCGCGTTGATAAAGCGGCGCACAGTTTCGCGTGCAGCCTCGTGAAGGTCGGTGGCGCGCTGCGAGAGATAGTGCACGCCACGGTGGACGTTGGCGTTGGCGTTGAGATATTCATCGCGCATGGCGTCGAGCACACAGAGCGGTTTCTGCGTGGTGGCAGCGTTGTCGAGATAGACCAATGGATGGTCGTACACGGTGCGAGATAGTATGGGGAAGTCCTCGCGAACTTTATTTATATCGTACATATTATAAAGGAAAAGTGAAAAGGGGAAAGTGAAAAATTAAGAGGGAAAAGGGAAAAATTAAAAGGGAAAAGAGAAAAGTGAAAAGTGAAAAATCAAATAGTATACTCTGCTAAACATTTGGATTTTTCACTTTTCTCTTTTCACTTTTCTCTTTTACTTACACATGCGGCATCCCTCACACTTGCTCAGTTCTCCTCGGAATCGTTTCTCCACGAGATAATGCAGGCGATCGCGCAGTGGCTCAAGCTGTATCTTGTCGATAACCTCGTTGATGAATGCGAACTCAAGAAGCAGTTTAGCCTCCTTCTCGCTGATGCCACGCTGGCGCATATAGAACAGTGCAGCGTCGTTGAGTTGTCCTACTGTTGAGCCATGCGAGCACTTCACGTCGTCGGCATAGATTTCGAGCATTGGTTGGGTGTACATGCGTGCCTCCTTTGTGGCGCAAAGGTTTTGGTTCACCTCCTCGCTGATGGTCTTTTGCGCACCGTGGCGCACGAGCACACGTCCGGCAAAGGCACCCGTCGACTTGTCGTCGAGCACATATTTGTAAAGCTCGTGGCTTGTGCAGTGGCTCACCTGGTGGTCGATGAGAGTATTGTTGTCCACGTGCTGGGTCTTGTCGGCTATGACGCATCCATTGCACCAGCACTCGGCACCCTCGCCCTTGAGTTGCACGTCGAGGCGGTTGCGTGTCACGCCGTTGTGTAGGGTGATGACATTGTGCTTGAAGCGAGAGTCGCGCTGCTGCTCCACATACACGTTAGAAACGCGTGTGTTCTTGTAGTGAGTCTCCTCCATGCAGTAGAGGTCGAGCGAGGCGTTGGGTCCGACATAAGCCTCTATCACCTGGGTTGTGAGGAACTGTAGGTCGTCGGCGGCATGGTCGCAGAATAGAAATTTGGCGTTGGCTCCCTCTTCCATGACGATGAGCACGCGGCGGTTGACCATGAGGTTGACACTTGAGCGCAGGATGTTGATGACCTGAATCGTCTTGTCGACCACCACATTCTTCTTGACGTGTATCAGCAATCCGTCCTGCGCCAGCATGGTGTTGAGGGCGGTGATGGCATCCTCGTCGGTCTTGGCGAGTTTGGCGTAGTGCTGTGCCACGAACTCAGGGTAGGCTTTTGCATATTCGGCAAGCGAAGTCACTGTGATGCCCTCGGGCAAGTTCTCTTTGGGCTGTAGTGCAGAGCGGAATTGGTCGTTGACGATGAAGTAGAGCGATGTGCTAAGGTTTGGCACGTCGCATCGAAACGCCTTGTAGGGGTCGACCGGCACATCGATACGGTTGATGTTCAGTCCGTAGTTAGGCTCGAAAAGACGGTCGATGGTGGTGTATTTGTATCTCTCCACCTTGCGCGATGGGAATCCTTGTCGCTCGAAGTCGGCGAAAGCGTCGTCGCGCACGGCGTTGAGAACGTCGGCACTGTGGGCGCATATCTGCTCGCGGCATTCGCGGTAGAGATCGATATATTGTTTTTCGCTGTTCATTATTTTGAATGTTGAATGTGGAGTGTTGAGTGTTGAATGTGGAGTGTTGAGTGTTGAATGTGGAGTGTTGAATGTTGAATGTGGAGTGTTGAATGTTGAATGTGGAGTGTTGAATTCTCAATTCTTCATTGAATAATTTTCAATCGGCATCGCCGATAATTCCACACTCCACATTCCACACTCCACATTCCTATTCTTCAACTTCTGCTTTAATCCAGTCGTAGCCTCTCTGCTCAATTTCCTTGGCAAGCTCCGGTCCGGCAGTCTTCACGATTCGTCCCTTGTAGAGCACGTGCACCACATCGGGTTTAATCATGTCGAGCAGACGCTCGTAGTGGGTGATGACAATGGCAGAAGTTTCGGGATTGTGCATTTTGTTCACGCCGTCGGCAACGATGCGCATGGCATCGACATCGAGTCCAGAATCGGTCTCGTCGAGAATGGCGAGCTTAGGCTCGAGCATAGCCATCTGGAATATCTCGTTGCGTTTCTTCTCGCCACCCGAGAATCCCTCGTTTACAGAGCGGCGTGTGAATTTGGAGTCGAGTTCCACAATCTGGCGCTTCTCGTTCATCAGTTTTAGAAATTCGCCAGCCTTCAGTTCGGGCAGCCCTTGATACTTGCGTTTCTCGTTGACGGCAGCCTTGAGGAAGTTGGTCATCGACACACCCGGTATCTCCACTGGGTATTGGAACGAGAGGAAGAGTCCCTCGTGGGCTCGGTCTTCGGGCTTCATCTCGATGAGGTTCTTGCCGTTGAATATAGCCTCGCCCTCAGTGACCTCGTAGAGAGGGTTGCCAGTGAGCACAGCACTTAGAGTGGACTTACCGGAGCCGTTAGGTCCCATGATGGCGTGGATTTCGCCGTCTTTGATAGTGAGGTTGATGCCTCGTAGTATTTCCTTGCCAGCGATTGTGGCGTGAAGGTTCTTTACTTCTAACATATTGTGGTTTTTTGTTTTTTTTGAGTTTTTAATAAGAGTTGAGCACTCTGTTGAGATTCGACTTATGTCGTTCTTTCTTTGTCTCCTTCTTAGGCTCGTCGTCGGGGTCGTAGATGCCGAGAGCTATGTAGATGAGCTTGAAGATGTTGTTGCCGTCGTCGGTTGAGAATCTGAACGGGAACGTTGCCTTGAGCCCTATCTGAAAGTTGTGGCGGTGCATGTCGGAGTGCATTCGATATGTTGTCGTCTGTCCGTCGTATGTGGAGCTTATATGAGTCTTGCCGTTGATGGCGAGCGGAAATCCGTATTGGAACTCCAGTGCAAGCGACGAGAATATGTAGCAATCGAAACCGATGGTTGGAGCGATGCTCAGTCGTGGGTAGCTAATGTCGTAGTTGCGCTCATAACTGTGCCCCTCGCCGATGCAGCTTATGTTGTGACGCTCGTGCCGGGAGTCAACATGGGTGTAGGTCATAAGCGAGGCATAAGGCTGGATGGTATAACTGGAATTTAGTGGATAGTAGCGTGCGCCAATGGCAATATTGCGCATTGTGGCAGAGACGTCACCGCTGAACCATTCTATATTCTCGGCGTTATATCCACCCACTATCGAGAAACGGTTGTCGCGAGGATAATACTCCAACATTACATTGCCCATAGCCGAACCGAACGCCCCCGCTTTCTCCACGAATGACTGCGGTTGGTCGTGGCTTGCCGTCGTGGGACAAGACAGATTCATGCCAGCAATGACAGCCCAACGGCGCGACGCGTCGTCGTCGGCTGCCGACATAGAAATAGGGACTGCAAAGAGCGCAGTAGTTAAGAGAATGTTGTTGAACATATAATCGAATTTTGAATTTTGAGTTTTGAATTTTGAATTGTTGCGGCAAGCCGCAATTTTGAGTTTATCAATTTTGAATTGTTGCGGCAGCCGCAATTTTGAGTTTATCAATTTTGAATTGTTACGGCAATCCGCAATTTTGAATTTTATCAATTTTGAATTCAAAATTCAAAAATGTTCAATTCAAAATCGGCCTTGCCGATAATTCAAAATTCAAAACTCAAAATTCCTTTTATCCAACTGTTCCCTCAAGCGAAACGCTCAGCAGTTTTTGTGCCTCAACAGCAAACTCCATCGGTAGTTTGTTGAGCACTTCCTTGGCGTATCCGTTCACGATGAGTCCTACAGCCTGCTCGGTCGGTATGCCGCGCTGATTGCAGTAGAAGAGCTGGTCTTCTGATATTTTCGAGGTTGTTGCCTCATGCTCCACGACAGCTGTGTCGTTGTGTATGTCCATATATGGGAAGGTGTGGGCTCCGCAGTCGGAACCGAGTAGCAGAGAGTCGCACGACGAGTAGTTGCGGGCATTGTCGGCATTACTTGTGGCGCGCACCAGTCCTCGGTATGAGTTCTGGCTATGTCCGGCAGATATACCCTTGGATATGATGGTAGACTTGGTGTTTTTGCCCATGTGTATCATCTTGGTGCCGGTGTCGGCCTCCTGATAGTTGTTGGTGACAGCTACAGAGTAGAACTCAGCCTGCGATCCGTCGCCGCGCAACACACACGATGGATATTTCCATGTGATTGCAGAGCCAGTCTCCACCTGAGTCCATGAGAGTTTGGAGTTTACGCCGCGCAGGTCGCCGCGTTTGGTCACAAGGTTGAGCACACCGCCCTTGCCGTTCTCGTCGCCAGGATACCAGTTTTGCACGGTGGAGTATTTTACCTCGGCGTTGTCGTTGACAATAATCTCCACGATAGCAGCGTGAAGCTGGTTCTCGTCGCGCATCGGAGCCGTGCAGCCTTCGAGATACGAAACGTAGGCGTCGTCGTCGGCTATGATGAGAGTGCGTTCGAACTGTCCTGTGTTGCGTGCGTTGATGCGGAAGTAGGAGCTGAGCTCCATGGGGCAGCGCACACCCTTGGGAATGTATACAAATGAGCCGTCGCTAAACACTGCGCTGTTGAGAGCAGCGTAGAAGTTGTCGCGATAGGGCACCACGCTTCCCAGGTATTGCTTCACAAGGTCGGGATGGTCCTTGATGGCTTCGCCGATGGAGCTGAATATGATGCCCTTCTCGGCGAGGTGTTGCTTGTAGGTGGTTTTTACCGACACCGAGTCCATGATGGCATCCACTGCCACTCCGCTCAGTGCCAGACGCTCTTCGAGAGGAATTCCGAGCTTGTCGAATGTCTTCATCAGCTCAGGGTCGATCTCCTTCTTCTCGTTGGTTGGCTTCTTGGCGAGAGGATCGGCATAGTAGGATATTGCCTGATAGTCGATTTCGGGCAGATGAACGTGTCCCCATGTGGGTTGCTTTAGAGTCTGCCAGTGGCGGAACGCCTTGAGTCGGAATTCGAGCATCCATTCCGGTTCGCCCTTTTTCTGGGAGATGAGCCTCACGATGTCTTCGTTGAGTCCACGCTCTATGATGTCGGTATGCACGTCGGTGGTGAATCCATATTCATATTTTTGTTCTGCCACCTGGCGTACATAGGCATTTTTTGTATCTTTATTTTCCATTTTACTGTTAATTTCTGTAGCCTTTAGGCTCTATAAGTATGGGCACAATGCGCCCTGTTGTTCAAATATGCAAAATTACGAATAAAGCGTTGATTATCCGAATGATTAACGCTTTTTTTTAATTTCTGCAAGAAAACAAAAAACCTTCAAGTTTCCCTTGTCGAGAAACCTGAAGGTTTTTATTTAAGTTTATGGATATTACGATTTTACAGAGTCTGCTTAACCTCAATCTCGGTGAAGGTCTCGAGTATGTCGCCCTGCTGAATGTCGTTGAAGTTGACGAGCGAGATACCACACTCGAAGTTGGTGGCAACCTCCTTGACGTCATCCTTGTAGCGCTTTAGGGCGGCAATGTCGGCAGTGTGAACCACGATGCCGTCGCGCACGACGCGAGCCTTGTCGACACGGTGAACCTTACCCTCGGTGACGTAGCATCCGGCAACAGTTCCAACCTTAGAAATCTTGTAGACCTCGCGCACCTCAACCTGTCCAGTTACGACCTCCTTCTTCACCTTGTCGAGCATACCGATCATAGCCGACTTAACGTCGTCGAGAGCGTCGTAGATAACCGAGTAGGTGTTGATTTCGACACCCTCCTGCTCGGCAAGCTTGCGTGCTGCAGCAGAAGGACGCACCTGGAAGCCCACGATGATGGCGTCGGAAGCATCGGCGAGAGTCACATCGCTCTCCGAGATTTGTCCTACAGCCTTGTGTATTACGTTCACCTTGATCTTCTCGGTAGAGAGCTTGATGAACGAGTCCGACAGAGCCTCGATAGAACCGTCGGTGTCGCCCTTGACGATGATGTTGAGCTCCTTGAACGATCCAAGTGCAATACGGTGGGAGATGTCTGAGAGTGTGAGGCGCTTCTGTGTGCGCAAGCCCTGCTCGCGCTGAAGCTGCAGACGCTTGTTGGCGATGTCGCGTGCCTCTTGCTCTGTCTCAAGAGTGTGGAATGAGTCGCCCGCTGTAGGCGCTCCGTTGAGTCCGAGGATGATGGCTGGCTCGGCAGGTCCTGCGCTCTCGATGCGCTGGTTGCGCTCGTTGAACATGGCCTTGATGCGTCCCCATGAAGTTCCAGCGATAAGGTTGTCGCCCACGCGCAGTGTGCCGTTCGATACGAGCACTGTCGACACGTAGCCACGTCCCTTGTCAAGTGACGACTCGATGATAGAACCCGTAGCCTTGCGGTTGGGGTTGGCCTTGAGGTCGAGCATCTCAGCCTCAAGAAGCACCTTCTCTAAGAGTTCGTTGACGTGCAGTCCCTTCTTGGCACTGATTTCCTGGCACTGATACTTGCCACCCCAGTCCTCGACGAGGAGGTTCATTGCGGCGAGTTCCTCGCGCACACGGTCGGGGTTGGCTCCTGGCTTATCGATTTTGTTGATGGCGAACACCATCGGTACGTTGGCTGCCTGGGCGTGTGCGATGGCCTCCTTAGTAGTGGGCATCACTGCGTCGTCGGCAGCGATGATGATGATGGCAACGTCGGTCACCTGAGTACCACGGGCACGCATGGCGGTGAACGCCTCGTGACCAGGAGTGTCAAGGAAGGTGATTTTGCGACCATCCTCAAGCTGCACGTGGTAGGCACCGATGTGCTGTGTGATACCGCCAGCCTCTCCGGCGATGACGTTGGTCTTGCGTATGTAGTCGAGCAATGAAGTTTTACCGTGGTCGACATGACCCATCACGGTGACAATCGGGGCGCGCGGCACGAGGTCGTT
Organism: uncultured Prevotella sp.; assembly: GCA_934203355.1. Taxonomy (GTDB): domain Bacteria; phylum Bacteroidota; class Bacteroidia; order Bacteroidales; family Bacteroidaceae; genus Prevotella. Next base: position 26,082 of record CAKPZC010000013.1, on the reverse strand, counting down.
CTCGTCGTCCTCTGCCTCGGTGATAGCCTCCTGCACCTCTGCGCTGACATATTCGGTCTTGAATCCGAACTCTTCAGCCACGAGGTTGATAGTCTCGGCGTCGAGACGCTGGTTGATAGACACCATGATGCCCACGCTCATAAGTGTTCCGATGACCTGGTTGACGCTGACATTCATCATTGTAGCTAACTCCGATACGGTCACGAACTCGGTGAGTTTCAGTGTCTTGCTCTCCTTCTTCTCCTCGCGACGCTCCTCGTTCATCTTTTCCTGGGCAGCCTCGCGCTTTTCCTTGCGGTACTTGGCTCCCTTCTTGTTTTGATTCTGCTTGTTGGTGAGTCGTGCGAGAGTCTCCTTTACCTGGCGTGCTACGTCCTCGTCGTTCACTTCGGCTGGTTTCTGCTGTCCGCCACGGTTACGGTTTTTCTTTTTATTCTTGTTGCTGCCTCCGGCGTTGCCGTTGTTGTTCTGCTTGCCGCCGTTGCCAGCTCCCGGCTGGTTGGATGCTGCGTTGATGTCGACGCGCACCTTGTTGATGCGCTCGCGTTTTTTCTTGTCGCCGCGCTGCTGCTGCGATTTCTCCTCGCGCTCCTTGCGTTTTTCCTCCTTCGACTTCTTCTTTGGTCGTGTGCTCTGGTTGAGTGTCGACAGGTCGATTTTGCCGAGTACGTTCACCTTAGGAGTGTTGAGCATTTTCTTCTCGCTCTTGGTGGTGAACAGTGTTGTTTCTGACTTTGATGCTTCTGCCGGCTGCTCCTTGGCTGCTTCGGCGGTCTTTGCTGCTGCAGGCTGTGCTACGGCAGTAGTTTTCGACTCTTTCTTCTTTTCTTGTTTGTGCTCTTTGTTCTGAACCACAGGCTTCTTATTTTGTTTGTTTTCCGTCTTCTTGTCCACTTTCACATCGGCAGCCGCCGGCTTCTGTGGTGTATTGTTCTTGTTTGCCGGCTTCTGACTGACGGCAGCAGTCTTCGCCTGATTGTCACGACGTGGCTCAGGCTTTGCGGGCTTGTGTTCGGAATGTTTCTTTCCGATGCTGTCAAGGTCGATTTTGCCAAGCGGCTTATACTGCTGCTTAGCAGTGGAAGAAAGCGGTTTGTCGTTCTGTTCGTCCTCGTTGGCTTTCTTCTCTTTCGGCTTTTTCTGCAAGAGTTTCTCGGCTTGCGTGCGCACCTCCTTGTCGTGCTGGAAAGCTCCGGCAAGAGCGGCATACTGCTCGTCGCTGAGTTTGAAGCTCGGCTCGGCCTTCACTTCTCCCAGTTCGCTTTTCTTTTCGAGGAACTCCACTGCCGTCTGGAGTCCGATGTTCAACTCTCGTAATGCTTTGTTTAACCTGATGCTCATATTTTGTCGTTTTAAAAGTAAAAGAGTAAAAGAGTAAAAAAGTAAAACGTCTGCCTACTCCTGCCCTCGCTTTCAAAGCATGGACAACATGTTGCCCTGCGGTTGTGGGCTACTCGTTTTACGTCTTCCCTTTTTGCTTGATATTTGTAATTAGAAATGTTACTGTTTAGATACTCGCTAAGGGAGTTCCGCGAATCCGTCAGGATTCCGAAGCTCCCTTATATGGTATTCTGCTTAGTTTTCAAACTCAGCTCGCAGCACCTTGAGCACGTTGTCAACGGTCTCCTCCTCGAGGTCGGCCTTCTCAACGAGCATGTCGCGTGGTGCGTTGAGCACAGCCTTTGCAGTGTCGAGACCGATGCCCTTGATGGCGTCGATAACCCACTGGTCGATTTCGTCGGAGAACTCGTCGAGGTAGATGTCCTCGTCTGCCTCGTCGCCGTTAACCTCGCGGAATACGTCGATGGTGTATTCTGTGAGCATAGAGGCGAGCTTGATGTTCATTCCGCCACGTCCGATAGCGAGGCTTACTTCCTCAGGCTTGAGGTATACCTCTGCCTTCTTGTTCTCCTCGTCGATATTGATTGTCGACACCTTGGCAGGCGCGAGTGCGCGCTGTATGAAGAGCTTGGTGTTGGCGGTATAGTTGATGACGTCGATATTCTCGTTGCAGAGTTCGCGCACGATGCCGTGCACGCGGCTACCCTTCACTCCGACGCATGCTCCTACGGGGTCTATGCGCTCGTCGAAGCTCTCTACTGCTATCTTGGCTCGCTCGCCCGGCATTCGTGCTATGCGGCGTATTGCGATGAGGCCCTCGGCAATCTCGGGCACCTCAGCTTCCAGGAGGCGCTGCAGGAAAGTTGGACTTGTGCGCGAGAGGATAATCTTGGGGTTGTTGTTCTCGTTGTCCACGCGCTCGATGACGGCGCGTATGGTCTCGCCCTTGCGGTATTGGTCGGCAGGGATTTGCTCTGCCTTGGGCAGTATGAGCTCGTTGTTCTCGTCGTCGACAACGAGCACCTCGCGCTTCCATACCTGATAGACCTCGGCTGCTATCACCTGGCCTACGCGGTCCTTGTATTTGTTGTAGAGCGAGTCGTGCTCAAGCTCAAGAATCTTAGAGGCGAGAGTCTGGCGCAAGTTGAGGATTGCGCGGCGGCCAAACTTGGCAAACTCCACACGTTCCGACACGTCCTCGCCCACCTCGTAGTCGGGTTCTATCTTGCGTGCCTCCTTGAGTGCAATCTGCTTGTTCTCGTCTTCCACTTCGCCGTCGGCCACAACCACGCGGTTGCGGTAGATTTCGAAGTCGCCCTTGTCGGGGTTCACGATAACGTCGAAGTTCTCGTCGCTTCCGAAAATCTTAGCCAGAACGTTGCGGAAGCTCTCTTCCAGAACGCTCACAAGAGTGGTGCGGTCGATGTTCTTTGTCTCTTTAAATTCCTTAAATGAGTCGAACATGCTCACTACATCGTCTTTCTTTGCTGCTGCCATAGCTTATTTGAAATTTATTAAGTATTTTGTATATTTCACCTTGTCCATCTGGAAGTTGCGATCCACCTCCACGAGTTGCGGGCGCTTCTTGCCTTCCACCTTCTGTTTCTCTTGCACCGTGACTGTGAAGTCGTTGCCTTCAACGTTCTTCAGGATGCCCTTGTATTTCTTGCCGTCGGCGTCGAGCACCTCCACTTCCTTGCCCATGAAGCAGTGGTACTGCTGCGGCACTTTGAAGGGTTGTCCTAGTCCGGCGGAGCCTACTTCGAGTTCATAATCCTCCTCGTCGCGGCTCAGGTGGTCTTCGATGTAACGGCTCAGTTCTACGCAGTCCTCAATCCACACGCCGTCGGCATGATCGATCTCTACTACGATGCGGTCGTCGGGGCTTACTTCGATGTCGACAAGAAAATACTCCTTGCCGTCAAGCCACTCTTCTACGATACTTTTTACGGTGTTTTTGTCTATCATATATATATATTAGAGAATAAAAAATGAGGAGCTCTCTCGGAGCCCCTCATTCCACTGAACGATGCAAAATTACAAATTTTTCGCAACGTATACAAATATTTTCTGCATTTTCTATCGAGATAGGTCTATTTACCTGTATATGTCAAGATAATGTATGCAGCATTCGTGTTTTAATATCGAGTTCTATGATATTATCGTCCAATCCACGCCTCGGGATTGAGCCTGTTTTGCATTTTTCGGAGTTGGAACTGCAAGATGTTGTCGGATGCCACCGCTCCAAGAGTCTGTCGTGTGCTTACCTTTTGTCCGCGGCTTACGCTCACGGAGCGCAGGTTGCAGTAGACTGAGATGTAGGCACCGTGGCGCACCATGACCACGTAGGTGCCGCCGTAGCCGAACACTGCGCTCACCTCGCCGTCGTAGATGGCACGTGCTTGGCATCCCGATTGTCCCATGATGTTGATACCCTTGTTGTCGATGGTCACTCCCGAGAGTCCTGCCACTGAATTCTGTCCGTAGTGGCTTACTATGCGTGCGCTACCCGTGATTGGCATAGGCAGTCGACCCTTGTTCGACTCGAATCCGCCCGACATCATTCGGTCGACCGACGACATGGTGCGGCTCTCTTCTACTTTTTTCTTGGCTTCGGCAATTTCCTTAGCCTGACGTTGCTCGTCGGCTTTAGCCTTGCGTTCCATGGCCTGGCGTTGTGCCTCAGCTTCGCGTGCCTTTTGCTCGGCTATAGCTTTCTGTTCGGCGGCTCGTGCGGCTGCTGCTTCTGCCTCTGCCTGTGCCTTGCGTTTCTGTTCTGCCTCTTTTCGGCGTCGCTCGGCATCCTTCATTCTGTTCTCGACTTGGGCTTTTTGTGCCTCGGCTTGTGCCCTTTGTGCTTCTGCTTCGCGTTGACGTTGTGCTTCGGCTCTTGCGGCTTCGCGTTCTTGCGCTGCCTTAGCCTCGGCTTTAGCCCGTTCTTCTGCCTCGCGTGCCTCGCGCAGTCGGCGTTCGTTTTCGAGTCGTGCCTTTTCTGCGGCAGCCTTTCGTCGTGCGAGTTCTTCCTCGCGCCTCTTCTTTGCGGCAGCCTCTTCGGCAGCTTTTCGTTTGGCTTCTTCGGCGGCGCGCACACGTGCTTTTTCAACCTCTATGGCAATGAGTCGCTCGATTTGTGAGTTTATGGCGTTGGCATCCTTGCGTTGTTGGGCTATGACCTTTTGGATGGTTTTCTGTTGCTTTTGCAGCGAGTTGACCACTGTCTGTTGTTCCTGCTGTTTGCCCTCAAGCTGTTTGCGCTCCTGCTGTCCTTTATATAGCATGTCGCTCTTTTGTCCCTTGACTTGTTGCAGTTGTTGGTGTTTTTCGTTCACCTGTGTTTGTTTGGCTTTCACCATCTCGCCCTGCGCCTTCTGCCATGATGCATATTCGCGCACGAATCTCAGTCGTCGGTACATTTGTGCGAAGTTCTTGGCAGAGAAGATGAACATCAGTCGGTCCTGCATGGAGTGTTTGCGTGTCATGTAGCGCATAGACTTCACGTATTTCGCCTTTCGGTCGGCAAGTTGCTCTTGCAGTGTTGTGAGCTGAGCGTTGAGTATTCCAATGTTGCCGTCGATGTGGTGTATGTCTTTCTGAATACCGTCAAGATTCTTTTGGTGCTTGTCGATTTCGCTGTTTATGACCATGAGGTCGCTCAGACGTTTCTTCACGTCGGCTTGGTTGGCTCGTAGCGCGGCCTCTTGTTTCTTTATTTCCTTTTGCATGGCAGAGCGTTTCGACTGTAGTCCGCGTATCTCTTCGGTGGAATAGTTGGGCTTTGCAGTTTTCTTGCCCTTCTTTGCCACAGTCTTTTTCTTAGTTGCCGTTTTCTTGGCTTTTTTGGTTGTAGCGTTCTTAGCGGAGACGGTCTTTTTGTTGGCTGCGGTTCTTTTGTTGGTGGCAGTCTTCTTTGTGGCTTGTGTAGTGCGTTTCTGTTGCGCCGTGGCGTTGTTGGCCGGTGAGGCGAGAAGTGCGGCGGCGAGAGCGCAGATGATATATTGCTTCATTTCTTTATGTAGGGTATTTTTATGTCGGGGACGTTGTGTTGTCCCTTCTCCCGGTTTATTGTATTGACAGGAGTTTCTTGAGTATGTCCTTGGCCTCTATCTTTTTATATTTCGACGACAGCTCGGTGTTTGTGTCCCAGTCGGATGAGTTCTTGGCGGAGTTCATGTCGATGGTAAGTTTCGCCTGTTGCTTTTTACCGTTGATGACGGTGTTGACGGTGAACTGTTGTGATAAAGGGAATGTCTTGCCGCCCAGTGTTTTGAAGTTGCCGTAGGTCCATTGTAACGACGATGTGCCGGTTTGTGCGCTTTTGTAGCTTATGTTGGCAGCTTTTATCTGAGCCGTTGTCTTGTCGGCGGTCCACTCATAGCTGATGTTTCCGTTCTTGTGGGTCACTGGCACTGTGGCAACAGCGTTGGCGAGGTTGCAAGCGAACTTCTTGAGCATGTTGTCGCTCACAGTTTTCTCACCTGGCAAGAATAGCTGATTCCAAAACAGCGCCTGGAGCGAGTAGAACGAGATGCCGTTGTCGGCGAGGAAGCTCACTTCTTTGTATGATGCCTTGATATACTCCTTGTGGAATCGGTCGACGAGCAGCACATATTCTGGAGTGAAGTCGATGCGTGCTATCTCGGAGCGTATGATTGGCAGCAGCAGTTGCAGGCGTATCATCTCGTCGCGGCGCATTGAGAATTTGCCGTCGCAACTAAGGTCCTTGCCACCGCCCACAAGTTGGAAACTTGCCGATGCCACGATGTTATTGGCAGTCTGCTGGTTGGCTATGATGCGGTGCAGAAATGCTGTTTGCTCGGCGTTTGAGGTGTTGTTATTGTTGTTTTTTGTGGGGTGTGAGGTGGATGGGGTAGTTATGTTGTCGCTGACAATTTTCTTGCTGGCACAGGATGCCAGTAGGAGGATTGTGGCGATGAGAGGAAGAAATCTTTTCATTTCGCTATTGTTCTATTTTCTTTGTTTTTATTTTTCTTGTGAGCACGGCCTTGTCGCCTCCGGCTTTCAAGGCTTTCTGCCACAGTTGAGTGGCGTGTTCGGTGTCGCCGCACATACAGTAGATGTCGCCGGCATGTTCCAGCACCACCGCCGAGGGTGCTTGTGTGGAGTCGGAGTCGTTTTCAATGGCGCGGTCGATATAGGCTTTTGCCTCCTCGTAGCGTTTCTGTAGGAACAGAATCCAAGCGTAGGTGTCGATATAAGTGGCGTTAGTTGGCTCGGCTTTGATTGTTTTTGCGCTCATTTGTTCTGCTTTCTTCAAGTCGCGTTTCATCTCGGAGAGATAATATGCATAATTGTTGAGAGCCATGAGGTTATCGTCCTTCCATTGCAGGCACGAGTCGTAGGCTGCGAAAGCCTCCTCGGGGCGTTTCTTCTTGTATAGAATGTCGCCCATCAAAGCATAGAAGTCGGCCACGATATCTGGGTTGCTGTCGTCGTTGATTTCGCTCACACCGCGTTTGAATGCGTCGAGAGCTTGGTCTTCGCGGTCGGTCTGATAGTAGGCGAGTCCGAGGAAGTAGTAGAAAGCCATGTCCTCAGGGTTGTATTGTGTTCCCTCGCTACTGAGTTTTATCACCTCGTCCCATTTGTTTTCTGTCCAAATGTTCTGTATTATGTTAAGGCGTGCCGTGGTGTTGTCAGGCTCGATGGCGAGTACGCTTTGGAAGACGGCGTTCACAGAGTCGTTGGGCATCTTTTTCAGTTTCATGTACATAGCCTTCATATTGGCAATGTCGGTAGCTTTGGGTGTTGATGCTATGGTGCGGTCGAAGAGTTTTAGCACGGGCAGGCTGTCGCCCCCTTGTTGTTCGCTCTCGCGTATAGCCTGTTGTAGCATGGTGACTTTAGTGTTGGATTCGGTTTTGGTGCTGAACAGGATATTGTCGCGCAGTCGGTCTGCCTCGGCGTTGTTACCTTCGGAGCGATAGTAGTCGTAGAGCGAGTTCAGGGCAAACTCGTTGTCGCTGTCGTCTTCCAGTGCGTTTTTGAAGAGTTCGAATGCCTCTGGCTTACGGTTGTGGTTCATGAGCCAGTTGCCGAGCATCACCTTATAATTGGGTTCGTTGGGATGCTCGTCGGTGAGCCTTTTCAGCATGCGGTAGGCATTTTTCGTGTCGTGCATCTGCTCGTAGATGCTCATCTTAGTAAAGGTGAGTTCGTCGCTTTCTCCGTCGATTTGCTCCATGCGTTCTATCGTGGATATCATGTGTCGGAAGTCCTTCTTTGCCTGATAGAGTCTGACGAGAATATCGAGCACGTCGGTGCGCTCGCGTTGGTGTGAGTAGAGGTTCTCGTATGCCTTTATGGCACTGTCGTAGTCGCGTCGTCTAATGTATGTCTCTGCTACGCTTTCTTGGTAGGTGTCGTTGCCTGGTTGTAGTTCGGCGGCTCGTTCCAGACATCGTGTAGCGAGGGAGTCGATGCCAGTGTTGATATAGTGTTTTGCCTGTTGGTAGTACACTTCGGCAGCGTCGGGGCGCAGTTTGGCGCATGAGTCGAGCAGTGTCATGGCAGTGGAGTCGTTGCCGGCGAGTTGCTGTGTGACGGCTTCGAGGTAAAGTCGGTCGAACAGCGGTGTTGCTGCGATTAGCGAGTCGGCGGGCAGGCTCATGGTGTCGGCTGAGACGGTGTTTCTCACAGTCTTGGCTTGTGTATGGGCAGTCGTCCGGCTTGCAGCCGCAGTGGCAATGGTGAGCATTGCCGCGGTGCTGATTGCGAGTATAGAGTTCTTGTATGGGTTCATGATGTTTGTGGATAGTTATTTCACTCCGGTGTGTCCATAGCCACCTGCTCCGCGTTCGGTTTGATCGAGTTCTTCCACTACCTCAAACTCGCCCTGCTCGTGGCGTGCTATCACCATTTGTGCTATTCGTTCACCAGCGGTTATGGTGAAGTCGACGGTCGATAGGTTAATGAGTAACACTCCCAGTTCGCCTCGGTAGTCGGCGTCGATGGTTCCAGGCGAGTTGAGCACGGTGATGCCGTGTTTAAGGGCGAGTCCTGAGCGTGGTCGCACTTGTGCTTCGTAGCCTTCGGGCAGTGCCATGAAGAGTCCAGTGGGTATGATGCGTCGTTCCATTGGATGTAGAACAATCGGTTCGGTGATATTAGCGCGTAAGTCCATTCCTGCGCTCTGTGGTGTGGCGTATGTTGGCAGCTGTTGTGAACCGCGGTTTATAATCTTTATTTTTACCATAATAATAATGTGTATAAGCTTTTAAAATGCAAAAATACTTATTAATAATGAGATAAATGATTTTTGCGTATTAAAAAATGTATCTGAGTTGTGTTAGTATGGTTCGTTTGTATGTGAGGTGGTGGGGTGACGGCGTTGGGATATGAGCAAAAAAAAAGGACGACACGAATCACTCGCACCGGCCTCTCAAAGAATAATGTTAACGAATGTTGGATTTCTTGCTAAAGCAAAGCCTTAGTAGTCATAAAAATGACCTTAGGCCAACATTGCGATAGTTTCAAAATCTAATAACATAATCTTTACCTTAAAATCTATCAAACTACTAACCTAATGAAAAAACATTGCATTCTCTCGAACACGTTGCAAAGGTAGTGATTTGTTTGTTATAATGCAAATAAATTGTCGTCTTTTTTCGAGATTTTGCAATAAATTGACGTATATCAAGTTATTTATTGTCACTATACTATCAATTGATGTTTGTTGTTATGATAAAGTGTTTGAAGAATATATTGTAGTATACAAGGAGATTTGCATTACTTGTTAACAATGATTGTCAATGTACTGCTAATCTCCTCGTCTACTCGTCAACTCGTCAACTTGTCAACTTGTCAACTATAAAATTACTTCTTTGAGCGGCGTGCTGGCATCTTCTTGGCAGGAGTCTTCTTGGCAGGGGTAAGCTTTGCTGCCTCAATAGTTTCTTCCTTCTTGTCGGCCTTCTTCTCCACTTTCACCACTTCAACGGTGAAAATAAGAGTTGAATAGGGTTTGATTTGTCCGGCACGGCGTGTTCCGTAAGCGATGTCTTGTGGAATATAGAGTTCCCACTTGCTGCCTTCGGGCATCATGCACAAAGCCTCTGTCCATCCCTTTATCACCTGGTTGGGGCGGAATGTTGTGGTGTTGGGATTGCGTTTGTAGCTGCTGTCGAATTCATTGCCGTCGATGGTGTGTCCTTCGTAGCGTACTGTCACCTCGTCGTCCTTTGAAGCAACGGCTCCCTTGCCCTCTGTGATAATCTTATATTGAAGTCCTGAAGGTAGAGTTACAACGCCAGGCTTTGTAGCGTTCTGCTTCAGCCAAGCCTCGTTTTCGGCTTTATAGGCTTCCTCAGCCTGGTGTTTAGCTGTCTGCATGGTGCTCTGGAAATACTTGTCGGCAGCGTCGTGGCTCATTACAGTAGAGTCACCGAGTACGGCGGCTATAAAACCTTCGTTGAATGTGAGGCTGTCGAGAGTGAGAGGTGTGTTCTTTACGTCGTTGTTGACATTAGGGAAGATACGTGTCTCGAGCATCTGGGCAATCTGGAGTCCGGCATTGTGAGCGTTGAACTGTTTGTCGCCACGGCGGGCGATGCCCTCTTTGAGTCCCTCGACGAACGACTGCATGTTGGTTGAGTCGACACCGAAGTTCTGCTTTACATAGTCCATGAGTCCGCGTGTGGTGAACATTCCAGCTGCGTAGCTCAGTGAGTCGCTTTTGCTGATGAGCTGCACGGGGGCAGGCTGTTCGGTTGCATTCTTCTTCTGTTTCTTCTCTTTCTTTGACGGGGTGGCTGCGAACGCCGTAGTAGCGAGTACGGCGAGTGCGAGAATTAATGATTTCTTCATGATTTTCTCTTTTTAAAAAATAGGGCGGCCTTTGTGTGGTCGCCCTTATATTTTTTTATTATTTGCCGTTTACACTGATGAGCTCAATCTTGAACACCAGTGGAGAGTAAGGCTTGATCTGTCCCTGCTCACGCTCGCCATAAGCGAGTTCCTGCGGGATATATACTTCCCATACAGAGCCTGCAGGCATGTGTACGAGAGCCTCTGTCCAGCCCTTGATTACCTGGTTGGCGTGCAACTCAACTGGCTCGCCGCGCTTGTAGCTGCTGTCGAATACAGTGCCGTCGATGAGGCGTCCCTCATAGTTCACCTTAACTGTAGATGTGTCCTTAGGCATAGCACCGTTACCTTCCTTGATTACCTTGTACTGCACACCTGAAGGCAGAGTCTTTACACCTGGCTTCTTGGCATTTGCAGCCATCCATTCCTCGCCCTGCTTCTTGAGCGGACCATACTGCTCCTCAGCTGCTTTCGACTTAATCTCCATCATCTTGGTCTGTGCCACCTGACCAGCCTGTTCTACGGTCATGAGGCCCTTCTTGCCCTTGACACCCTGAATGAAGCCTGCCATGAAGTTCTTCAGAGAGATTGTCTTGGTAGAATCCTCGCCGAAGAGCTCGTGGTTGATGCCCTTAACCATGCGGTTGCTGATTTGCTGACCAATCTGGATACCCATGTAGTAGGCAGCCTTCTTCTTGTCGTCACCAGCGTTAGCACCCTCGTTGAGACCCTTGATGAAAGCGTCCATGTAAGTGGTGTCGATATCCATTTGTGTGAGATACTGCTTCAGACCCTGAGTCTGAGCCATGCCCATGGCGTAAGACAGAGTGTCTACGTCGTTCTTAAGGCTCGGCTTTGATGAAGTCGAGTTGCCGCAAGATGCAACGATGCTTGCAGCTGCGATAGCCGTAGCGGCTACGAATGTGAATTTCTTCATTTTTTATTATTTGATTTTTTTTCTTTTTCTTACTGGGAGGCTAGGTCTACTAAGCCTACTAAGCCTAACTAAGCCTACTAAGCCTAACTAAGCCTACTAAGCCTAACTAAGCCTACTAAGCCTTACTAAGCCTACTAAACCTACTAGACCTACTAAAGCCTACAAAACCTTGCTATGCCTTAAAGAACTTTAATCAGCTCTACATCAAACACAAGTGCTGCGAACGGCGGGATTGCCTGTCCTGCTCCGCGCTCACCGTAAGCAAGCTGGTAGGGTATGAAGAAGCGGTATTTTGCTCCTTCCGACATGAGCTGCACACCCTCTGTCCATCCAGGGATAACACCGTTGAGTGGGAATGTAGCACTCTCGCCGCGCTTGTAGCTGCTGTCGAACACAGTGCCGTCAATGAGGCGACCCTCGTAGTGGCATTCAACAGTGTCCTCTGCTGTCGGCTTTTTGCCGTTGCCCTCGTTGAGCACCTGATACATAAGACCTGAAGGCAGGGCAACAACGCCCTCTTCCATTGCTTTTTCGGCGAGCCAAGCTTCACCCTTTTCTTTATTATCCTTGTACTTCTCGGCTGCTGCGGCACGCTGCTTAGCCTCCTGCTGCTGGAAGAATTCTGTCACGATTGTCTGCGCTTCCTGGTCGGAAATCTGCGGCTCCTTGCCTGCGATGATGTCCTTTATTGCCTGAGCGAAATCGTCGATGTTGAGGTCTTCGGCTCCCATCTGAGAGAGCTGACGGCCAATGCCCAGACCCAAAGCGTAACTAAGTTTGTCCATATTTTCTTTTTATGTTATATTATATGTTTTGAATAAATTCGTGCAAATTTACTACTTTTCTCGGATATAAGGCTGATATTCAAGAAAATTTGCATATTATTTAAGATGAGTTGACAAGTTGACAAGTAAACGAGTAGACAAGGAGGTTTGCCTTATATATTATACTGTGTAGCTCTTGTTTCTTGAGTCAACAAGAGTAATCTCCTCGTCAACTTGTCAACTCGTCTCCTTGTCTCCTTGTCAACTCGTCAACTTGTCAACTCGTCAACTATTATTTATTAACTCGTTCGGCAATTTTCTTCATCCATTTGCCGCCAATCATGCAAGCCACTCCTATGATGATAAATGGAATGCTCAGCAGTTGTCCCATGTCGAGAGGCAGTGAGGCCTCGAAAGCTTCCTGCACCTCTTTGGTGTATTCGATGAAGAAGCGTGCAGTGAATATATAGGTCAGACACAACCCGAAGAAGAATCCAGTACCCACACGCTCGGGGCGTCGGCGGTAGATAATCCAGCCTATGAAGAACAGCAATGCGTAGGCGATTGCCTCGTAGAGCTGTCCAGGATGGCGTGGCATTGAGTCGACCTGTTGGAAGATGAACGCCCATGGCACGTCGGTGGCTTTGCCTATTATCTCGGAGTTCATAAGGTTGCCCAGACGGATGAAACACGCTGTAACTGGTGTGGCAATGGCTATGTTGTCGAGCACCTGCCACACGTTCATCTTAGTGCGGCGCACATAGAGCCATAAGGCGAGCATGAGTCCGATGGTTCCGCCGTGTGACGCCAGACCTCGGTAGCCCACAAATCGCCATCCACCTTGCGGCAGGAAGTCGATAGGGATGAATATCTCCACGAAGTGCTTCCACGACGAGAGGAAGAGGTCGGGTTGGTAGAACAGACAGTGTCCCAAGCGTGCTCCGGCAAGGATGCCTATGAAGCAATAGAGGAAGAGCGGATCGAAAAGCTCGTCCTTCACCTTCTGTTGTTTATACAGGCGTTGCACTATCAGGTAGGCAAGTGCCAGTCCGATGAGCCAGCACAGCGAGTACCAATGTAGTGTCAGTGGTCCTAATTTGAACGATAAGTTCGGGTCCCAGACGATGTAGTTGAGTATCATATGTAAGAATTATACGTTGAAGCGGAAGTGCATGATGTCGCCGTCTTGCACAACATATTCCTTGCCCTCAATTGAGAGTTTTCCAGCCTCGCGCACGGCAGCCTCAGAGCCATACTGTATGTAGTCGGCATACTTGATAACCTCGGCGCGGATGAAACCCTTCTCGAAGTCGGTGTGGATTACACCGGCACACTGCGGTGCCTTCCATCCCTTGTGATATGTCCATGCCTTTACCTCCATCTCTCCGGCGGTGATGAATGTCTCAAGGTTCAGCAGCTGGTAAGCTTTCTTGATGAGTCGGTTGACGCCGCTCTCCTCCAATCCGAGTTCCTCAAGAAACATCTGCTTGTCCTCGTAGGTCTCAAGCGATGCGATATCCTCTTCGGTCTTGGCAGCGATAACGAGCATCTCTGCTCCCTCGCTCTTGGCTATCTCTGCAATCTGCTCAGAGTATTTGTTACCGTTCTTGGCTGATGTCTCGTCGACGTTGCATACATAGAGCACAGGTTTGGCAGTGAGCAGGAAGAGGTCGTGGGCGTAGCGCTGTTCCTCCTTCGATTCGAATTCCACAGTGCGTGCGTTCTTGCCCTGCTCAAGCACCTGCTTGTAGGCTTCGAGCACGCTTACAGCCACCTTTGCGTCCTTGTTGTTGCCGATAGCGGCTATCTTCGACTGCTTCTGGAGTTGGCTCTCCACTGTCTCAAGGTCTTTGAGCTGTAGTTCGGTGTCGATGACTTCCTTGTCCTCTACTGGGTTAACGCTTGCACCTCCCTCGCGCACGATGTTGTCGTCGTCGAAGCAGCGTAGCACGTGTATGATGGCGTCGGTCTCGCGGATATTGCCGAGGAACTTGTTGCCGAGTCCTTCGCCCTTGCTTGCGCCCTTTACGAGTCCGGCGATGTCTACAATCTCGCAGGTGGCAGGCACGATGCGACCTGGATGCACTATCTCGGCGAGCTTGGTGAGTCGCTCGTCGGGCACTGTGATTACGCCCACATTAGGCTCGATTGTACAGAATGGGAAGTTGGCTGCCTGTGCCTTGGCGTTGGAGAGGCAGTTGAAAAGAGTGGACTTGCCCACGTTAGGGAGTCCCACGATACCACATTTTAATGACATTTTTTTATTTTGTTTATTCTTGTTTGCATGTTATTTCGGGTGCAAAGTTACTGCTTTATATTGAAATAAGGGAATTTATAGCCAAAAAACGAGCTTATGCCTTTTTCCTTATTACAGTCAGACCGTCGCGTAGTGGTATTATAACTTGTTCCACGCGGTTGTCTTGCGCCACATGGTCGTTGAATCGTCTTATACCCTGAGTTTGGTGGTCGTGGTCGTAGGCGGGGTCGGTGACGTGGCCGTCCCAGAGTGTGTTGTCGGCGAGTATATATCCGCCAGGTCGCAGCAGTGACAATACCATCTCGTAGGTCTCCACGTATGTGCGCTTGTCGCCGTCGACGAAAGCCATGTCGAACTCCACACCGAGTTTTGGCGCCTCGGCGTTGGCGTCGCCGATGCGGAACTCTATATGGTCGGCTACGGGCGAGCCTTCAATCCATGGGCGTGTGAAGTCCTCCATCTCGTCGTTGATTTCGAATGTCCACACCTTGCTTTTCGTGCTTTCTTTTGCGCTTGTCTCGTTGTTGAGGCTGTCTATAGCCGCCAATCCTTCTGCCATGCAGATGGCACTGTAGCCCGAGAATGTGCCCACCTCAAGTATGTTCTTGGGTCGTATCATCTCTACAAACATCTTCAGCAGTCGTCCTTGCAGATGTCCCGATGCCATTCGTCCATGTATGGTGTGGATGTTGGTGGCTCGGTAGAGCCTATAGAGATAGTCGCCCTCTGGGGCGGAGTGGGAGAGTACGTAGTGTTCTAATTCTTCTGTCATTTTGCGTTATTTTTTATTGCTTCGAGGGCAAGACGGTAGGAGTCCATTCCGAATCCGCATATCACGCCGACGCAGGCGCATGATATCATCGATTTGTGGCGGAACTCCTCACGTCGGTGCACGTTGCTGATGTGCACTTCGACAACGGGGCTCTTCAGCGAGCGTATGCAGTCTTGCAGTGCTATGCTTGTGTGGGTGTAGGCTCCGGCGTTGAGTATTATGCCGTCGGCAGAGAATCCCACCTCTTGCATTTTGTCGATGAGACAACCCTCGATGTTGCTTTGGTAATAGTCGATTTCCACGTCGGGGTATTGGGCGCGGAGTTTGTTGAGATAGTCCTCGAAAGTGCTGCTGCCGTAGATGCCTGGCTCGCGTGTTCCGAGAAGATTGAGATTGGGGCCGTTGATGATTTGTATTTTCATAGTAAGAATTGTTGTATTTATGTTTTTTGCTGCTACCATCCAGATGTGGAGCCACCTCCTCCAGTCGAGCCACCTCCGAAACTGCCTCCGAAGCTTCCGCCTCCTCCGCCTCTTCCGCCTCCGAGCATTGAGCCGAGTATGGCTGCGTTGCTGAGTGAGTTGCCCGAGTCGTCGATGTCTTGGTCTTTCTTCACCACATGTCCGCAGTGTTTACAGATATAGGTGTCGCGGCGAATATGCTTTTGGGGCCTGGTGTTGGTGAATAGATGTTCCGAACTTACCTTCTTTAGTGCTCCGCGCTTGTGGCATTTGGGGCAGCGTTGTTGCTCGCCCATGATGTAGATTAATATCAGTGTGATGCCAATAATCATGGCGAGGGCTATTAATGCTCCGGTTAAGTCGTCGTCGCTGTCGTCGGTTTCGGGCTGCATTGAGCCGTCGAGCACCTTGACTGCCATTTTCACTCCTGCCACCATGCCTCCGTTCCAGTCGCCTTCCTTAAATCGTGGCACCATCTGCTGCATCTGTATACGTTTCGACATGGCATCGGTCATGGTGCCCTCTATGCCATATCCAGTGGTGAAGCGCACCTTGTGCTGGTCCATGACAAAGACGATGAGGAATCCGTTGTCTGACTTCTTCTTGCCAATGCCCCATTTGCGGAATAGTTCATGTGCGAAGTCAAATATGTCATCCTCGCCGATGCTTGGCAGCATCACCACTGCCGACTCGATGCCGGTGGCGTGTTCAAGCTTTCCGAGCATGGCGTTGATGGAGTCGCGAGCCGTCGCGGAGAGTATCTCCGTGGGGTCGCTCACGTATTGACGCGCGTCGCTGAGGCGCACGTTGGGCACGTTGTCGATGGTGTATGACTTGGTGTCGGCGGCAAACGCCTGCACTGCCATAAACATGAACAGCAGACATGCCATAAGCTGCGCCCCTCTACGAAGAGGGGCTTTGTTTGGACGAGCGTCGGTTTTCATATCTTTCTTATTTTAAAAGTGTTTGTGGGGAGTGGGTTAGAATTCCACTTTCGGAGCCTTGTCGGCACCTGCCTCAGCCTCAAAGTAGTTCTTCTTGTCGAAGCCGCAGATACTGGCGATGATGCTCTTGGGGAATCGGCGTATAGCTACATTATATTCCTTAGCAGAGTCGTTGAAGTCCTTGCGTGCCACGTTGATGCGGTTCTCGGTGCCTTCGAGCTGCGACTGTAGCTCCAGGAAGTTCTGGTTGGCTTTCAGGTCGGGATAGTTCTCGGTGATGGCGAGCAGCTTGCCGAGGGCTGTTGTCACGTCGCCCTGAGCCTTCTGATACTGTGCGAGTTGCTGCGGAGTGCAGTTCGACGGGTCGATTTTCACCTGTGTTGCCTGCGAGCGTGCTGCCATTACGGCTTCGAGTGTCTGGCTTTCGTGCTTGGCATATCCCTTTACGGTGCTCACGAGGTTGGGGATAAGGTCGCTTCGGCGCTGATACTGTGTCTCCACGTTAGCCCATTTGTTGTTCACTTCCTCGTCCTGGTTTACCAGTCCGTTATAACCGCCCACGCCCCAGAGCACGAGCACTACTATCACCGCTCCAGCGATGATCCATCCTAAATGTTTTGGTTTCTTGTCCATGTTGTTGTGATTTAAAATATTGTTATGTATTAAGTTACTTTAGTTGCCATGTGAGCATCCTTCCTATACTCATACTGACTACAAATATAGTAATATTGCTACAAAAGTCAACAGTTTTTTGTGGTTTTTCACTCTCGTTTTCTTATTTTGGCAAATAAAATCGGCGAAATTGTCAAAATAGCAGTAACTTTGTATATCCAAAGCGCGTATAAAAAGCGAAAAGTTCATTTTAATACTAAATACAAGAAATCATGCAAGAAACAAGACAAAACCGTATAGCACGCCTTCTGCAGAAGGAGCTAAGCCTTATTTTCCAGAGCCAGACCCGCGCCATGCATGGCATCATGGTGAGTGTGACCCGTTGTCGTGTGTCGCCCGACCTCAGCATCTGCACCGCCTATCTGAGCATCTTCCCGTCGGAGAGAGCCGACGAGCTTATCAAGAACGTAACCGCCAACGAGAAGACAATACGCTACGAACTCGGCACTCGTGTGCGCAATCAGCTGCGCATCATCCCCGAGTTGCGCTTCTTCATCGACGACTCGCTCGACTATATTGAGCGCATAGACGAACTGTTGAAGAAGTAGTTATGAATTTTCCATTCTATATAGCCCGTCGCTATGTGTTCTCGAAGAAGTCGACCAATGCCATCAACGTCATCTCGCTGATTTCTGTTGTAGGTGTGGCTGTGGCCACAATGGCTTTGGTTATAGTGTTGAGTGTGTTCAACGGATTCCACGATCTCGTGGCTTCGTTCTTCACCAATTTCGACCCACAGATCGAAGTGGTGCCGACTACTGGTAAGACGGCTCCCGCCGACGACCCTCTGCTCACAAAGATACGCCATTTGCCGTCGGTGGCTGTTGCAACCGAGGTGGTCGAGGACCAAGCGATGGCTGTGTATGGCGACCAGCAGCAGATGATTACCCTGATGGGTGTCGACGACAATTTCCAGCAGCTCACACGCATCAACGACATTCTCTATGGCGATGGCGAGTTCACTCTTCATGTTGCCAACCTCTTCTATGGTATTCCTGGCATACGGCTTGCTCAGAACCTTGGACTCAGTGCACGCTACGACGGATATGTGAAGGTCTTTGCTCCCGTAAGGCAAGGTCAGCTGTCAGAGCTTGCCGACCCCACCGAGGGCTTTGTTGTCGACTCCCTTATCTCGCCGGGTGTGGTGTTTGCCGTCAACCAGGCTAAGTACGACCGCGACCGCCTTCTGTGCTCCGTCGACTTTGCTCGGCGACTGTTCGACCAGGACGGTATGCTCTCGTCGCTCCAACTTAGGTTGAAGCCAGGCAGCGACCTCTCTTCCGTCAAGAAGGAGATGCAGGAGATAGCTGGCGACAAGTATCGTGTGCTCGACCGCTTTGAGCAGCAGTCCGACACGTTCCGCATCATGCAGATTGAGAAGGTGCTTGCCTACGTGTTTCTCACGTTCATTTTGATTGTGGCTTGCTTCAATATCATATCGTCGCTCTCGATGCTCATCATCGACAAGAAGGCCGATGCCACAACTCTGCGCAATCTTGGAGCCACCGACTCCCAGATACGCAGTATATTCCTTTTCGAGGGTCGCATAATATCTGCCATCGGAGCCGTCATTGGTATATGTCTGGGGTTGCTTTTGTGCTGGCTTCAGCAGGAGTATGGTTTTGTGCATATGGGCGACAGCGCAGGCTCGTTTGTTGTTAATGCCTATCCCGTAAGCGTTCATTATGACGATGTCGTCATGGTGCTTATCACGGTGTTGCTCATAGGATGGGCGGCGGCTTGGATTCCAGCCCGTAAGTTCAGAAGTTAATGGAATAAAAGAAGTTAATGGAAAGAAGTTAACGGACTGTTCTTAATTATTTTTATTATGAGCTACTTTCTATAGGAGGATATGGCAAGAGTAAAACAAAAGCGGGCTGAAAGCCCAATGTCCTCCACAGCCCAGGGCATCGCCCTGGGTAAACGGATATAAAAAACCAACGCGCCCTGTAAGGGCAACTCTAAAAAAACGATGGAATATTAGAGCTGCCCTTACAGGGCGCGTTGTCCGTAAATTTCTTATACCCAGGGCGTTGCCCTGGGCTGTGGAGAGATGCCCCTTCGGGGCGCGCTGTGGAGAGTTGCCTCTTCGGGGCGCACTGTTTACTGATAAACGCCTGTATTAATCACTCCAAATATCGGATGAGCCTTATTCCATATATTCGCCAAAGTCGGTCAGTCGCATGTCGCCCTTGTTCACCAAGGTGTCATGGAATGCGAATGCTGCTCTCAGTGCGCATGGCTCATGTCCTTGTGTTGCCAGACGCTGATATTCTCTTAACAGCGGGCGATAGTCGGGGTGGGCACAGTTATTGATTATCTCCTCGGCGCGGCGTGCCGGACCTTTGCCTCTCAGGTCGGCAATGCCCTGTTCGGTGATAATCACGTCTACGTCGTGTTCTGTCGAGTCTATGTGGCAACATTGCGGCACAATGGCACTTATGCAGCCGTTCTTGGCTGTCGACGGGGTGTAGAATATGCTTATTGATCCGTTGCGCTCGTAGTCGCACGAGCCTCCTATGCCGTTCATCAGTTTCGATCCGCACACGTGCGATGAGTTCTCGTTGCCGTATATGTCGCATTCCAGTGCCGTGTTCATGGCTATCACGCCAAACCGGTGTATCAGTTCAGCCGAGTTGCTCAGTTCGCTTGGGCGCAGTGTGATGCGTGAGTGGAAGTAGTCGATGTTGCTGTACACCTTTTTCAAGCACTCGTTGCTTACGGTCATTGCCGCCACCGACGCATGTGCTATCTTGTCCTCAAGCATCATGTCAATAATGGCATCCTGCACCACCTCCGAGAACACTTCAAGTCTCGGCAACTGTGCGTTCTTGCCTATAGCCTGCATCACGGCGTTGCCCGTCACTCCCACACCGCTTTGTATAGGGAACATTGTTGGAGGTATGTGTCCTTTCTTTATGTCCGACAGAAAGAAGTCCACTACGTTGTTGCCTATTGCCTCGGTCTCGGGTGTCAGTGCCTTGAACGAGCGTGCTTCTTCTGGTATGCAGCATTCCACCACACCTGCCAATTTTTCGGGGTCGAGCTCCAGATATTCCTTGCCTATGCGTCCGCTCACGCTTAGCAGTGGTATTGGTTTGCGCATGGGATATTCCTCGCATTCATATTCGTCGTGCAGATAGCGCACACGTGGGTCGTGGAATGTGTTAAGTTCCAGAATCACCCTTTTTGCCAGTCTCACAATGGTGGGCACGATGCCGTCGGCTGATGTGAGGAATATTCTGAGTCTTTCTCCTGCCTCTTCAATTGCCGACACCTCTATTATCGCCCAGTCGATGTCGCCATAGAATCCGCGGCGCAGTCGTTCTGCCATGTGTCCCAGGTGCATGTCTTCATAGTCTATCTCGCCAAGGTTAGCGTGGCGGCGGAAGTCGGCGTTGGTCGAGAACGGTGCACGAAACTTGATGGCGTTGGCATTGGCGAAGTCGCCCTCAAGACTCTGGCACGACGATGCTCCGGTGAGTATTCCCACCTTGAAGGGACGGCCAGCGTCGTGCTCAGCCACGGCGCGCTTCGACAACTCGCGTATCACTGCCTTTGGCACTCCGTTGGGTGTGAATCCGCTGAATCCTATGTTCTCTCCGTCCTTTATCATCGCCGCTCCTTCGGCGGCTGTTATCTTTCTGTAAGCCATATCTTGATGAAATGAGTGTGTTATTTTCTTTGGTTTTTATTAATTGCTGCAAAGATACATATAATATTGAATAATTATACGTCCAAGAAAAATAAAATGTATAAATATTAATAAAAATGCAATAAAATAGTAATAACATCGTATAATTATACGCGTAATTGCTCTACAGTAGTTATGATTAAGCAAAAAACTAATGTATGTAGTCTATATTCTTGAAAGCGACCGAAAAGAGCAATTTCACACTTTTTTATTGTATTATATTAAACATTACTGCCATTTTGCACAAAAAATCAAAAATACAAGGGCAAAATGTTGTTGGTCTCAAATATATTGCCTAATTTTGCTGACAAAATGTAATCTATAATCGAAACAACAAAGAAAAAATCAAGACAAGGATGGATAAAATAGACAATCTTGACAAGAAAATTCTTAGTATTCTCTCGAAGAATGCGCGCATTCCGTTTAAGGATGTTGCTGCAGAGTGTGGCGTTTCGCGTGCTGCCATTCATCAGCGTGTGCAGCATCTCATTGCTGGCGGTGTAATCACAGGCAGTGGATTTGATGTCAATCCCAAGAGTGTTGGCTATAGCACATGCACCTATGTTGGCATGAATCTGGAACGCGGCAATATGTATAAGGATGTGGTTGAGAAACTTCAGGATATTCCTGAGATTGTGGAATGCCACTTCACTACTGGTCCCTACACTATGCTTCTCAAGGTATACGCTCGCGACAACGAGCAACTCATGGATTTGCTTAACAACAAGATGCAGATGATTCCGGGTGTGGTGTCTACCGAGACGCTCATCTCGCTCGACCAAAGCATCAAGCGCGAGATTCCTGTGCATCTTGAGGACCTTGAGGACTAAGCTCTTCCCAACCCTGCATGTAAACACAACAAGAGACAATAAAGGCTACATCTCCTTTATTGTCTCTTGTCGTAAGTAGGTGTTCTTAATTATTTTTGTAAGTAGGTGGTCATATTTATTTTTATATATGGGCTACTTTCTATATGAGGATATGGCAATAGTAAAACAAAAGCGGGCTGAAAGCCCAAAGTCCTCCATAGCCCAGGGCATCGCCCTGGGTATAAGGCATTTACGGACAATGCGCCCTGTAAGGGCATCTCTAACGTTCCATTGTTTTTTTACAGTTGCCCTTACAGGGCGCGTTGGTTGTTTGTATCCGTTTACCCAGGGCGATGCCCTGGGCTATGGAGGTTATTGGGCTTTCAGCCCGCATCGTATGAGTTTTGACACACCTTCCTCCTGTATATGTAAAGATAATCCTGAATTGTTACTTATCTGAACTTTCGCTTGCGAAACTTAAATTATACACTATACACAATGGAATCATTCGACATCCAGCATTATATTAATAAGGTGTATGCCACAGCTCCGAGTCGCTCCGACCGTCCCGTCATTGGCATCACCACCAACTACGAAGGCATCGATGCCACATTGCGCCATGCCTACTACCGACAGATAGAGCGTGCCGGAGGCACTCCGCTGCTTATACCGCCCATTGCCGACACCGATGTGATACAGTCGACATTAGAGTCGGTCGACGCGCTGCTGCTCACTGGTGGGGGCGACTTCAATCCCTTGTGGACTGGCGAGGAGCCGCTGCCTGCTCTCCATCGCGTCAACCGTGAGCGCGACCTGCCCGAACTTCTCGCCACTCGTTTTGCCTTCAACCGCCAGATGCCTATTCTGGGTATATGCCGTGGCATACAGACCATTGCCATTGCCCTCGACGGACATGTGGCTCAGGACATGCCCCACACCGACCGACTGCTTAAACACTCGCAGGATGCCGACCGCGAGGAGCCCACTCATAGTGTGCGTATTCTCGATGGTTCCGTGCTCCACAATATATATGGAAAGGACACTATATATGTCAACTCGTTCCATCATCAAGCCATCGATCGTCCTGGTTCTCGGCTGCGCACTTCTGCCCTGGCTCCCGACGGCACCATCGAGGCTGTTGAGAGTTCTGAGCACAAGGCGGTGCTCGGTGTACAGTGGCATCCCGAATGGCTTGGCTCCGACGGACTGCCGCTATTCCAGTGGCTTGTCGATGAGGCTCGTCTACAGCGCGAGGCTCGTCGCTTCCACCGTCGCCACATCACTCTCGACTCCCATTGCGACACACCTATGTTCTTCCCTCAAGGCATTCACTTCGAGCAGCGCGACCCACGCATTCTCTACGACTTGCACAAGATGAGTGAGGGTGGACCCGACGCGGTGACTATGGTGGCTTATCTGCCTCAACCCAAGCAGGGCGAGTCGTTTCGCGATATTGCTCCTTTCCCCGTTGACGGTCCGCGAGCTTATGCCGACCTCATCTTCGACAAGATCGACGAGACTGTGTTGCGCGACTCCTCGCTGATAGCTTTGGCACGCAACGAGAGTGAGCTTTTGCATAATAAGATGGAGGGGAAAAAGTCGCTTATGATAGGTATTGAGAATGGACTTGCCATTGAGAATGACATTGCCAATGTGGAGCATTTCGCTCGTCGTGGCATTGTCTACATCACTCTTTGTCACAATGGTGACAATCAGATATGCGACTCAGCGCGTCGTTCCACTGCCACTAATGGTGGAGTGAGCCAGTTTGGCGAGAAGGTGATTAAGGAGATGAATCGTCTCGGACTTATGGTCGACTTGAGCCACGCTGGCGAGCGGTCGTTCTACGACGCCATTGCCATCTCGTCTACACCGATAGTTTGCTCGCATTCCAACGCCAAGGCTCTGTGCGATGTGCCGCGCAATCTCACCGACGATCAGATGCGTGCTCTTGCACGCCAGGGTGGTGTGTGCCAGATAACGCTCTACAACGGATTCCTGCGCACCGATGGCAAGGCATGTATCAACGACGCCATTGAGCATCTTGAGCATGCCATACGCATAATGGGCATCGACCATGTGGGACTCGGCACCGACTTCGATGGCGATGGAGGAGTGCCAGGGCTTGCCGATGCTTCCGAACTTGTCAACTTCACAAAGGCGTTGCTTCGACGCAAATACTCCGAGGAGGACATGGCGAAAATCTGGGGTGGCAATTGGCTGAGAGTATTGAGAGCATCTTCCAAAAAAATGTTTTAGTGAAAAAATGTGACATATCTGCCATAAACCGCATAATGAACTGATACATAATAAGTTAGCGGCTGGCAGATACATGTCACTTTTAAGAAAAATGCAGCTAAAGTGCCAGTCTAAAAATTACCAGAACTCCAAAAATAACTATACCAGAACTTAATACACACGATACCAAAACTCAACACACACGGTACCAAAACTCAACACACATAGTACCAGAACTCAACACGCATACTACCATGACCCGATTCTTGTTTTGGCTATATCATCGCGTATACGCTTACTTTTGGCTGTCAGATTCCACCTCTTAAAATCAATATCTGCCATAATCTGACATACGTTAAACAACTGACTTTAAGTCGGTTACAGCGATTATGTCAGATATGTCACATTTTTTCACAAAAACAATTCGTAGTCATTCATCCGCAAAATCCGCACATTCCTTTTCTGAATACGGATTTATCTGATTTTCTTTTCGCCAACATCAGCAGAATCAGCATAATCCGTATTCATTCTTTTCTGAATACGGATTTATCTGATTTACCTGATTTTCTTTTCGTCAACATCGCCAACATCAGCAGAATCAGCATAATCCATATTCATTCTTTTCTGAATACGGATTTATCTGATTTACCTGATTTAAATCAGCAAGGCAAATCTCCTCCTCTCTTGTCAACTCGTCTACTCTTCCGTATAGATCAGTTGCACGAGTGTCTGTCCCACCGCCTTCATTACATTCTTGTCGATATGTTCCATCGTGTCGTTGATGGTGTGCCATGTCGGTCCGAACGAGCTTTGCTGGCAGTCGGGATAATACGCTATGATGTCGATACACGGAATGCCTGCCTTTTCGTTCACTGGCACATGGTCGTCGGTAATCATTCCGCCGTCCTGTGTGGGGAAGAACGAGCCATAGCCAATCTGCGACGCAGTGTTCCACACTTTCGTCACGATGTCGCTGGCATATTGTTTCGACACACCCTCCTGGAAGAAGCGTGCGCCCTCGCCGCCCACCATGTCGAGCAGGATGCCATATTTGATGTTGTTGTTCTGCGGCATGTGCTCAGCCCAGTACTGTGCTCCGAGAGCCCATGTGTCGCCGTCGCTGGGAGCCGTCTCCCACTGTGGAGTGCCGTAGTCCTCGGCGTCGAAACACACGAAGTCGACACCCACATTCAGTGCAGTGTCGTTCTTTAGCAGTCGAGCCACTTCGAGCATCACCGCCACACCGCTCGCACCGTCGTTGGCACCCATCACTGGTTTGTGCCAGTTGGTTGAGTCGGGGTCGTTGTCCGCCCATGGACGGCAGTCCCAGTGTGCGCACAGCAGAATGCGGTTGGTCATTTCGGGGCGGAATCGTGCTATGATGTTGCGGCTCTTCAGTTTAGTGCCGTCCCATCCCTTCAGCTCGGCGTCCTGCGTCTCCACCTTCATGCCAAACTCGCCAAACTTAGCCATAATCCATTCGCCACACAGGTCATGGGCTTTCGAGTTCATGGTGCGTTCGCCAAAACTGCATTGCTTTGCGGCGAAGGCATAGGCAGAGTCGGCACAGAATGTAGGTCCTGCAAGAGCCACAGTATCGGTCATTACAGTCGACTTTGACGTGTTCTTGCATGAGGCACACGAGCAGGCAATGCCCACCACAGCCAGTGCGAAGAACACATAGAATATAGTCTTCTTCATATCAATTCTGTTTCGCTTTCGTTTCGTAAGCCAGTGCATACATTCTTATTTGCTTCACCATGGCGAGCAATCCGTTTGAGCGGGTGGGCGATAGGTGGTCTTTTAGTCCTATGCGGTCGATGAAATACAGGTCGGCGTCGAGAATCTCGCGTGGCGTATGTCCGCTTATCACCTGAATGAGCAGAGCTATGATGCCCTTCACGATTAGTGCGTCGCTGTCGGCGGTGAACACCAGTCTGCCGTCCTCAGTCATGTCGCATTGCACCCACACGCGGCTCTGGCAGCCGTCGATGAGGTTTTGTTCTGTCTTATACTTGGCGTCGAGCGGCTCCAGTTCGCCGCCGAGGTCGATTAACAACTGGTATTTGTCCATCCAGTCGGTGAAGTCCTGAAACTGTTCAACGACTTCGTCTTGTGCTTCGTTTATTGTCATTTGCTTTTGTCTTCTAATAAGTAGGTGTTCTTAATTATTTTTATGGCTCATCCGATATTTGGAGTGATGTAAACATGAGCATTCTGTTTAATGCTTATACAAGAAGGGGCTGACGGGCTGACGGGCTGAAAGCCCAATTTCCTCCATAGCCCAGGGCATCGCCCTGGGTAAACGGATACAAACCGAACAACGCGCCCTGTAAGGGCAACTCTATTGTGCCACATATAGTTGCCCTT
>CAKPZC010000012.1 GCA_934203355.1 uncultured Prevotella sp. | reverse complement strand
ATCGACATGCGTTCCTTAGTCTCCTCAGCAGTCTGGCGCACGATGTCGCCCATAAGGCGCACGGCATCCATATTGATACCAGTCTTTGTAGAACCGATATTAACCGAGCTACAAATAAGGTCGGTCTCGGCAAGAGCCTTAGGAATAGAGCGTATCATAAGCTCGTCGCTATGGGTCATTCCCTTAGAAACGATAGCCGAATAGCCACCAAGAAAGTTCACGCCTACAGCCTTGGCTGCACGGTCGAGAGTGCGTGCAAGCTCCACATAGTCATCGGATGTCTTGCAGGCATTACCACCCACAAGAGCAATAGGAGTAATGGCGATGCGCTTGTTGACGATAGGCACACCAAACTCCTTAGAAATCTGCTCGCCTGTGCTTACAAGATTCTTGGCAAGGCGTGTAATCTTGTTGTATATATTATTGCATAGGGTAGGGAGAGAGTCGCTAACGCAATCCATAAGGCTGATGCCCATAGTGATGGTGCGCACGTCGAAGTTCTCCTGCTCTATCATCTTGTTGGTTTCGATAACCTCGTTGATATTAATCATGACGTATTAGTTTGTTTGATTAGATTCTATGCATTACATCAAATATCTCCTCGCGCTGGCACTTAACCTGCACGCCTACTCTCTCTCCAAGCTTTGTAAGTTCATCGGATGCCTGCACGAAAGGCTTCTCCATTTTGGTCATGTCGACAATCATCATCATATTGAAATATTCTTGTACGATGGTCTGCGAGATGTCGAGGATGTTGACATTGTTGTCGGCAAGATAAGTGCACACTTTAGCAATGATACCCTTGGTGTCCTTGCCAACTACTGTAATGATGGTTCTGTTCATAATTAAAGTTAAATTGTTATTATTCCTGTAATATCTTTATTCTGTGTTTCAAAGTTGCAGTTCCATATCTATCACGTCGAGCCATCTACCGAATTTGTAGCCGACGTTATGGAACAGAGACACTTGTGTGAAGCCAAGCCTTTTGTGGAATTCTATGCTTTCGAGATTCTCGCCTGTAATACAAGCTATAAGCACTTTAAATCCTTGTTGCTGACATGTGTCAATAATGCGCTTCATAAGTGCCGTGCCTATGCCTGAATGTTTTACATTAGGGGCAAGATAGACGGTAGTCTCAAGTGTGTTGGCAAACGCAGCACGCTCTTTCCACAAATGTACGTAGGCATATCCCAAAACATGACCATTATCCTCAAAGACGAGATAGGGGAACTGTTTGGCAATTGAGCAGATGCGTTGTTGCATCTGCTCAATTGTAAGTGGAACTGTCTCGAACGTCACTGTAGTGTCGGAAATATATCTGTTGTAGATAGTGACAATGTCGGTGGCGTCGGTAAGTTTTACATTCCTTATCATTATATTATTTATTCGGTATCACCTCTTTGATTAACCCATGACGATAGGCATACAATAAGCGTTCAAGCTCCTTGATTTGCATGCTTAGCTCTTGTCCGATGTTAGTGTCGGCTACACGCATACGGGTGGCAGACATCTCAACAATTTGGGTGGTCGACTTAATGTCGGTGCACTTCTGTATGGCGTCAATGGTTGATGTGAACGGTTCGTGCTGCACAAGCTCAAATCCACGGCTGTGATAAACAAGTGTGTAGCCAGCAATACCCGTCTCCTTATGATAAGCCTGAGAGAAACCTCCATCGATAACCATCAGTTTGCCATTGGCCTTAATGGGATTTTCGCCATTGCACACATGCACAGGCACATGACCGTTAATTATATGTCGATTCTCACCAGTCACCCCAAAGGCATCCATTATGTTGTCCATAATCTGCTCGTTGTCGCGCAGCTTGAAGTAGTTGCCCTTTTCCTCACTGTGGGTAGTTTTATCGGCTATGAAGTAGCGTTCGAAGGTTGCCATCTTCGACTTATCGAATAGAGGACTGTCGGGACCACACCAGAGATAAAGGAAATAGTCGATAGCATAATTGCGTTCCTCGGGAGTAGAATCGTTTTGGTATGCTGTGCGAATCATCATGCCTACGCGGTGGAGCAGTTCCTTGCCCGCAGCCTTGACACCTGGAGCAATCTCCACATCCTTCAATGAGCCGTCGGCATTGAGAGGAATTGATGCGTGGAACAGCAAATTGTTGTTGCATATTGTATACATGCAACCATGTTGCAGAATCATCCGAATATGCTTGTGAAGTTTTTCCGACACCTGGAACGAGTGGTTAAGCTTGTCCATGAGCTGCTTCTCCTCGGGTGTTAAGCGGTCGGGATGATTAGGGTCAATGGTAGGGAATGAGTTGCTCTTCATCTCATATTCCTTGCCGTCTATAGTGATAGTGCCCTTCTGATAATCGATATTGTTGAATAGCAGACGGCTCTTCATATTCCAGCATGGGTTGCGCTTGATGATAGCAGCCTCCTCTTTAAACTGTATTACAGTTATTGCCTTATGCATAAGGGCGGTGAGTCGGTTGGTTTTTTGGTCGATGCGTGCCGAATCGGCTGATGCTATCTTGGGTTGGAACTCCTTGCAAGGATCATCACCATATGTCTCCATCGCAAAAGTAGCGAGTGGCACAAGATTGATGCCGTAGCCTTCCTCAAGGGTAATTAGATTGGCATATCTGAGCGACAAACGTATAACATTGCATTGGCAAGCACGGTTGCCAGCTAAAGCACCCATCCATAAGATGTCGTGGTTGCCCCATTGTATGTCCCATGAATGGTACCGTGCGAGTGTGTCGAGAATAATATGTGCTCCAGGACCACGGTCGTAGATATCGCCAAGAATATGGAGTTGGTCGATAGACAAACGCTGGATGACATTAGATATGGCTACGATAAAGGCATCGGCACGACCGGTAGAAATGATAGTGTCGATGATGACGTTCACGTAGTCGGTCTTATTGACATCGTCGGTTCGCTCGTGTAGAAGTTCCTGAATGATATATGAGAAGTTTTTGGGCAATGCCTTGCGCACCTTAGAGCGTGTGTATTTACTTGATACAAGCCTACAAATAGACACCAATTGGTGGATAACGATGT
Organism: uncultured Prevotella sp.; assembly: GCA_934203355.1. GTDB lineage: Bacteria > Bacteroidota > Bacteroidia > Bacteroidales > Bacteroidaceae > Prevotella. The sequence continues at coordinate 39,700 of CAKPZC010000012.1, read as the reverse complement.
GATACCAGTCGTTGATGTTCTCCTCCGAAGCCTTGATGAGTTCAAGTTTTTGGTCGGGGTAGTAAATAAGAGTGCATAGCTCTTTTAGGTCTGCCACGCGCAGGGTGTTGCCGAAAAGCTCGTTCACCTCACGCTGGATGTTACCAGAAGCATTCTTCAGAATATGCTGAAATGCTTCGTACTCACCGTGAATATCGGCAAGGAAATGTTCAGTGCCTTTGGGCAAATTAAGAATTGCCTGAAGGTTGATAATCTCGGTACTTGCTTCCGCTACATTCGGAAACGATTGCGCAAGCAGCTGTAAATACTTGAGGTCTTGCGTCTGAGGATTGTTAGTGTTTGCCATAACGAAATTAAGTTTTTAAAAGTTTATAGAATAATAACTTTTTCCATTTTTTCAACTGTTTTTCCGCCAATGCTTTCAATAGGCATAAATCCCTCTGTCAGTTTGGCTTTAGAACTGAGCAATGCCATAGTGTATGAAGCGAATTTTGAAATATGGAGAGTTTCGAGCGTCTTTCTCATCTCCTTCTCATCGTAATCGCTCGATATCATAACGGCTGAAGTCTGCTCAAGATAATCAAGGGGGATATTTTCCATAATGAATCGTTTTTGAATGTAAATGATACGTGAGCAGATTTCGGCAATTTCCTTGTTCTCAACACCAGCTTTCTTAACTAGCGAACGAATAGATTCTTTTATGTTTTTGTCATTCCGCTCGACTACAGAGAGATAGAGTTGCATGAATTTTGTGACCATGAAGTCATTGTTAGTAGTTGATGTGAACAGCGGATTGGTGATTAGACTTATACTGGCATATTTGTAAATATGCGATACAGTTGCAGCCTCGAAGTTTCCACAAACATGTATGGTTGCTCCATTTTTTGCTATACTTCTCAAGGCACGTCGCGTGTAGATGTTGTTTGTTGTGTGTCCTTCGCTGTTCTTTAGTTCTGCCATACCATTGATTGAAGTGAAGACTACAGGGATTCCTAAGGATCTTAATTTTTCAACAAGTTTAGCGTATGCGTTGCTCCATATACCGAAAACATGTACAATGTCGGGTGATGAGTCAACAATGCTTACTTCGCCATGGACTTTTAGAGCCTGGCAAAGTAGCTTATGCATTCCGGCATTTATAAAGTCGGAATGCATTTTGGTTGGTATGACATACTTTATTCTCATTATAGTTTATGAGTTGTGAAATCGTATTTGTCGGCTCTTGAGTAGCGTATTTGGGTGAACATATTAGTCCACACAATAGCCAACTCGTAGAAGATGGTCTTCAAGGCCGAAATGTCTTCGCCGAAGATGTCGGCAACTTTTTTTGCCATAACAGAGCGTAGTGCTACAGTTGTGACAAATCCCACTATTGCAACAGTCAATATAGTCCAGTTAGACACTAGAACTGCCGAAACGATGGAAACGAGAAGCAATACATAATTTAAATACATCATAATCATGTCGGCGTTGAAAAGACAGCGCATAGCAGAGGAGCGTTGCAGGTATTGTCGAATGTGGGCATAAGCAATATTACGGTCGTGCCATTTCTTGTTGCTTGGTTCGTCTTCGCGAATCCAAGAACTTTCCTCTGTAGCCACACGAGTGGAGTAGGGGCGTGCATATTTGTTGATTATAAAGTCGTACTCTCCATGTACAAACTGCAAGTTGCCTCTATATCCGTCATTAGCGATGAACTCAGCTCGCCTAAATGCAATATTAGTGCCGTTGGCTCTGTAAGCAGTACCGCGTACAGCCTTCCTCTGTAGATATACTGTATCGCGCAAACGCATGAATCGGCGACGTGACGAGGTCTCGAGACAATAGTTGCTATATCCCATTACAAGGTTGGCGTCTTTGTCCATGTGACTGGCAAGTGTGCTAAGCCATTGGTCTGACTGAGGGCGACAGTCGGAATTGACTAGCACAATCCACTCATTGTGAGCTGCCTTTACTCCAAGAGCAACAGCCAGTTTGGCTTTACTCATAAAGAGTGATCGATGTGGTATGTAAGTGGCATAGAGATTACTATTTTGAGCATACTGTTTGATGACAGTCTCGGTCTCTATATCACCAACCTCGCCCACAACAACAACCTCATAACCTGGTTTATAATCCTGAGTGAGGATTATCGGCAAGTGGTTGTCGAGTGCCTTGGCATTGTTGTTAGCAAGCACCAGCACAGTTATTTTAGGCATTTCAGAGTTGTCATAGTCAGCTGTCTCGCCATAGCCATTCTTCTTTATGATTATTCTGAAGAAAGGGTTGGCCACTACCGAGACAGCTACCATTACAACTATTATTATGCATGCAATTGCTGTTATCGTGTCAATTGTCATATTCTAAGTGAAATCTTCAGAGATGTAGCCCATAGGCAGAGGTCGACAGTTATAGCAACTTGCCATTATCTCGCCGTATGCTCCTGCAGAGCGTATAGCGAGCAGGTCGCCGCGATGGCACTTATTCAGGTCGATTGATTTGGCAAACACATCGCTCGACTCACAGATAGGTCCGACAACATCATAGGTCTGCATAGGTTCATTGCTGCTGATATTCTGGATTTTGTGTAGAGCCTGATAGAGTGCCGGACGGATAAGGTCGGTCATACCGGCATCAACAATAGCAAACTGTTTGAATGAACCTTGCTTTACATACAGCAATCGTGTTATGAGCGAACCACATTGTGCTACAACCGAGCGTCCGAGTTCGAAGTGGAGCTCTTGACCTTCACGAAGCCGCAAGTGGGTGGCATACGTGTTGAAGTAGTCTTTGAAATTGGGTATTGGCTCACGGTCGGGGTTGTCATAGCTTATGCCGAGACCTCCACCCACATTAATGCTCTTCACATAAATGTTTCGTTTTGCCAACTTGCCCTGAAGCTCGTTAATACGATTGCATAAAGCCACAAAGTCGCCCATATCAAGTATTTGTGAACCGATGTGGAAATGCAGTCCCACAACCTCAATGTGATCCATCATAGCAGCCTCGTCAATCACCTTCTCCATATCCTGCATAGCGATGCCAAACTTGTTCTCGGCAAGACCAGTTGTGATGTTGGCATGTGTGTGTGCACCAATGTTTGGGTTGATACGGAAAGCAACTTTGGCAGTCTTACCGCATGCCACGGCAAGCTCGTTGATTATCTCAAGTTCGGCAATCGATTCCACATTGAAGCATGAAATGCCTTTGTCAAGTCCGAGCTGTATCTCCCAATCACTTTTTCCCACACCAGCGTAAACAATGCTTTCGGCGTGGAAACCTGCTTTAAGTGCAGCCTTTATCTCACCACCGCTCACACAGTCGGCACCGAACCCATACTGACTAATAATGCGCAACAGTTTCTGGTTGGCATTAGCCTTCACGGCATAGTGCACATGATAGTTGTCGTGTTTTGAACATTCATCCTTTATGGTCTGTAGAGTGCGTTTCAACAGTTGTGTATCATAATAGTAGAACGGTGTGCGTATATCCTGAAATCTCTCTATAGGAAACATCTCTTTCTTATTTTATATATTCAAACGACGAAGGCAGACTGCCAAATTCATTGGTTAAAAAACCAAAATAAGCAGCCTGTCTCTATCGTCAGGTGTTTTTATTAGTATGGAAAACTTTACTTATTGTTGAACAGAACATCTGAAAGGCTCTGTAGTGCACGTTGCTTGTCGGCCTCGCGAATCAGGAACGAGATGTTGTAGTTGCTGCCTCCATATGAAATCATTCGAACCGGTATGCTCTTCATAGCGTCGAGCACGATAGTCTCAAAACCAAGATTGTTCCAATCGAGGTCGCCTACAACACAAACGATGCACATGTCGGAGTCGACAGTCACAGTTCCATACTTCTTCAATTCATCGACAATCTCGTTAAGATGGGTAGTGTTGTCGATACTCATCGAAACACCCACCTCGCTCGTTGTAATCATGTCGATAGGAGTCTGATAGCACTCGAAAATTTCGAACACCTTGCGCAAGAAGCCAGTAGCAAAGAGCATTCGCGACGACTTGATTTTGATGGCTGTAATGTTGTCCTTAGCTGCAACAGCCTTAATCTTGCCCTTAAGCAGAACGTTGTCGATGATTGTACCCTCGGCTTTTGGGTCGAGAGTGTTTTTCAGACGTACTGGGATTCCTGCAAACTTTGCAGGTTGAACACAAGTAGGATGCAGAATCTTAGCGCCAAAGTAAGCAAGCTCAGCTGCCTCTTCGAAATTGAGTTGACGAATGGCCTCGGTCTTGTCTACCACACGTGGGTCGTTATTATGCATTCCATCGATGTCGGTCCATATCTGTATTTCCTCTGCAGGAAGAGCTGCTCCAATGAGTGACGCGGTGAAGTCGCTACCGCCACGCAACAGGTTGTCGACCTCGCCATATGCATTGCGGCAGATGAAACCCTGAGTGATATAAATCTGATAGCCCTCGTTTTCCTTCATAACGGCAGCGAGTTTCTCCTTTATATATTGCGAGTCGGGTTCGGCGTTCTTATCGGTGCGCATAAAATCAAAAGCAGAGAGCAACACAACTTTCACTCCCTTCTCAAGGAGATAGTTTGTCATCATATTGGTGCTGATAATCTCGCCTTGAGCAACAATGTTTTTTTCCTCGAAACTTGTGAAAAGATCCTTTGTGAACGAACGCAAATAGTTGAATTCAGATGCGAGGAATTCGCGAGTGCGCTGTTTGTATTCGTCGGTGGAGTAGAGTTCCTCCACGTGTTGCATGTATTTCCTTTCGAGATTGTTGATAACATCGTTGGCACCATCGGAATTTTTCTTGTAGAGATAGTTTGCTATTTCCACAAGAGAATTAGTAGTGCCCGACATTGCCGACAATACTACAAATACCTGCTCTCCTGATTCGGAGACCATTGACGCAACGGATTTCATTCGCTCAGGAGAACCTACCGAGGTACCTCCAAACTTCATTACTTTCATAGTATGTATGTTTATTTTTAATTTATCTAATTATATTGTGACTTTTAACGTTACGTATGGCTACTTGTTGTACTCTTTAGTAACGTCGGCAAGTTTGCCATTCTCGCATTTGTATACACTTCCAGGGAACTTGTCAATCATTCCCAAGTTGTGAGTTGATATTATTACAGACGTTCCCGTGTGGCTTATCTCATAGAGCAAGCCTACAATTTTCTCTGCCGTATCGGGATCGAGGTTGCCGGTTGGCTCGTCGGCAATTATCACCTTTGGTTTGTTGAGCAACGACCTTGCTATAGCTATACGCTGCTGTTCGCCACCCGACAATTCATGGGGCAATCGATGTTTCAAGTCCTGCATACCTACAGCCTCAAGCACCTCGTCGATGCGTTCTGTAATTTCCTTGGCAACCTTCCATCCCGTAGCCTTCAGTACGAATGTGAGGTTTTGCTCCACGTTACGGTCGTGAAGTAACTGGAAATCCTGGAATATGATTCCCATCTCCTTACGCAACGCAGGAATCTCTTTACGTTTTAGTGACAGCAGGTCGCGTCCGAGCACCTCAGCCTTTTCGGCATCGCCCTTGTCGAAATCAACCTCACAATACATCGACTTTAATAGCGATGATTTGCCAGAGCCCACCTTGCCTATGACATAGGCAAATTGCTCTGTATCGATATGAAAATCGACATCATGCAGTATTACTTCACCTGCTTGAAAGATATTTGCTTTATGATAATCTATCAACATAATAGTTAGAAATCAATGTTTATGCCAATTAGGATTATGGCGTATTTGTAGTTCCTTGGCTATATCCTCTATGCGCATTCCCTTGCTTGTGAGCAGCACAATAAGATGATAGAACATGTCGGAAGCCTCGTATATAAGTCGTTCATTTGTGCCATTGGTGGCTTCGATAACAGCCTCAAGTGCTTCTTCCCCCACCTTCTGCGCCATACGGTTGAGTCCATCTTTGAATAGCGAAGTGGTGTAGGAACCCTCTGGCATTTCCTCGTGACGCTTATTGATGAAATTCTGCAATTCTGTGAGGAACAACAATGGATTGGCATTGTTTTCTTCCCCCCAGCATGTGTCTGTACCAAGATGGCAAGCCGGACCTTGTGGATTTACCTTGACAAGCAGGGTGTCGTTGTCGCAGTCGACCTTGATGCTTACGAGGTTGAGATAGTTGCCCGAAGTCTCTCCCTTTGTCCAAAGGCAATTACGGCTTCTACTCCAGAATGTAACCTTTCCAGAAGCCACTGTCTTGTCGTAGGCTTCGCGGTTCATGTAGCCGAGCATCAGTACATTCTTAGTCGTATTATCCTGGATTATGGCGGGGACGAGTCCGCCTTGTTTTTCGAAATCAATTTCCATAAGCGTTGATTTTTTCTGACTTATTATTTTACACTTTGTTTCCTATCTTCTTACTTTTACACCACAGTCAGCAAGATATTCCTTCAACGTCGGGATAGTTATCTCTCCGAAATGGAACACACTTGCAGCCAAAGCTGCGTCGGCCCTGCCGAGCGTAAACGCATCATAGAAGTGTTGCATATTGCCAGCCCCACCACTTGCAACGACAGGAATAGACAACGATTCGGCAAGCATTGCAAGAGCTTCGTTGGCAAAGCCCTGTTTCACACCATCATTATTCATGCTGGTGAAAAGTATTTCGCCTGCACCGCGATCGGCTGCCTCTTTTGCCCATTCTGTGAGTTTCAGTGTTGTGCGCTCACGGCCTCCCTTCACGTAGCAATACCATTCGCCATCTTCTTCTTGTCGGGCGTCAATTGCACACACACACACCTGCGAACCAAACTTTCCAGTTATATCATCAATGAGTCTCGGATTGCGTATAGCAGCAGAGTTAATGCTCACTTTATCAGCACCAGCCCCAAGGAGTCTTGCCACGTCGTCGAAAGCGTTTATTCCTCCACCTACTGTGAAAGGAATATTTATAACCTCTGCAACTCGATTTACCATTTCGGTGAATGTCTTGCGTCCGTCGACGCTTGCTGTTATATCGAGAAACACGAGCTCATCGGCACCCTCAGAGCTATATTTTTTTGCCAGTTCCACTGGGTCGCCAGCATTGCGCAAGTTTGCGAAGTTGACACCTTTAACGGTGGCTCCGTCCTTGACGTCAAGGCATGGTATAATTCGTTTTGCAAGTCCCATGGTCGTTATATATTATATAAGGTGGTTTATGCGATTCATATCGATAAGTCCCTCGTAGTAGGCTTTCCCGAATACTACAGCCGGGATTCCTTTTTCGTTGAGATTTAAAATATCGTCGGCAGAAGACACCCCACCACTAGCAATAAGATGAAGAGTAGGGAATCTTGACATTATTTCCTCATAAAGATTAATCGACGGACCTTGCAGCACGCCGTCTTTGGAGATATCGGTGCAAAGCACATTAGTGATGCCCTTGTCCATATAATAGCTCAAAAACTCAAAGATGTCACTCTGTGTATTGTCGAGCCATCCGTTTATGGCAATCTTGTGGTTGCGCACATCTGCACCAAGAATGATGCGGTTGGCTCCATAGCGTTTAATCCAGGACTCAAATGTTGCAGGGTCCGTGTAGGAGATGCTTCCAACTGTTGCCATTTGTGCTCCATTGTCGAAGACACAATCCATATCGGCCTGTGTCTTAATACCTCCTCCAAAGTCGATATTCATATTTACCGACTCAGATACTTTTCGCAGCACATCCTCGTTAACTACATGTTTCGACTTGGCACCGTCAAGGTCGACCATGTGCAGGCGTTTGAAGCCCAACTTTTCAAATTCCATTGCTACCTTAACGGGGTCGGCATTGTATACCTTCTTCATGGAATAGTCGCCTTTTGTAAGCCTGACGCACTCGCCGCCGATGATGTCTATTGCGGGTATGAGTTCTATCATATTTATTAGATATTTGTAGGTAAGTTCAGGAAATTTTCCATAATACGCTCTCCAACGCTTCCACTCTTTTCGGGATGAAACTGTGTGGCGTAGAAGTTGCCATGGTGTAATGCTGCACTAAATGGCTGGGTATAGTTCGAAGTGGCGATTGTGAAATCGCAAACCGGTACATAATAGCTATGTACGAAATAAACGAAGTCGTCCTCTTTTATTCCATTGAACAAAGGAGTCTTGAGGTCATGTATTCCGTTCCATCCCATTGCTGGCACTTTGTCGGCAATGCATGTAGGCTGAAATTTCCTCACGACGGTGTTGAATATGCCAAGACAGTCGGTGTCGTCTTCTTCTGAATGACTGCACATCAGTTGCTGTCCGATACATATCCCGAGCACTGGTTGCCTCAAATTTGTCACTATTTTATCAAGACTGTGCTCTCGAAGGTATTTCATTGTTGCTCCCGCAGCTCCCTGTCCTGGGATTACAACCCTGTCGGCAGTTTGTAGCTGCTCGGCAGAATCAGTAATCAAAGGCTCACATCCTATACGTCGTAGCGCATTAACTACCGAACGGATGTTTCCTGCATTGTATTTCAAAATGGCTACTTGCATCAACTATATGATTATATTGGTTATAAATGTGTGGCAAAGTTACAAATTTTCTTTTAATTTAATTGTACTTTGTATATAATTTATGCCAAATCACCTAAATAACGTATATATATACATAAATGTGACAAGAAAGCTAGCACATACAGTACTTAATGCGTTTTATTGCTTCAAGTTTTCCAGTTCCTCAGACAGGAGAGTCCAGCGTTCTTCCTCCTCGTCCATACGCTTTTTAATTGATGTGTATTCGTTTATAACATCCATGTCGGATGCTCCCTCTGGCGTGCAAAGGATAGAGTCGAGTTCCTTGAGTCTGTTTTCCATTGTCTCAATTTTCTGCTCCGATTCTGCAACAAGTTTTTCGGCCTTTCTTATTTTCTTCTGCTGTTCCTTGTGCTCAGCATAGCTAATCTTTGGGTGGTGAGCAGATTCTTCAGTAGTGGCATTAACTGTTGAAGATATCTTTGTGTTGCTGACAGATGTTGCGGAGCCAAAGACGTTGGTGGCATTAAGTTGGTCGAGACTTTCTATATTATGAGCTCGAAGGTAATCATATATACCTCCAAGGTGTTCCCGCACTTTGCCACCTCCGAATTCATACACCTTCGTAACGAGTCCGTCGAGGAATTCGCGGTCGTGGCTTACAATTATTGCCGTGCCGTCGAAAGCAAGTATAGCTTCCTTTAGCACTTCTTTCGACGGAATATCAAGATGGTTTGTAGGCTCATCAAGAATTAATAAGTTGACGGGCTCAAGTAGCAGTTTTATCATAGCCAGACGACTTCTTTCGCCACCAGAGAGCACTTTTACCTTCTTGTCAATAGCTTCGCCACCGAACATGAACGATCCAAGAATATTCTTTATTTTAAGTCGGATGTCACCTTTTGCCACTCGGTCAATTGTGTCGAACACCGTAAGCTCACCGTCAAGCAACTGAGCCTGATTTTGTGCAAAATAGCCAATTTGCACATTGTGACCAACCTTAAGTTTTCCGTCGAAAGGGATTTCGCCCATAATACATTTTACGAGCGTCGACTTTCCCTCACCGTTTTTTCCAACAAAAGCTACTTTCTCTCCTCGTTTTATTGTGAGGCTCACGTCTGCGAAAACTGTGTGTTCGCCATAATTTTTGCGCACATCCTCGCAGATTACGGGATAGTCGCCCGAACGCAGACACGGTGGAAATTTAAGATGCATCGTCGATGTGTCTACCTCATCAACCTCAATCGGCACTATTTTCTCAAGTTGCTTTATTCGACTTTGCACCTGAACAGCTTTAGTGGGCTTGTATCGGAAACGCTCTATAAAGTCTTTTATATCGGCTATTTCTTTTTGTTGATTCTCATACGCACGCAATTGCTGTTCGTGTCTTTCAGCACGCAGTTTCACATATTCATCATATTTCACCTTGTAGTCATTCACTTGTCCACAAGAAATTTCCACAGTTCGATTGGTAACGTTATTGATGAACGCGCGGTCGTGGCTGACTAGCACAACTGCTTTAGCACTTTGCTGTAGGAAACGCTCCAACCAACCTATACTCTCGATGTCAAGATGATTGGTAGGCTCGTCGAGCAAGAGTACGTCGGGGTGGCGTAGAAGGATTTTGGCAAGTTCTATACGCATGCGCCATCCTCCTGAGAATTCGCTTGTAGGGCGGTCGAAGTCGGCACGAGTAAATCCAAGACCTGTAAGTGTGCGCTCTATCTCTGCCTCATAATTGTCGCCACCAAGCATAAGATAGCGGTCGTGTTCTTGAGTAAACTTCTCCACAAGTTGGGCGTATTCCTCGCTCTCGTAATCGGTACGCTCCATAAGTTGACGGTTAAGCCTGTCGATGCGTTCCTTCATTCTTGTGGTATCGGCAAAAGCCTTACGCGCTTCTTCCTTGACACTAGTGTTGTCTTGTAGTACCATCACCTGAGGCAGGTATCCAATCGTGGTGTCGGTGGGAATGGCTACATTGCCTTCTGTTGGCTTCTGCATTCCGCAGATAATCTTAAGCATTGTGGATTTACCTGCGCCATTCTTTCCCACGAGAGCTATGCGATCGCGGTCGTTGACAACAAAGTTAACATTACGGAATAGGGGTTTTACGCCAAACTCTACCGTTAAATTTTCTATTGAAATCATCTTCTATTTTATATCTATTTGGATATCAATTATTTATTAAGTAAAAAAGGATGAAGGGGTACGATTTTGAGGCCGTTTTTCTATATCAACCGATCAATATCGACAAGCCATACTTTGTTTACTTTCTTCACGGGAATATTCATCTGAGCTTCCTTACAAATACGTCCAGGTTTGCCAATCGAGTCGCATAACAGAAAGTTATTTACAGTAATACTTACCGTTGCAGAGTCGCCCTTGATATTGATGTCATCAATTTGACACGTTGCGGTATCTGTCTGAGCGTCGAGCACATCCAAGTCGGTCTGTGTGATATTGGCAGCTCGGTATTTTATCCATCTGAGCGATGGTTCCGTGCACATTGAAGAAGCCTGACGAAGCCGCAAGTTGAAGTAGTTGTGTGCAAATTCCGTAACACGCTTCTCTACGTCATCGCTGTCGCTTGAATTACATGATACAAGCGTCAACGGTGAGAATATCGCAAGTGTCAGGGTAAATGCGCCAAGCAATATTGCCATTTGTCTTTTTGCCTTTATGTGATGGGCTTTATTCATCGTCCTAAATACTATTATTTTCTTGTTTTTGTAATAAGACACAAAATTACAGAAAAATATGATTGTATGAAAATTTAGCGGTGTTTATTTTGCAATCACGCGTGGAAACAAAAAAAACAGGAGGCTATGGTACTTCCTTTTACCATAGTCTCCCGTTAATTTAAGTAGCAACTTTTTTTTCAATTTTAATTTTCCATAAATTTCTTTGCTGCTCTCAGTTGGTGACGCATATTGCTGAGCAACTGCTGACTCTCCTGCAACAGATTGAGATAAACAAGCGATACTTGCAGATAAGTATTGTCCTTAGCTTCTTGTATTCTGTCCATGTGTTTCTTTCTGATTACAGAAAGTTCGTCTTTGCATTGGTCGGCGAGTGCAAGAGTCTCACGGTAGTGTTCAAAGCGTCCTGTTGAAATTTGTGTCTCTGTCTGCTGCATCAGTTCGTTGATATTCACGCGAACAGTCTGGAACTCGTCTACGTATTCCTTGGGCAGAGGATTAAAGTTGTTGTCCACATGTTCCTTTATCGGGTCGAGTATTCTGCGCAAGCAATATATATATTGCTCGGAAGAGTTGATGCCAAGATGGAACCATGTATTACGCTCTATTGCCACTTCTGTTGGCACTCGTTTCAGAGCAAGTAATTCCTGACGACGATATTTCTTCAACATTTCCTTTTCTTTGGACAAATCATTTGAAACCTTGCGCAGGGTTTTAGGACGCTCGCTTTCAAGACCGTCGATGATTTTATTAAACTGATCGATGACAAATTTTGTTGTGAAGCTCTGAGTGCGTGAAACATGCTTAGTGAGCAAATCCAAAACAATCTCGGGGTCGCGAGTGCGCATCATAAGACGGAATACATCGTCCTTGTCGCCCTCTTTCTCCTTCTTTGAATACTGTCGGTTACTACGAATAAGAAGGAAGACTACAAGTGCGATGAACAAAAGCTTAGCAAGCACACCACCATAGTACATTGCCAGACAAACAACAGCACAAGCTCCAAAAGCAACAGCAGCTGTGATAAACCATCCACCAATCACACTTATCACGCCAGTCACACGGAATACTGCACTCTCACGACTCCAAGCTCTATCGGCAAGCGATGAACCCATAGCCACCATGAAAGTTACATAAGTAGTAGAGAGTGGTAGTTTGTAATTGGTGCCAATCGTGATGAGCATTGAGGCAAGGACAAGATTAACGGCAGCTCGAACAACATCGAAAGCTGCTCCATCGTTAAGTTCGGCGTCTTGTTTGTTGAAACGACTGTCAATCCATCTCTTTAAACAAACTGGCATATAGGTCATCAGCCAGTTGTTTGACTCCTGAGTCACTCTCACGATACTTCGAGCAGCACGGCTTGTACCGAACATTTCGTCGCCCTCGTCCTGGCGGCTCAAGTCGACACTTGTCTTGATTACATTACGTGCTTTCTTGGATGTTGCCATTGCTATAATCATTATAACACCAGCACCCAAAAGATAGAAGGGAGGTGTTTGGGCTGAGCCATTGAGTGACTCCATAAGAAAACTTGTGTCGCTTACACCATTTGCGTTAGCAACGAAGTCGTTGTAGGAGTCGAGTCCTGCAAGTGGCACACCTATGAAGTTAACAAGGTCGTTACCGGCGAAAGCCATTGCAAGTCCGAATGTTCCCATCAGTACTACAAACTTAAATACATTGATGCGCAACAGGTGGAAAATCTCCATCAATATCGTAGAACCAATGAATGTGTAGACAAGCAGCATACTTGTATTTGCCTCGACCCATTCTTTCACGCTATCATCAAGAAAACGGCTTTTACCCAATCCTTTAAGAAAAATGAAATAAGCGAGAGCGGTGAAAGCTATACCACCAAAAATGGCGATGGAGTAGCGTGAGTGCTTGCGATAATTGAAGGTGAATACAACGCGAGAAATCCACTGCACAATAAGACCAAAAACAAAAGCAATTGCCACACTCACGAATATTGCAACTATCACACTTAGAGCCTTGTCGGTGTTGAGCAGGTTGCCGAACTCAAGCGTCGGGTCGGTAGCTATCTTTATAGCAGCAATAATAAATGTTCCACCAAGAAGCTCAAACACAAGAGAAACGGTTGTCGACGTAGGCATTCCAAGTGTGTTGAACATGTCAAGAACTATGACATCAGTAACCATAACCGCAAGGAAAATGGTCATGACTTCATAAAATGTGAAGTTCGACGGCTGCATGATGCCATGACGAGCCACATCCATCATTCCCGACGACATCACAGCTCCTAATGCTACACCCGCAGAAGCCACAAAGAGCACGGTGCGGAATTTTGCTACTTTCGCGCCAATCGCGCTGTTAAGAAAATTTACGGCATCGTTGCTGACGCCAACAAACAAGTCGAAAACTGCTAAGCAAAGCAGAAAAACGACGATACATAGATAAATTGTTTCCATTATTTATTAGTATAATATGTTTTGCTTTTTTTCACGATGCAAAATTATAATCACTATATTACACCGGTTTTAAACACATATTACATTTGTGTTACAATGGCAGCTGACGGTTAATGTCTGTTAAATACATTACTGCTACTTTGGTAGTTAAGACATAAGGTTGTAACTTAGTGTGGTAAAAACAATATGACATAAAAAATGGATAAAATAAAGGTTATAATAGTAGAGGATGTGCTTCTGGAACTCAAGGGTACTGAGGGTATTCTGAAGACTGAAGTTCCCGAAGCCGAAATCATTGGTGTAGCAGATTCCGAAGATTCCTTTTGGGGCGTTTTTGCAAAGTCGTGTCCCAATCTTGTATTGCTTGACCTCGGGCTTGGGGGAAGCACGACAGTTGGTATCGACATTTGCAACAGACTTAAAGGGGAACACCCCGAGGTGAAAGTGCTCATCTTTACTGGCGAGGTACTAAACGAGCGTCTGTGGGTTGACGCTCTTGATGCTGGATGCGACGGAATTATTCTCAAGAGTGGGGAACTACTCACTCGCGATGATGTTTTAGGAGTTATGAGCGGGAAAAAACTCGTGTTCAATCAGCCTATACTGGAAAAGATAGTAGAGAATTTCTGCGAAAATATCCGAAACCAAGTAAAAAGCCATGACGCTATGATACGCTATGAAATAGACGAATACGACGAGCGTTTCCTGCGTCACCTTGCACTGGGCTACACAAAAGAACAAATTTCAAACTTGCGTGGAATGCCTTTTGGCGTGAAAAGCCTTGAAAAGAGACAGAATGAGTTGATTCAGAAATTGTTTCCCAATGGTAATGGTGGCGTGGGTATAAACGCCACTCGACTAGTGGTAAAGGCTTTCGAGTTGCGCATCTTGAGTCTCGACAATCTCTGTGCCGACGACGAGTAATTGACTTATAAATATGGTTCTTATGAAATAAAAAGTAAGGAATGAAGAAAAGAAACAAAATTATATCCTTATCGGCATATTCAACCCTTGCATTGTTCACTATGCAACTATTTTTGATATTATCCTCATGGATTGTGGCATCGGTTAGTACCGACACCACAATTAGGTCGTTGCTTGGAAATGAGGGGTTAAGATGGCTGTTTGGGTCGTTGGTTGACAATGTGTCATCTAAAGCCTTGGTATGGATAATATTGGTGGGGTTCTCGTATGGTACAATTAAGGACAGCCGTCTGTATCAATCTTTAAAAAACTACAAACGGCTGTCGGATTATGAGCGGATGGCTCTATTGGTTGTGGCATGGCAGGCAGTGGCAATAATAACAAGCATTATATTGCTGGCATTTATTCCACATGCTGTGTTGCTAAGTGCTGTCGGAACACTTATACCAAGTAGTTTCTCAGCGAGCATTGTGCCGATGTCGGCCTTTACTCTTTGTTTCCTCTCTGTAACTTATGGTAGTATGACAGGAATCTTCAAATCGGTGACAAGTGTGTTCCTTTCACTCATCAACGGAGTATCAATAGTGTCACCATTAATAGTGGTTTACATATTTGCGGCTGAATTTTATTGCTCGCTGACTTGGGTGCTGAATTTTTAGCTTTAGACCCGTATAGGAATTATTGTTTACTGATGACAAAAGGCATTATGACTGAGGTGAACTCACTCTCGAAGTTAGGTGTAAACACATCGTTACCAATACTATTCTTTATCTCGTCAATTGTCCAAAATCTTCCACCTGCAAGTTCTGTTGTACTTGTATGAAGAGGACCATCATAAATAGTTGTGTAGACATTGACGAGTTCTTTTTCAATTTTACTCTCAAACACATAGCTTGTGACTCGTGTTGGCACAAAATCCTTGATACCAAGTTCTTCCGAAACCTCACGCCTGAGTGCTTTGTCAATCGTCTCACCATAGTCAACATGTCCGCCACAGGCTGTATCCCACTTGTCTGGTTGTATATCTTTCCAAATTGGACGTTTCTGTAAAAAAAGTTCACCTCTGGAGTTGAATACATGCAAGTGGACTACTGGATGAAGTTTCTTTGAACCGTCATGGGCTTCGCCACGCAGAATACTACCTATTACATTGCCCTCTTCGTCCACTAATGGGAACAATTCTTTTTTATTGTCCATATTCATTCAATTAAAGGGTCAAAATGAAAGTCTGGCATTCTTTGAACACCTTGTTTATAACTTCATTGTCTACATTGTTTTTAAAGATACCAAACAGCGAGCTTCCACTACCGCTCATTTGCGCATAAGCAGCTCCGATGGAGTAGAGCTGATTTTTAATATCGCCCAATTGAGGGTGAACCATAAACACACTGTCCTCAAAATCATTCTTCAGCCATTGTTTCCAATTTTCTACTGGTAATGCTACGATGTTGCGACAACACTTCTCGGGTGTTTGTGGCTTTATGTGAGCGAATGCCTCTTTGGTTGACACCGAAACATTAGGTTTTACAACCACCAGCGTATATCCCGAAAGATTGTTGTCGACAATATTTACGGGTGACAGTATCTCACCTATTCCCTCTGCATAGGCTGGCTCTGCCGTAATGAAGAACGGGCAATCTGCACCAAGTTTTGCGGCATAGTGTTCCATTTCGGCATTACCCATGTTTAGTCTGAAACGTTGATCAAGAAGTTTAATCATAAACGATGCATCACTTGAGCCACCACCAAGACCAGCTTCTGATGGGATATGTTTATAGAGATGGGCGTGAACACGTGGAATCTCATAGTCGGCAGCTATCAGATTATAAGCCTTTACTATAAGATTATCGGTCTCGCTACAGTCCACCGAGTTTCCAGTAACTTTCAAATCGCAGCTAATAGTCGAAGGAAAACGCTCGTCCATGGTTTTTATCTCCAAAGCGTCGACTATAGGAATTGGAAGGAAAACAGTCTGAAGGTTGTGGTATCCGTCTTGGCGACGTTCCACGATATTGAGTCCGAGATTAATTTTCGCACAAGGAAATTCTATCATATTGATTGTTTTATTAGATTCTTATTGATAGTGACATTTGATACTTATTGACGATTTTATTAAATACTATAATACCGGACAAGAAATGATGCCCGGTATTATTAGTAATAATATTTAGTATTGTATAAAAACGATACTTATCTGCTCTTCTTTATTTTGTCGACATATGCGTCGATAGCTGCAACCGCTGTTATATTGACAATGTCGCGAACAGAACTTTCAAAGTCGGTGAAATGGATAGCTTTATTAAGTCCCATTTGAATCGGACCGATAATCTCTGCATCCGGATCAAGTGCCTGAAGAAGTTTATAACTGCCTTGGGCACTGCTCATATTCGGGAACACAAGCGTGTTGACATCGAGACCCTTGAGACGGGTGAAGGGGAATTTGTCATCGCGCAATTCCTTATTAAGTGCAAAGTTTACCTGCATTTCGCCATCGATAGCCAAGTCAGGGAATTGACGCTGTAGCTCTTCAACGGCAGTGTGCACCTTGACAGGGCTTCCCACTTCGTCTGTTCCGAAATTAGAATAGCTAATCATTGCCATGCGCGGTTCTTCGTTAAAGAATCTCACTGTACTTGCTGACAGTTTTGCAATATCGATAAGCACATTCTCGTCTGGATGACGATTGATGAGGGTATCCGACAAATAGAATACGCCCTTCTTGGTGTTGAGGATATGCATAGTAGCAAATGTGTTGTACTCAGGACGTATGCCGATAACCTCCTTCGCTACTTTGATTGTATTGGAATATTTGGTGTATAGACCTGTTATGAAAGCGTCAGCGTCGCCTGTTTCTACCATCATCATTCCGAAGTAGTTGCGCTCGTACATTTTGTCATAAGCCTCCTCAAATGTGTAGCCTTGACGTGCACGTTTCTTAGCGAGGTGCTTAGCATATGTGGCACGGCGTCCCTGTTCCTGATCAGCACGCATGTCAATGAGCTCAATGCCATCAAGATTTAGTTTAAGTCGCTCAGCAACACGACGCAGACGGTCGGGGTTTCCAAGTAGGATAGGGTAGCAAATTCCTTCTGTCTTTGCCTGTACGGCAGCCTTCATCATCGACGGATGGGCTCCTTCTGCAAATACTATGCGCTGTGGGTGCATACGGGCTGTGTCGTGCAGGTTGCGAGTTAGCTTTGTCTCCTGTCCGAGAAGCTCCATAAGACTTTTCTTGTAGGCATCCCAGTCGGTTATTGTCTTGCGTGCCACACCACTATCTATAGCTGCTTTTGCCACGGCTGCACTAACTTCGGTGATAAGGCGCGGATCAACAGGCTTCGGAATAAAATATTTTGGTCCGAATGCAAGATCGTTCACGTGATACACTTCGTTGACGATATCAGGCACGGGCTGTTTGGCAAGGTTGGCAATCGCATGTACAGCAGCCATCTTCATATCCTCGTTGATAGCTTTAGCATGTACATCGAGGGCTCCACGGAATATATAGGGGAATCCTATAACATTATTTATTTGGTTGGGATAGTCGCTGCGTCCTGTCGACATAAGCACGTCGGGGCGACTAGACATGGCATCTTCGTAGCTGATTTCTGGCACAGGATTGGCAAGTGCGAACACAATTGGCTGATCGGCCATAGAACGTATCATGTCCTGTGTAAGCACATTACCCTTGGAAAGGCCTACAAAGACATCTGCTCCATTCACAGCCTCCTCCAGTGTGTGAACGTCGGTACGTGTTGTGGCGAAGAGTTTCTTCTGCGGTGTAAGATTTGGGCGATCGGCAGTTATTACTCCTTTAGAGTCAAGCATTACGATATTCTCAACCTTGGCTCCAAGGGCAACATAGAGTTTTGTGCAACTTATGGCTGCAGCTCCTGCTCCATTCACAACGATTCTCACATTGGCAATATCCTTGCCTGCCACTTCAAGAGCATTTTTCAGTCCTGCTGCCGAGATGATAGCTGTGCCGTGTTGATCGTCGTGCATCACAGGAATGTCGAGTGTCTTCTTTAGACGCTCTTCTATATAGAAACATTCAGGAGCTTTAATGTCTTCAAGATTGATACCGCCAAATGTTGGGGCTATTTTTTCCACGGCCTCACAGAACTTTTCTGGATCTTTTTCTGCCACTTCTATGTCGAATACGTCAATGCCACCATAAATTTTGAAAAGCAATCCCTTGCCCTCCATTACTGGCTTTCCGCTCATGGCTCCTATGTCACCAAGTCCAAGTACTGCTGTGCCGTTAGAGATTACAGCTACAAGGTTGCCCTTGTCTGTGTACTTATACACATCGTCTGGATTTTGCTGTATTTCCAGACACGGAAATGCTACACCTGGCGAGTAAGCGAGGCTAAGGTCGGTTTGGGTATGATAAGGTTTTGTGGGCTTTACCTCAATTTTTCCCGGACGACCATTCTGGTGGTATTCCAGAGCGTGTTCTTTTGTAATTTTCACCATGTTGATTGTGTTTTTTACGTCTGTAAATTATTATTCTGATGGCAAAGTTAACGAAAAACGTGCATATTCACAACAATATGTGCTTTTTTTTATAAGTTATTATGACACTTACAACTCAGATGAAAAAAAAAGAGCAAAAACCCGACAGCAACAAATAGTTTTTTGTAACTTTGCAATCAGAAATATAAGCAAAAAGAATCACCTATATATAATATATATAATGTATAAAGACAATCCACAGACAAACTACAGGACAGAATTACCAGGCAAGATACTGAAAGTCGCGATGAGAGAGTTTCTTCATCGTGGTGTTAAGTCGGTGAAGATGGACGACATTGCCAACTCGCTGGGAATATCGAAGCGCACTCTATATGAGATTTATTCAAATAAAGAAGAATTGCTGCTTGAATGTATGCGACGTCATGAGGAGGAGGAAGATGCGCACATGTCTGAGTATGCCTTGAATAGCAACCATAATGTGATTGATATTATTATAGAATTTTATAAACGTCAGATAATTGGTGTTGCCGACATAACTCCTGCTTTCTTCGAGGAGTTACATAAATACAAAACTGTCACCATTTATCTCGAATCCAAACGCAAAAAGCGACAGATTGAGGCAAAGCAATTCTTTTTGAGGGGTGTGAAAGAGGGATACTTTCGTGGAGATATGGATTTCGACATCGTCCTCAAAATAGGGCAGGCCTCAATGGAATATGCCATGCTTACGGAAATGTATAAGGATTATTCTATGAAACATCTTATGCACAACATCGTGTTTCTTATGTTGCGTGGAATATGCACTGCTGAAGGCATTGCAAAATTGGACGCTTTTATGAATGATATTGAGAAGAAATAGGCAAGTAAGCAAGAACAAAAAGGATGAGGGCGTGTCTGAACATATTTACATAACACACCCTCATTTACTTTTCTTTCGTGCGATAATAACAATTTTATACACGTTTGTTTCTTCTATACTTCTGAACTTGTTAGAGTTCGGCTTCTTTATAGTCTAGAAATAGACTTCACGCCCTTCACCGTACGAAGTTTTTTCAGTAACAACTCTAGTTTTGACGTGTCGTCAACTAGCACGTTCAGGTTTCCTCTGAACAATCCGTCGTGACTGTCTATATTTATCGACTTCATCACAATTTTCTCTTCCTTCGAAATAATACTGGTAATGTTGTTCACAATGCCAAGATCGTCATTACCAACTATCCTCAAAGTAATGCTATATTGTGACTGTCCCTTGCCGCTCCAACGTGCCTTTACAATACGATAGCCGAAACGTTTGCGTAGTTCCGGAGCATTGGGACAATTTTGACAATGGATTTTTATGCCTCCTGTTACCGTAACAAATCCGAAGATAGGGTCGCCATATATAGGATGACAACACCGAGCAAGAGAGTAGTCTACACCCTTGAGATTTTGGTCGATAACAAGCTCGTCATCACTTCCAACAATGTTGTAGCTTGTTTGTGTGCCGTCCTCAGTTCCAAAGCTAAACTCATCTGCCGACCTTACCACTCCCGAGAGTTTCTGGTTAAGTTCACGGTCGCGTTCCTCCACATAACGGTCGATTACGTCATTTGCGTCAATCTTCTCGTCGACGAGTTGCTTATAGAAATCAGATGTCTCCTTAAATCCCATCTTTTTTATAAGATGGGACATTACGCTTTCGTCAATATCAATTTTGCGGTTCTTGAATTTTCGTTCAAGTATTTCTCTTGCATATTGACATTCCTTCACCAAGGTCTCTTTTAGAGCAAGACGAATCTTAGACTTTGCCCTTGAGGTCTGGACAATGTTGAGCCAGTCGCGTTTGGGTTTCTGATTTACTTGGGTGAGCACCTCTACTGTATCGCCTGAATGCAATGGTTCGCGTATAGGAACATTCTTTCCATTCACCTTTCCACCGACACACTTGTTGCCCACTCCCGAATGGATATGATAGGCAAAATCGAGAATGGTTGCTCCCTTAGGAAACTTCAGCAGGTCGCCCTTGGGTGTAAACACAAACACTTCATCCTCATATAAATCCATCTTGAACTGGTCCATGAGTTGCATGTTGTCGTTGTTTTCGAGGGCCGAGCGTATGTTTCCCAACCACTCGTCGAGACCCGATTCTCCCTTGATGCCTTTATAACGCCAATGGGCTGCAAGTCCACGCTCTGCAATCTCGTCCATACGCTCTGTCCTTATCTGCACCTCAACCCATTTCTGCTCTGGTCCAAGCACCGTGATATGTAGACTCTCATAGCCATTCGATTTTGGCACCGACAGCCAATCTCGTAGACGCTTCGGATTTGGCTGATACATGTCTGTTATCAGAGAATAGGTCTGCCAACATTGCATTTTTTCAAGTTCAATAGGCGAATCGATGATGATGCGTATGGCGAAAAGGTCGAAAATTCCCTCAAACCCACATTGCTGTTTCTTCATCTTTTGCCAAATTGAGTGTATGCTTTTGGTTCTGCCCTTTATATGACATTTGATGCCCATGACTTTAAGTTTCTCCTCTATAGGTGCTATAAACTTAGCGATATAGGCATCACGCGACTTCTTTGTGGCGTTGAGTTTATCCTTTATCATATAGTAAGCGTCGTGCTCCAGATACTTCAAACTAAGGTCTTCGAGCTCACTCTTTAGTTTATAGAGTCCAAGTTTGTGGGCGAGTGGGGCATAAAGGTAACTTGCCTCTTCTGCCACTCGCTGCTGGGCTTCTTTGTTATCCACGTCACGTATTTGGCGCATCAGATTCACACGGTCGGTTATCATAATCAGTATGACACGCATATCTTCGGCAAATGAGAGCAAAAGATTCCTAAAGTTCTCACTCTCAATCACCGGATTCTTAGTGTAAAGCTCGTGGATGCGCACGAGCCCATGTATGATGTGTGCCACGCTATCTCCAAAGACACGTGCCGTTTCTTCAAGCGAAAGATTGCCGCTGATAATACTGTTATACAACAGTATGGCAAGCACGCATTCGCGCTTCATTCCAATTTCTTCAAGTTCGAGTACGGCAGTTTGGAAACTCAACAATATTGGGTTTAGACCGAACACATCGCGACGTATCTTGTTGTTGTTGATTTCTGTCTCAAGCTGCTTGCGCAGGTTCTCCTCGTCATTGGGCTGCAAGGAGTCGCCCATAACACGACGCAGGCTGTTGGCTAATTGCACCAACTGTGCCTTCTCTTCAACAGTAAAACTGAACTTTTCCTCCATAATTCACACTTTTGATGTTAATTTCTAACGCAAAGTTACAAAAAATCGCATGAATATTTCTCTTTTAAAGAAAAAGTAACTAAATTTGTATTGAATATACCACAAATCAGCTATAAAAAACAAATACTTAACCAATAAAATCATTTATTATGTTATCTAAACAAGATTTGAATCAGATTTCCCAAAGAGGTATCACACCTGAGATGGTGCAACATCAGTTAAACCAAATAAAGGAAGGATTCCCATTTTTGAAGATTGAGGCAGCTGCTTCTATCGGCAATGGTATCTTTGCTCCTAACAAGGAGGAATGCCAGAAATACGTTGACGATTGGACCAAATATTCTGGCGAGGGACATAAGGTAGTGAAGTTTGTGCCAGCAAGTGGCGCAGCTAGCCGAATGTTCAAGAATCTATTCGCTTTTCTCACAGCCGACTACGATGTTCCAACAACCGACTTCGAGAAAGAATTCTTCGACAATATAAAGAAATTCGCCTTTAAGCATGAACTTTGCAACAAATGTAAAGAGAACGACGAGGCATGTGTCTGCGATTTGAAGAAAGAGGGTAAATACAAGGAGGTCGTTGCCAACTTGCTTGAAAAAAAGGGATTGAACTACGGTCAACTTCCTAAGGGCCTACTTTTGTTCCATAACTATGAGGACGGTCCTCGCACTCCTATGGAGGAACACCTTGTGGAAGCTGCTCTCTACGCCTGTTCTAACGGTGAAGCCAACATTCATTTTACGGTTTCACACGACCATCTCGACTTATTCAAGAAGAAAGTAGGGGAGAAAGCTGCTTATTATGAGAAGAAGTACAATATTCACTTCAATGTTAGTTTCTCTGAACAGAAACCAAGTACCGATACAATAGCTGCTAATACAGACAACACTCCGTTTAGAAACGAGGATGGTACTTTGTTGTTCCGTCCAGGTGGACATGGTGCTCTCATTGAGAATCTTAACGAGATTGACGCAGACGTTGTGTTTATCAAGAATATTGATAATGTTGTGCCAGACCGCATTAAGGACATAACTGTTCTTTACAAGAAGGTGATTGCTGGTATTCTTGTTGATGCTCAGAAAAAAGCTTTCGATTACTTGCGTCTGCTCGACACGGGAGTTTATTCACACGAACAAATTGAAGAAATTATCCGCTTCGTACAGCAAAATTTAGGAAATCGCAAACACGATATTAAGGAACTAGAGGATGCCGAGCTTGTTATCTATCTTAAGAACAAACTTAACCGTCCGATGCGTGTATGCGGAGTCGTGAAGAATGTGGGCGAGCCGGGTGGTGGGCCGTTCCTTTGCTATAATGCCGATGGCACAGTAAGCCCACAAATTCTAGAATCAAGCCAAATTGACAAGAACAACGAGGAATATGTGAAAATGTTCAAGGATGGCACACATTTTAATCCTGTTGACCTAGTATGCGCAACGAAGGATTATAAGGGCAACCGTTTCCATTTACCAGACTTTGTAGACCGCTCAACAGGATTCATAAGTTCAAAGAGCAAGAACGGACGTGAACTGAAAGCTCTTGAGTTGCCTGGACTATGGAATGGTGCAATGAGCGATTGGAACACAATATTCGTAGAAGTGCCCATCGAAACTTTCAATCCTGTAAAGACTGTTAACGACTTGCTCAGAGAGCAACATCAGTAATTTTGTATTTTGAACGTGGAATGAGGAATGGCGATAATTCTTCATTCCACATTCCATTTTTATGAGTAATCTGTATTATGCTTTCATTTTCACGACAATTCTGCATTAACCTTCATATATTCACGATAATAATTCTGTATTTAAAAGGTTGAGGAAATCTGCATTAACCTTCATATATTCACGATAATAATTCTGTATTTAAAAGGTTGAGGAAATTATAATCATCAACCCTATTTATCATAATGGCGGTTACTTGGGCTTTAAATAACCTCTGTTAACATTTAAAAAACGCATAAAAACTCGTGATGAATATTAAAAATTAGTAATTGCATTCGAATAATATAATATTCTTACAATTCTACTTTGTCAATTAATAAAAAAAGCTTACCTTTGCAAAGTTTTCGGACAGTTCCCGAAAGCTCACATTCACGTTTATAAACGCCGTAGAAAGTTTTAAGGTATTTAAGATGAGACAACTTAAGATTCAAAAGAGTATTACAAACCGATCAAGTGAGGCACTCGACAAATATCTCGTGGAGATAGGACGTGCCCCGCTGATTTCCATAGACGAAGAGATTGAGCTAGCTCAAAAAATCAAAAAAGGCGGTCCCGAGGGCGAACGTGCCAAGGACAAGCTTGTGACAGCCAACCTCAGATTCGTGGTGTCTGTAGCCAAGCAATACCAACATCAGGGTCTTACGCTTACCGACCTCATCGATGAAGGCAACATAGGACTCATCAAGGCAGCACAAAAATTTGACGAGACTCGTGGCTTTAAGTTCATCTCATACGCTGTATGGTGGATTCGTCAGAGCATTTTGCAAGCCATCGCCGAGCAGAGCCGCATTGTTCGTTTGCCCCTCAATCAGGTGGGTTCGCTCAACAAAATCAATCACGAGATTAATAAATTTGAGCAAGAAAACCAGCGCCATCCATCGGTTTCTGAGCTTTCGGATGCTACAAAAATCGACGAGGAGAAAATTGGTCAGAGTCTTATGGCAGACGGCCACCACTTGAGCATCGATGCCCCGTTTCAAGATGGCGAGGACAACTGTATGCTTGATGTAATGCCGAGTGGCGAAGACAGCCGTACCGACCGCCATGTCGACCACGAGTCTATGGCTTTGGAGCTTAATTCTGTGCTTAACAAGGTGCTTAAGGACCGCGAAATTACTATTATTCGCGAGTGTTTCGGCATTGGTTGTCACGAAAAGGGTCTTGAGGAGATTGGCGATCAGCTTGGTCTCACACGTGAGCGTGTGAGACAGATACGCGAGAAGAGTATTGCCAAGTTGCGAGACAGCGGCAACGCAAAAATTCTTATGAAATATTTGGGCTAAATTTTAATTGTTCAGTAAGCGGCGGACAGTTAGCTTCCGAACTGGTTGTCACTTACAATATAAGCACCATCGAAAAGGAATTAATTCCTGTTTCGGTGGTGCTTTCCTTTATTATTAATCATTTTCAACCAAGCTAATCATTATCTTGATTTCAAAATCCTTTACATTATATTTTCCGAAAATATAGCTGTCTGTGGTGAAGTCTTCTTCAATCGTTTTGTTGTTATCTTTCAGAAACTCTTCCTTATAGCGTTTAAATAGTTCTACTGCTTCTTCTTGTTTTCCTATAAACCATTTGGCGTATCCATTGTTCAGAAGGTCGGCCCCAATAGTTGTATCCTGTTCAAGTATAAGGTCGTAAATTCGTTCTGCTTCACCGGGTTTGCCTCCTGAAAGGTGTCCCCAGGCAAGTGCCCTCATCACGTTTTTGTCCTCAGGACATTCATAGTTCAAGCGGAACAAGAACGCCATGCCTTCTTTTTGTCTGCCGCTGTTGACAAGTGACAATCCGTTGTAGAGCATCATTCGCTTGTCGTCAGGAGCTTCGTTGAGCAGATTCGAGTAAAGATCTGCGGCTTCTTGATATTTACGCATAACAAACATAGTGTAGGCATATCCCTTGAGAGCCAAGCGATTTTGGGGCATTTGTTTGAAAATACTTGCAGCTTTATCCACGTCTCCCATTCGCTGATATGAGTTCGCGAGCAACAGCAACTCTTCCTCGTTAGGAGCGTGGTCATCTGCCGACTGCTTGATGTTAAGAACTTCCACTACCCTATCGTAGAATTTCCACTTGAATAGCACACGTGCCACATCCAGCCTACTTTCTCCCATCAAAGGCGATACGTTCTTATTTGCGAAGAAGAAAACCTGCGGTGCAGACAACGTATTGTCCTTGTTATTAAAAGGATTTGTAAAGCTATTGCGATCCTGATAGAGATTATAAAACCTATACATGTTCTGCAAATACATGCGTCGTATATAGGGAGATGAATTACGGTCGTTTTCCGTAGTAGAGCCTATCAGCTTTTGAGATCCTTGTGTAAGCATTTCCTTTACTGCATCTGGCAAGCGGTCGTAGACCGAAGCCAACGCAAATGCAAACGAGTATTTATCGGAATCACAAAATGGCGCATGGCTAATGACACCCTCAATCATGCTTGCCTTGTCGTTCTTCACAGCATTGGTAACGTCGGGGTGTTCCATATAGAATGGAGTGAACCAGTTGCTGATTTGATCGAAGAAAGAGAATCGCTTCATATGGGCGAAACCGCCAAAATAGATGTCACTACCCTTCTTTTCCATTTCCCTCATGCGGTTGATATTTTGTTCCATTTCCTCGATTTTCCTTTCGGTCGAGTCATTGCCTAAAATATCGTCCATTGTGTCGTCGTCTTTTTCCTCTATGCCGTCACGTGTCACTCTAAAGCTATTGTTTTTGATGAGCGCAGGCATTATATCTCGTTGAATTTCAGCACTATCCGACTCTGTGCGAATGCAATATAGCAATTGTATCTGCAATTCCACAAGCTCTTTGCGTGTCGACTCCGACGAGCATAGTTTGCTAATGGCTTCTTTCAGTTGCGGGAACAGCTGTGTTTCTTGGTCGGGCATTGTTATGGCAATTCCTACAAGTGCTCTTTGTCGTAGTTCCTGGATATTAGAGTTGTTATAAACCTCGACGAGTGTTAGCCATTTGTTTGGGTCGAACACACATTCTAACGCTATAGTCAGCGCACTCACAATGAGCATGGAGTCGTATTGGTCAATAGTTGGCGATAGCAGCAGACTTCTGTAGAAATGTGCACAATCGTCGTTCCATTGTTTTGCCACGATGATAGCTCTAAACAAGTTGTCTATATAACGCTGGTGTGCAGCATGTGTTTTCTTCAACGATTTCTCCTGCTCGTCGCCTTCGAGTAGCGAAGCCATAGCCACATCCTGCACATAGGCTTCAAGCGTTGTTTTTATCGAATCCTCTTGCCAGTCATTATTATCTACCACACTCTTGCATTGAGCAAGTGCCAATCGGTTTTTCACGAGCGATGCCAGTCGCACGTTGCTATACAGGCGATAGGTTCTTCTGAGCAGCGAATCGTAGATATCCCCACCCTTCGGATCGTTTATCCCCCTCTTGAAGCAATCGCACATAAGTTTATAATCGGCCTCAATCAATTCCATCTGGATTTTATATTGGCTGATGTCAAGGTCGTTCATGCGCTTGCTTAGCATTTGCAATGCGCAGTCCACATTTCTGTCGGCTAATATGGTGTGCTTAATAGTCGGTTTCATCGTCTTGTTTATTTATCCCTTCTTGCCAGTGGCAACGTTTATGTCCTCCTGACGTGGTTTGGCTGCGTGTTCAAACTTTATTTTAGGCAGAGCGTTCACGGTTTTGGCGTCTGCCTTATAATATTTGTAGAGCAGGTCGGAATAGTGTTTCATTCCTCTTTGGTTTATCGAGTCGCACGCCGAGTTGTAAGCTTTCATCAGCTCCTCGATTTGCTTCTTGCGTCGCTTGTCGTTCATGGCATCATTTCGGAATGCAATTACTCCAAGACTCAATTTCTTGTCACGACTGTCGAAAAGCTTTGTGTGCTTCATTCTTCTTGCCACAGTAGCCTGAGGCTCAGGAAGCCACATGGCGTCCATTTCGTTGTTGAGCAGCATCGCCAGTCTCACGTTTACATCGTTCACCTGTATGCGAAACACCATAGACGAAGTCTTCACCCCTTCCAGAGCGATGTCGGTCAGAAGGTCCGTGGCTGAATAGCGTGTCATTGCCACCATCTTGTCACCCAGCTGTTCAACTTGTTTTATTCGCGCCTTGTGGTTGGCTAAAAGTTGCCAGTATGCCCCGGTCGACGACACGTAGTCGAGTTTTACACCATTGCGCTTGAGTCGTTCGGTCCGCACCAAGTCGCTCACGAATCCCTCCACGCTCTTTCCTGCTATAGCTGTGTCGCAGTCCATCTGTGCCGTGAAATAGCGCAATCTAAGGTCAAGTTTTGCTGTATCGTAGAGTTGTCGCTCCTTAGCCAAGAAGAGCGGCATACAGTCGAGTGTAGGCATGACTGCTACCTTTAGGGCGAGCGAGTCCTGTCGTTGAAGAAGGGCACGTTCGGCCTTGGTAATGCGCTTCTGCTCCTCGTAGGAGTTGCCGCACGAGGCGACAAAAGCCGCCATAAATATGTATAGTGCAAATTTTTTCATATGGCAAAAGTAGCAATAAATTTTGTAACGACGAAAAATATTATTACTTTTGTATCATATAGGCTTCAAAGCCTTAAATATATACTTATAATTATGGCAAAACAAAAGACTGCCTATGTATGTAGCAACTGCGGACAGGAGTCTGCTAAGTGGATAGGCAAATGTCCGAGTTGCGGACAATGGAACACTTTCAAAGAGATACATTTGGGCAGTTCACAACCTGCCAGTACCGCCGAGGGACTCTTTCGTCACAGCTCGGGAGGAGCAGGAAGTCGTCCCTTAAAGCTGAGCGACATCCCCACTCAAGACGACCCACGCATCGACATGCACGATGCCGAGCTCAACCGTGTGCTTGGTGGTGGACTTGTGGCGGGCAGCATAGTTCTGCTTGGTGGCGAGCCTGGCATTGGCAAGAGCACGCTGACATTGCAGACCGTTCTCAACATGCACGACAGGCGCATTCTCTACGTCAGCGGCGAGGAGAGTGCCCACCAGTTGCGTATGCGTGCCGAGCGATTGCTTATGGGCTGTTCTAACATGGCTCTTGATGCGCTCGACAACGTTAGCATCCTGTGCGAGACTTCACTTCAGCGCATCTACGAGTATGCTACCGAATTGCGTCCCGAACTTCTGGTCATCGACTCCATACAGACCATAGCCACCGATGAGGTTGACAGCTCGCCAGGAAGCATCACCCAGGTGCGAGAGTGTGCAGCCTCACTCCTGCGCTTTGCTAAGACCAGCGGCACTCCTGTTGTGCTCATAGGTCACATCAACAAGGAGGGTACTCTCGCCGGACCTAAAATTCTGGAGCATATCGTCGACACGGTGGTGCAGTTTGAGGGCGACCAGCACAACATGTATCGCATTCTGCGCTCGATAAAGAACCGTTTCGGAAGCACGTCAGAACTTGGCATCTACGAGATGCAGCACACAGGACTGCGTCAGGTGAGCAACCCCTCGGAACTGCTTCTCTCGCAAGATCACGAGGGATTGTCGGGCGTTGCCATCAGTTCTGCCATCGAAGGTGTGCGCCCATTTCTTGTAGAGACTCAGGCACTCGTTTCAACAGCTGCCTATGGCACTCCTCAACGTTCTGCCACAGGTTTCGACCAACGCCGATTGAACATGCTCCTGGCGGTATTAGAGAAACGTGTAGGATTCAAACTCATACAAAAGGACGTGTTTGTGAACATAGCGGGTGGATTGCGCGTGACCGACCTTGCCATGGACCTCAGCGTGATTGCAGCCGTACTGTCGAGCAATGTCGACACATCTATCGAGCCGGGATGGTGCATGGCGGGCGAAGTGGGACTGAGTGGCGAGGTTCGCCCTATCAACCGCATAGAGCAACGAATTGCTGAAGCCGAGAAATTAGGCTTCACCGACATCGTTCTGCCCAAACACAACGTCCAGAGTCTTGACCTTTCAAAATACCACATCAACATACATCCCGTACGCAAAGTGGAGGAAGCGTTGAGGGAACTGTTCGGGTGAGAAACAAAATTGGCAAACATCAAATAACAGAACAATAAATATAGTACAACACATATGAAAAATTCAGTAATCATCGTGAGTGGCGGAATGGACAGCATTACTCTACTCTACGACCACAAAGACGATATTGCCCTTGGCATTTCGTTCGACTATGGTAGCAATCACAACGCCCGAGAGATTCCTTTCGCCGAGATGCATTGCAAACGGTTGGGTATAAAACATATCACCATCAACCTCGACTTCATGCACCAGTACTTCAAGTCAAGCCTTCTTCAGGGTGCCGACGCTATTCCCGAGGGGCATTATGCCGACGACAACATGAAGTCGACCGTAGTGCCGTTCCGCAACGGAATTATGCTCTCGATAGCCATAGGAATAGCCGAAAGCAACAATCTCGACCAGGTGTTCATTGCCAACCACGGCGGCGACCACACCATCTACCCCGACTGCCGCCCAGAGTTTATCAACGCCATCGACTCGGCTGCCACAGCTGGAACTTTCAATAATGTGCGCGTGGTGGCTCCCTACACCGCAATCACAAAATCAGACATAGCTCGCATAGGCAAACAACTTGGAATCGACTACACCGAGACATGGAGTTGCTATAAGGGCGGAAGTTTGCATTGTGGAAAATGCGGCACATGCGTAGAGCGCAAAGAAGCACTACAAGAGGCTGGCATCGAAGACAAGACGGAATACGAGGAATAAAAAGCGGCTTTTTTCAATACTTAACTCGAAAAGTGTGCCGTATCTATATATTTTTTTGTAAATTTGCGGTCGAAATAAACCACCAACATTTATATTCAGAATATTTATTTCTAACTTTTAAAATAAAACTAATAAAGAAATGAAAATCGAAGATTTCAACTTTGCCGGCAAAAAGGCAATTGTACGCGTTGACTTCAACGTGCCATTGGACGAAAATGGAAATGTAACCGACGATACCCGTATCCGCGGTGCTCTCCCCACATTGAAGAAGGTGCTCGCCGACGGTGGTGCCCTTATCATGATGAGCCACATGGGCAAGCCTAAGGGCAAGGTGAACATGAAGCTCTCTTTGAGCCAGATTGTTCCTAACGTATCTGCTGCTCTCGGCGTTGAGGTTAAGTTCGCTAAGGACTGTGGCAACGCTTCTGAGGAGGCTGCTGCTCTTAAGCCGGGCGAGGCTCTGCTCCTTGAGAACCTCCGCTTCTATCCTGAGGAAGAAGGCAAGCCGGTAGGCGTAGAGAAGGGCACACCTGAGTTCGACGCTGCCAAGAAGGAGATGAAGGGCCGCCAGCAGGAGTTCGCCAAGAAACTCGCTTCTTACGCCGACTGCTACGTGATGGATGCCTTCGGTACTGCTCACCGCAAGCACGCTTCTACAGCCGTTATCGACGAGTACTTCGACAAGGACCACAAGATGCTCGGCTTCCTCATGGAGAAGGAGGTTAACGCTGTTGACGCCGTTCTCGGCAACATCAAGCGTCCGTTCACAGCTATCATGGGTGGCTCTAAGGTGTCTACAAAGATTGGCATCATCGAGAATCTTCTCACCAAGGTTGACAACCTCATCCTCTGCGGTGGTATGACCTACACATTCGCTAAGGCTCAGGGTGGACAGATTGGCAAGTCAATCTGCGAGGACGACAAGCTCGACGTGGCTCTCGACGTGATTAAGAAGGCTAAGGAGAATGGTGTGAACCTCGTGCTTGGCACAGACTCTGTTTGTGGCGACGACTTCAAGAACGACTGCAACACACAGATTTGCCCATCTAACGCTATTCCTGAGGGTTGGGAAGGCATGGACGCAGGTCCTGAGACACGCAAGCTCTTCGCTGACGCTATCAAGGGTGCCAAGACTATCCTTTGGAACGGTCCTGCTGGCGTATTTGAGTTCGACAACTTCGCAGGTGGCTCAAAGGCTATTGCCGACGCTATCGCCGAGGCTACCAAGGAGGGCGCATTCTCGCTCATCGGAGGTGGTGACTCTGTAGCTTGTATCAACAAGTTCGGTTTGGCCGATCAGGTTTCATACATCTCTACTGGTGGTGGTGCATTGCTCGAGGCTATCGAGGGCAAAGTGCTCCCAGGAGTTGCTGCTATCGAGGCTTAATTTATAGAAGCTTAATTTATAGAATAAGTAGACGAGTTGACAGTTTTCTGTCGGCCCGTCTACTTTTTTTACTCGCGCAAAAAAACGCTCATTACACGTGTATAATCATCTTTTATCATACCGTGTAATGAACGTTATTTTTTTATTTCATCGAACTTTCGCAAATTCAAAAGCTAATGGTATTGTCCATTAACTTCACGAGCTAAGCGAGTTAATATCCAATAACTTCCAATTAATTCTTTCGCTTACGAAACTAAAGTTATTTCATCCTAAACGTCAGTCTTCCACCCTTCATCAGTTCGCTGTGTGTGATATAGGTGTTCTTCAATTTCTTGCCATTCAGCGTCACGCTCTCCACCTCGTATCCGTCGGTTTTCTTTCCCTGGGCTTCCACCACAAAGGTATTTCCACCGTCGAGATGTAGTGTCACCCGGTTGAATAGCGGTGTGCCCAGTTCATACTCACAGCTAATGGGGTTCATCGGATAAAATCCCATTGCCGAGAACACATACCATGCCGACGTTTGTCCGCAGTCCTCGTTGCCACAAAGTCCTGCTGGCGAGTCGTTGTAGAGTTGAGTTAGGATTTCGTGAACGTATTTCTGTGTTTTCTCGGGCTTGCCAATCTTGTTGTAGATATAAGCAGCATGGTGGCTTGGCTCGTTGCCGTGAGCATACTGCCCTATCATGCCCGTGCTGAAGAGCGGCAGTTCGGCATTAGCAGCAGGAGAATACGTGAATAGGCTGTCGAGTTTGTCGGCAAACCGCTCTTTTCCCACAAGTGCCTCAAGACCCTTAATATCGTGCTGCACCGACCACATATAGTGCCATCCGTTCGACTCACAAATGTGAGATGTGTACTCATCGGGCGAGTAGTTAGGCTGGAAGTTGCCCTTCGAGTCGCGTGGCTGCATGAATGTGGTGCCAGGACAATAGACGTTGCGATAGTTCTGCGCGCGCTTTGCAAAAGTCTTGGCGACGGCAGTCTTGCCCAGATGTTTTGCAAGAGCCGCTATGCACGCGTCGTCATAGGCATATTCCAAAGTGCGCGACAACGACCAATCGTCGCCCAGCGTTGGTTCCTTCACGTCGTAGGGCACATAGCCGAGCTTCTTGTAGAGTCCTATGCCGCGGTAGTCGTCGAGGTTGGCAGTCTTCACACATTCGTCGAGAGCCTCTTTAGCGTTTATTCCTGGCACTCCCTTGAGCACAGCCTCGGCTATTACCGATGCCGCATGATAGCCAATCATCATGTCGGTCTCGGATGCCCACATGTTCCACACGGGCAGTCGTCCGTTCTGTTTGCTGAAAGCCACAAACGAGTTTACCATGTCGCCAGCTCGTTTCGGGTCGACTATTGTGTATAGCGGATGAGCCGCGCGATAGGTGTCCCATAGCGAGCACGTCTCGTAGTTGTTCCATCCTTCTGCCTTGTGCACCTGCCTGTCGGCACCCATATACGCGCCGTCGACATCGTTGAACAGCGTGGGAGCTATCATAGCGTGGTATAGGGCTGTGTAGAACGTGGTCTGCTGTTCGGGCGTACCACCCTCCACTTCTATTTTTCCCAACTCGCGATTCCACATTCGTTCTGCCTCCTGGCGATATTGTTCAAAGTTGTTGCCTTTGGCTTCGGCGTCGAGGTTGCGTGCCGCTCCATCCTGACCCGTAGCCGACAGAGCCGTGGCAAGTGTTAGTTGTTCTGGAGCGTCGGCAGCGAAGGTAATTCGCGCCACATACCCCCACCCTGTCGTCTTTCCGTCGGCATCCTTCAGTTCCGTGCGTTCGAGCATCATGTTGTCGATGGGCTGCGAGAATCTTGTGCGAAACCACACCTTTTGGTCGCGTGCCCATCCGTCGGAGAATCTATAGCCCTCAATGGTGTATTTGTCGAGCTGCACTATTCGGCTATCCTTGGTGGCATCCCAGTTCATAGCCTTGTTCAGGTTCAGAATCACCATGCGCTGGCATCCGTTCTTTGGGAACGTGTAGCGTTGTATTCCGCATCGGGGTGTGGCTGTCAGTTCCACATTTATGTCATAGTCTGTAAGTCTCACTTGGTAGTATCCGGCATGAGCTGTCTCGTCGTTATGGCTAAACTTCGAGTGAATGCCGAGTGGAGCCGGAGCATCGCTAATGGGCAGCGTCACAGGCATGAACGAAATGTCGTAGAGGTCGCCTGCTCCTGTTCCCGACAGATGAGTGTGCGAGAATCCGGCAATAGTGCTGTCGGGGTAGAAATATCCTGCTATACGGTCCCATCCGGGCAATCCGTTGTCGGGGCTGAGCTGCACCATTCCAAACGGCGTTTGAGCCCCTGGATAGGTGTTGCCAGTATAGTCGGTACCTATAAGGGTGTTCACCTTCTGTGCGTAGTTGTCGGCGGCTGTTGCTCCAAAAGCGACGAGCATGGAGGCCACAAGTGTTATTATGTTTTTTCTGTTCATTTATTAGTCAAAAAAAAATGCAGGCAAAAACTATAGCTATAATCACTTACCACAATAGTCTCTGCCTGCCAACCTAATGAATAATCTTATTACTAATCTTTTAAGAAAAGTTTATGATACCTTTAATGCATCACGTTTAAGCTTATGATAACCTTCAATGATTTCTAAATTAATATGACCATCATCCCTTAGCCTTAGTCGAGATTAAGGCTCTTCTTGATAGCCTCGATTTTCTCCTCAGCCGCCTTTGTGCAACGCTGGTAGCAACCGGCACACTTGAACGACGGGTCTTTCACCTCGATATAGAACTTAATTTTGGGCTCTGTGCCCGACGGGCGCACACTCACCTTGGTTCCGTCGGTGCAGAACCATTGTAGCACGTTGCTTGTTGTCGGCATATCGAGTTTCTCCACTGTTCCGTCCTCGCGTGTAGCGGTCAGAGCCTGATAGTCCTTCCACAGGCAAATCTGGCTTCCGCCGAGTTCCTTTGGAGGGTTGGCGCGGAAATCAGCCATCATCTGCTTAATCTCGTCGGCTCCGGTCTTGCCTGGGCGCACCACGTTGACTGTGAACTCCTTAGAAAATCCGTAGTCGGCATAAATCTGCATAAGCAGGTCGTAGAGAGTCTTGCCCTGATCCTTTGCCCATGCTGCAATCTCGCAGATAAGACAGATAGAAGCGGGAGCGTCCTTGTCGCGCACCTTGTCGTAGGGAAGGAATCCGAAGCTTTCCTCGCCTCCGCCGATGTACTGCTGTTTTCCCTCAGAGATGGCGATTTCGCGAGCAATCCACTTGAATCCTGTGTAGCAGTCGCGCAGTTCCACATTGTTCTTCTTTGCAATCTCGGCAATCACCTCAGTCGTCACGATAGTCTTCACGAGGAAGTCGGTAGGCTGCAACTTGCCAAGTTTCTTCTTGTTCTCGATAATATAATAGCAGAACATCATGGCTGTCTGGTTGCCATTGATGATCACCCATTCACCCTTGTCGTCGCGGCATACGATAGCAAGACGGTCGGCGTCGGGGTCGGTAGCCACCACGAGGTCGGCGTTGAGTTTGGTTCCAAGTTTCATGCCAAGCGTCATAGCCTCAGAGTTCTCGGGATTGGGCGACACTACTGTCGGGAAGTTGCCGTCGATGACCATCTGTTCTGGCACCACGTTGATGTTCTGGAATCCCCATGAGCGCAGACAGAGGGGCACGATTACTCGTCCTGTGCCGTGCATCGGAGTGTAGACAATGTTCAGGTCTTTCTGTCGGTTGATGACATCCTGGTCGATCATAGCCGAGTGAACTGCCTTCATATAGTCATAGTCCATCTCGCCACCGATGATTTGTATGTTGTCCCAGTTGGGCTCAAACTTCACGTCGTCAATAGTCACCTTGTTCACCTCCTCGATAATGCCTGTGTCGTGTGGTGCGAGCACCTGAGCTCCGTCGCTCCAGTAGGCCTTATATCCGTTATATTCCTTCGGATTGTGCGATGCTGTCACGTTAACACCAGCCTTGGCTCCGAGTTCGCGAATTGCGAATGAGATTTCTGGTGTCGGGCGAAGGCTCTCAAAGAGATAAGCCTTGATGCCGTTGGCCGAGAAGATGGCAGCCACGGTCTCGGCGAACAGACGCGAGTTGTTGCGGCAGTCGTGACCCACAACAACCGAGAGTCCCTCCTCGCCTGGGAATGCCTTGAGTATATAGTTGGCAAATCCCTGAGTTGCCATGCCTACGATATATTTGTTCATGCGGTTTGTACCTGCGCCCATGATGCCGCGCAGACCGCCTGTTCCGAATTCCAGATTCTGATAGAAAGCGTCGATGAGGGCTGTTTTGTCTTCAGCCTCGAGCATTGACTCCACTTGTTTGCGTGTCTCCTCATCAAAAGCGGGTGTGAGCCACTGTTTTGCGCGCGCCTCACACTGAGCGATAAGCTCCTGGTTATTTTCCATAATAATATGTGTTGTTAACGTTAATATATTGCTTGTTGTTTTTCCAATAGCAAAGTTAGCGATAATATTTCTAATTAGCGCACGTTTGTACTGGTTTTTTAATATATTTTTTTTGTTATACGCACACTTTTGAGTGTTTATGGAAAAAAATGTGCAATTTTAACATTTATCCAGTCCTTATAGATTGATAATCGACATTATCATTGCGGCAAACCTGCCACAGCCTGAGCCAACTGCTCCAGCGCCTGAGTAAGTATGCTGCGCGGAGTGCCCACATTTAGGCGCATGAAACCACGTGCTGCACTCTCCTTCTGATGCAGCTGTCCGTAGGGATTGCCCTCTGTATCAAATATCTCGCCATCGTTGAGAGCCAATCGGGCCTTGTTGATGAACAAGTCTTGAAGTTCTTCGTGATTAAGACCCAAAGCTCGGCAGTCGAGCCAGATGAGGAACGACGACTCGGGGCGCACTACCCTTATGCCCGGAATATTCTCCTTGAAGTACTGCTCCGTGAACAGAATGTTTTCCTCCACATAGGCAAGCATCTGCCGTCTCCACTCCTCGCCTTGTCTGAAGGCGGCTATAGTGGCAATAGGCGCAAACACGTTAGGCTCGTTAAACTCGTTGGCCTCCATCCATCCGTAGAAGCGTCGGCGCAGCTCGGAATTAGGCACAATGGCGTAGGAGCTCACAATGCCAGCCATATTGAACGTCTTGGTAGGCGCCTGAAACGTGATGCTTATCTCCTCAGCCTCCTTGCTTACTGTGGCAAACGGAATGTGCTTGTGGCCGAAGAGGGCAAGGTCGGCATGTATCTCGTCGCTAATCACAATCACGCCATGCTTGTGGCAGATGTGCGCCACGCGCTCGAGTGTTGCTCTGTCCCATTGTATGCCTGCCGGATTGTGAGGGTTACACAATATCATCATCTTGCAGTCCTGAATGAGATTTTCAAGACTCTCGAAGTCCATCTTGTAGAACGTGCCTTCCTCTGACTCTACCAGTCGGTTTCTCACCACCTCACGGCCGTTGCCCACGGTTGTCATGCGGAACGGATGATACACGGGCGTCTGAATCAGAACCTTGTCGTCCGGCTGAGTCAAGGCATTAATCGCCATGCCTATGCCCTTCACCACTCCAGGCACATAGGTCAGCCACTTTCTCTGCACGTTCCATCCATGATGGTCGGCAATCCATTTGCTCACGATAGGCCAATATTCCTTTGGCTCCATAGTGTAGCCGAATATCGGATGCTCCATGCGTTTTTTGATGGCATCCACGACGAACGGCGGAGTCTCAAAATCCATATCGGCCACCCACAACGGAATCAAATCGTCACGTCCGTAACGCTCCTTGAGCACCCCATGTTTCAAGTCGCCAGATCCCGAACGGTCGATAATTTTGTCAAAATCGTATTTCATAAATGTAATATTTTTACTAAACTTTCGCAAGTTTATAGAATTCGGAAGTTAAAGGAGTAAAAAAGTTCTTGCAAGCAAGCGGTAAAACCGAGCGAAGCTATTAGTTTTTTACCTAATTTATAGCAGTAAAAGCATTTGGCTTAACTTCTTAACTCCTTAACTTCTTTTGCTTGCGAAACTTAAATGAACTCTTATTTCAAAGCCTGCTCGATATCCTCCAACAGGTCCTCTACGTCTTCCAGTCCCATTGAGAGACGTATGGTAGTGTCGAGCACATCCATGTTCTTCTTCTCTTCAGGCGTGAATCCCACGAATATGGTGGAATAAGGATGTATTACCAACGACTTGTTGTCGAACAGATTGGTGGCTCGGCGTATGAGTTGCAGACGGTTGATGAAGTCAAAACACTTCTGCTCCGACTCAAGGTCGATGGTGAGCATGGCTCCAACCTTCCTGTCGAGCTCCAAGCCTGGATAGTTCACACGTTTCACCTCAGGCAGTTTCTGCAAGGCATGAGCCAGGTCCAAAGCATTTTGAGCCTGCTTCTGGTAGCGCACGTTGAGCGTCTCCAGTCCGAGAGTCTGCATGTATGCCACCTGCGGAGTCATATACGAGCCAATGTTGAAAAGGAACTCAAAACGTATGCGCTTGTTTACCTGCTCGAAAGTGCCATAGTCGAGAATGAGTCCGCCAAGCGAAGTGGCTCCACCACTAATGTATTTTGTGCTCGACAGCACCTCCACGTCCACTCCCTGCTCACGGGCGTTAAGCTCTGTGAACGGCACGATAGTTGTGTCCACAATCAAAGGCAGACCATGCTTGTGTGCCACCTGCGATAGCTTCTTCAGGTCAACAACCTCCAGCTGCGGATTGGTGATGTATTCGGCGAAGATAAGGCACGCGTCGTCGGCAATCGTACGGTCCAGAGTCTCGGTATCAGTAAGGTCGGCTATCTGCGCCTTCACACCCAGGCGCGCCAATGTCTTGGTAATGAGCGCATAGGTATTGCCAAAGAGATGGTTCGACGTAACGATAGTCTTGCCAGCCTCTGCAAACACGAGCAGAGCATTAAGTATGGCAGCCATACCCGTGTTCATGGCAAACACATTCTCAGCACCCGAGAGTGCCTTCACGCGGTTCTCGAAATAAGTGACTGTAGGGTTCATCACACGCGAGTAGTCGGGCTCGAGCACTCTGCCGGAGAAAGCCTCTGTCATGTCGTGGGCTGTGTCAAACTCGTAAGCAGCTGTGTTGTACACAGGAAACGACAACGATCCATAGGCATCGCGCTTCTGAAAAGGGGTTTGAATGGCTTTAGTTTCTTTTCTCATAATATGTTTTTCTTTTCTTAACGCGCAAAATTACAATAAATGTTTCACATTCACACACTCCTTTTCAAAGATTTCATTAAAGAGCCTAACATTTGCAGCAGAAATTTTGACATCAGAGTTTCTACTGCTTTTTGTTTATATGCAGATGTCAGCAGCAGTCAAAAACTGAGCACGGCTCCGAGCACGAGATGAAGTACTCCTATCAATATAGGTTCAACCTCAAAGAACTACAACTGGTGTATCTGCTGAACAGCGACAAGTATGCCGAGGAAGTGAGAAACGAGATTAGCATGCCACTAAAGTGCTGCGCGGACATGAGCCTCGAAGAGGTGAAGTGGGTGGGCTGGTAGAGAAGTACGGGATATTAACCCCATGACCAGACGTTACAGTTACAGTTGTTACAGTTGTTACAAAAAGGGTGGATATGTTACAACCCCTTCTTAAAGACTTTAAACTAATTAATAATCAAATAGTTAGGGTGTTCAGTTAGATGTTCCGAAAAACAGATGCTGAAATCACCCGTTAAATTATTAATATAACGCTCTGACA
>CAKPZC010000011.1 GCA_934203355.1 uncultured Prevotella sp. | reverse complement strand
ACATAATGGATTTTGTGCTGACACAAAACAACGACTGTCTTACCGAAGACCGCGCCATGAGCCTGCTCGACGATGTAAGTCAGGCAGAGAATCCTACCGAAGTGACAAGCCACACACAGTGGTCTGTTGTTTACAATCTAAGTGAATGCAAGGCAACGGTTTGTGTAAACCGCAATTTCAACAAGCCTTTCACATTCTACCTGAAATAACCATAAAAAAGAGTCTAATTGACTCATCTAACAACGACTATACAGTCGGTTCTCTCTTCAAAGTGTAACTGGATAATAATGATTATATGGTTACGCTTTGAAGAGAACTATTGTTATGGCTAAAAGCGATGCATGAATATTACCTGGTCGTACAACTTCAATACATCATTTATATATATTGCCATCCATCCTCGTTTTTAGAGCCTCATACAGACTGTCGGTCGATTTCAAACCGAGCTTACGACGGATGTTGGCTCGCTGTGTGCTTACATTCGTCTCCGTCTTGTTAAGAATCATACAGATACTGCTCAACTTACATCCTCTTAATATCAACTGTGCTATATTGCGCTCCGAGGGCGTAAGGTCTGGGAAAGCCTGCTCTATACACTCATCGGTTGAAGCTTCCGCATTGATATACTTCGTCACGTTGTGTATGATGTACTTCTGTGTCCTTTCGTTAAACTGTGAAAGGATAAGACGCGTCTCATCCTCACTGTACTCTTTCTTAGCCAACTGTATGTAAAGCTTCAGTTGCTCCTTGTTCAGTTTTAGCAAATGCATCAGTTCTTCATCTTCTTGCTTTATTGATATATTCTCGTCTTGCAACCGTTGAGAGATGCGCGCTATATGCAGTCCGAAAATACCAATATAGGTAAATACCAGCAACACCATTACCACATATTGCTCGTAGTCGCTGTTGGCGGAAAACATCATACAGGAAAAGAATGCGACGATGGCTATCACCACATTCACGAGAACCATCAGCCCCTGATAGGTGGCAATTGAAAACATCGTGTTGCCTGTGAGAATGAGAATGTTTACAAGGATCACCATTTGTGTGTGAGGCACTGAAGGATTGACGACACAGTACACCGCATCAATGGCTATAAACAGCTGAGTCGTAACTGAAAGAAGTGACACAGTGCGCAGAATGCTGGTGCGTTTGGCGAGATAGCAAGCCACCCACAGCAATATTAGCACAAGCATAATGCTATTGGTGTATTTATAGAAAATGTCGAAAGAACCGGAAATCTCCAACAAGTCCGACAGTATTCCCAATACAAGTATCAACACATACCATACAGCCAGACGCTGTCGTCGCTGGTCGAGAAATGATTTCTCCACAGGAATGAAACGTTTGCAGAATCTGTATAACCTTGTCAATGTATTTTCCTTTATTTTTGTCTGATTCATAATCGTTGTTGTTAGTTTTTTGTCAGCTGCAAATATAGCAATAAAATTCGTATTTTGCCTATTTTTAAGGAATAAAAATCAAGGTCAATAAACGTATTGACAATATTTGAGGGAGCCGAGATTTGCACTATTTCTCCTTATCCACTAATTTTGCTCGCATAAAAGAATGCCAATGCAAAGAGAAGAGTAGGCGTAGCGAAGTAAAAAACAATCAAAAAAAAATATTATGAGAATTAACGAATTATTTAAGAAGACGCTGACATCTATCAGCGTATTAAAAGTATTGCCATTAGTGCTAACGGCAATACTGTTCATTTCG
This sequence comes from uncultured Prevotella sp., assembly GCA_934203355.1. Classification (GTDB taxonomy): domain Bacteria; phylum Bacteroidota; class Bacteroidia; order Bacteroidales; family Bacteroidaceae; genus Prevotella. The sequence goes on along the minus strand of CAKPZC010000011.1, from coordinate 43,247 downwards.
TGCAGCGATGATGAGAGCGTGGAGCAACCTACAATTGAAACAGAGGACTATGAGGTAATAACAAATGACACGCCCAAGATTTTCACTACTCTACCCACGTATTTGTTTGACGACAAATACCCGAAGAGTGCCGAAGCCCTAATAAGGCGAATCAAGAACAAGACATCGACACTTGACGATGCTACTGTGACCGTGGTGTTTACCGACAGCCGTGCCCAAAGGCTTGATGATGCCGACATGAAGAATATCATTAACCTGTATCTCCGCGGCGGCAACATCGTATATGTAGAGCCGACGAAAGAGGGCATCGTGACATGGATGAAACAGATAAAAAGGGTGTATAAGGAAATGGCTAAGGACGGCAGTCTTGCCATGATATATCCACCATTTGCTGCCTCTTTCTATTCAAGGTTTATGAATGCTAAGAACGACACCAACGGCAATCCTCTTCCACCGTTTGCCGACGAGGCTGACACCGACGGGGTGATATGCGATGCCATTGCGCTACGTGGGTCTGACCTGTATGTAGTGTCCGACCTCGACGATTGCGCTGACGGAAAAATCATCAGCGAGGAGGTGAACGAGGAGACGGGCGAGGTGCTCTCCACCGAGATGAAAGAGAACGCCACATCAGAGCCGATAACCGACTATATGTACGGACAACATGCCGAAGCTCTCGTGGCATGGCTCAACAAGCAGCCTGACTACATGGATGACAAGGAAAAACAGATGAAACTGGGACACCTAATGTTGGCGCAGAGCGATGACGCGGAGATGACGAAACTCGACGAAATCATTGATGCACAGCAATACACCAACACGTTCATCGTTAAATGCAGAAATCGCAGCGAACCAGTCACGGTGTCATATTATATATGGACAGCCAACGATGCTAATAACATGACCGACTATTATCTCATTAAAGAGACCGTGAATTTGGAGAACAGCAAGTTGAATTGCGGTCCTGAAGACGAGCGCCAATGGACACATCTTGATATGGGATATTCCTACGGGCCGTATCTCTACAACTTCTTTACCAAACACAATTTCAGTAACGACGGCGTGAGTATCAGTCAGGTGGCTCCGGTAAACAGCACCAGTGGATCGACAACCTACACCCACGGATTCGATTGGTCGCTCAATGGGGCACTTACTTTTGCCAAGGATCCGAGTTTGGGTATAGGTGGAGGGGTATCGTTCTCAAAGAGCTGGTCGTACAACATCCCAGATTTGGACATGACTCATTCACTCAACACAAACTCTCCAAAATGGGAATATACAGCAGGCTCTCGCCCTACATCACATTACAAATTAACCGGGAATAACAGTCATACGATTGCCAAGCCAATACTCAGAACCGACTGTACGGTGAGCCACAGCTGGATATGGAAAATGCCAGTTGCCACAGGCACATATTCGTTCACTACCGAAACAGCCGTATCAATACAATGGTTATATTATAAGGAGGGTTTTTTCAAAACACATCCTAAATACGAAACTTATACAAAAAAAGATAGCCGTACGTTCCAGCTGATGCCACCTCCGCGCTACATTCAGGAATGGGTAATGTGGTTCACACCGTATAGTGATGCCACGCAGACCATACTTGAGAAGCAGTTCCCTAAATACTGGAAGTCTTCTTTTGACCTGCCTGTCGTAGTAAACGACGACAACACGATGATTGACAACCGCATCAACACGATAATGAACTTGCTAAACGACAACGGTATGATTCTCCATGACAATGGCGTGGATAGTCTAAAGATTTCGTGGAAGTTGTCCGACTCAAAGGATGTGTATCGCACCTATGAATATAAGTATGACAAGAAATAAAAATGCGATAAACGTAAAATAGATTTCAGAAAAAAACCTGTCGCAATCTCCATAAAAAGTCGAGATTACGACAGGTTTCTTTTTATATTAAAAAATTCCCCATTTTTTCTTTCGTTTTGGTTGTTCCGTTTCGCGCTGTTGCATTCCTCCTCCAAACATTATGTCTTCCCATGAGAGTCGATCGTGCACCATTTTGTATATCATGCCCCAGTCGGGCAGTCCTCCGATGTTGCGGTCGTCGATGAAGAGGTCGGCTTTCAGTTTGCGCGAAAAGTGATTGTTGCCCTCGCGTGTCTCCTCGGGATAGTCGCGGTTGACGGCATAAAACTCCACTCCGCGCTCCTTGCACCACCTAACAGCCTCGTCGAGCAATTCTCCCTCGCGCACGCTCCACAATATCAGTTTGTGGCGTTCCTGGATAAGCATCTTGAGCGTTTCGGTGGCAAAAGGAATCTCCTGGCCTATTGCCGGATATTTGTGCTCAACGATGGTTCCGTCGAAATCTACTGCTATAACCATAATTTTGCTACTACTGTTTTTTTTGTTTATTATTATGTGAAAAAGGAGGGTGAACCTTTTCGTCAGCCACCCTCCTCCTTATATTAGCTTTATTGCTTAATCAATATTACATTTGTCCATTCGCTCGGCTTTGCCGCTTGCCTTAGCAAGAACTTCCAATAACTTCCAATAACTTCCATTATCTTCCAATAACTTCTTTCACTTGCAAAACTTTAGTTATTTTTTAATGGAGTCGTCCTTCTGGTTGCCATATCCGCTCTTGGTGTATGTGCCATAGTTGCCATAAGTGCCATACTTGCCATAAGAGCCATATTTACCATACTTGCCATAGCCGTAGGCATAGCCATACTTTTTCTTCGACATGTCGATGCCGTTGATAACTACACTCATGTTGGGCAACTTTTTCTCGGCAGCGAGCTGATTGATAAGGTCGAAGCTTGCCTTGGCTGTGTAGTCGGCACGACACATGTATACAGTAACGTTAGCCACGCGTCCTATCTGCAAGGTGTCGGTGACAAGACCCACAGGAGCGGTATCGATGAGCACATAGTCGTAGTCCTCCTTAAGAGCCTCGATTACGGTATCGAGCGACTTGCGGGTAACAAGCTCGGCAGGGTTTGGCGGAATCGGTCCAGCCATGAGCAGGTCGAGATTCTTGTTCACGCCCGACGGCAGAATCTGTCCGCGTATGTCCTCCTTGCTAATTGTGTCGCGAACAAGCAAGTTGGTGATGCCATGCTTGAAGTCGCGAATCTCAAATAGCTCGGCAAGTCGCGGTTTGCGTATGTCGAGACCCACAAGCACCACCTTCTTGTCGAGCAGGGCAAAGCTCACAGCAAGGTTGGCAGCGGTGAACGTCTTTCCCTCGCCCGATGTGGTAGAGGTGAACATCACCACCTTCTGATTTTCCTTCAACATAAACTGCACATTGCCACGTATGGAGCGGAATATCTCCTCCATGATGTTGTTGCAGTTCTCGTGAACCACGATGTCGGCCTTGGTCTTAGCCGTGTCGCTGGCAATAGCCACGTCGCCGATGATAGGCAGCTTGGTGAGCGACGCCACGTCGTCGTGGCCCTCAATCTTGTAGCGGAAGAAGTTGACGAGATAGATGATGCCAATAGGCAATGCCAAACCAAGCACAAAGGCTATAAGCATCACAATCATTCCCTTAGGGCTGATTTTCTCGGCATAGTTGGGTTCGTCGATAAGCTTACACTTGTCGGCTGTGGCAGCAAGCGAGATGGAGTTCTCCTCGCGCTTCTGCAGCAACATAAGATAGAGACCCGACTTCACCTCCTGCTGGCGTCCAATCTGTGTAAGGATGCGCTCCTGAGCAGGAGTCGACGAAATCTGTCCTGAGTAGATATTATACTGCTGCTGAGTGTTGTTGCGCTGAATCTCGGCGTTGCGTTGAGCCTGGCCCATTGCGCGGCGTATACTTCCTGTGAGTTCATCGAGCTGCGATGTGAGCGGCACCACCGAAGGAGAGTTCTCGCTTGCGCTACGCAAGAGTCGATTGCGCTCCATGGCAATCTCGTTATACTTGTTGATGAGCTGCGAGGATGTAGGGTCGGTAAGTCCCACGTTGCTCGGCAGAGTCTGATACTTATTGGTAGGCTCGTTCATGTAGTCGTTGATGCTGCGCAAAAGCTCTATCTGCATATTCATCTCGGCAAGCTTCTGAGTGTATACCTCCGAGCTTGCCACGGTCTGAGCCGAGTTAATCTTCGGGTCGACAATACCATAGCGGCGCTTTGCCGACTCAAGGTTGCCCTCGGTTGTGCCAAGCTCGTTGTTGATTTTCTCAAGACGCGTGTTGATGAACTGCTCTGTGCGCATAGCAATCTCGTTCTTGTCCTCGTTGGCCTGGCGGTTGTAGCAAACGGCAAGCTGGTGGAGATAGTCGATGGCACGTGTGGGCACCGCATCCTTCAGCACAAGTTCGGCAATAGTTGTGGTCTTGGAAGTCTGGCTCACACTGATGGCCTTAGAGTAAATCACACTTGCCACCTCGGGCGACACAACGACAGCCTTCATCACCTCGCCCTCGGGCATCTTCACAGCGGTGTTGTTGGTAAACTTTATCAAACCAACACTGGTGTTGATAGTGAAAGGCAGACGGTCGACGGTGCGGTCGATTTCGTATTTCACCGGCTTCATGTCGGGATTGTTCGGCACATAGGTATACTTGCCCGTAATGTGATATTTGCCCCCCTCGTTCTCTATGCTCAAGAAAATAGGCTTCTTAAGTTTGTCAAGACTATTCTGGTCGAGGTCTACATTGATAGGCTGGTTCTGATACAGAATGTGGTCCTTCACCTTACCCTTACGCGCATAGTTCACGTAGAGTTTAAGGTCTTTCACCGTCTCCTTGGCAAGAGTTGTCGAGCGAAGAATCTCCATCTCGTTGTCGATACCAGCCGAGTTGGTCATTATACCAAGTGTGCTCGACTGCATCAGCGCATTGGCAGCAGCTGCCGAACGTCCCTTGGTGTTGTCTTCCTTTATGAGCAGCTTCACATATGCCTGATACACCGGTGTGGCATATTTAAGGTATATAGCAGCTGCGCCCAAACAGATGATAATCGACATGACAAACCACTTCCAGTTTAGCACAACCATTGTGTAGATTGTCTTAAAGTCGAACGAAGAAGCACTCTCTTCATTTCCTTGCTGGGTGTTGTACGATCCCACGCTTTTGTTTTCTTCCATTGTCAAATCAATAATTTTCTTCGGTTCTAAATATTCTTTTGTGTTTGTTGCTTGTATGCTTTGTGTTCTACAGCTTGGTGTCGGCAAGCTGCAACAGATACTTTCCGTAGTTGTTCTTGCTCATTGGCTTAGCAATCTCCCTTAGTTTTTGACTGTCTATCCATCCCTTCTTATAAGCTATTTCCTCGAGACAAGCCACTTTCAGTCCTTGTCGCTTCTCTATCACCTCGATAAATGTGCTTGCCTCCGACAGACTGTCGTGGGTTCCGGTGTCGAGCCATGCGAATCCGCGCTGCAATGTCTTCACCTTCAAGTCGCCCTTGGCAAGATATTCCTGATTGACCGTAGTGATTTCGAGCTCGCCACGCTTGCTCGGCTTGATGGTTTTGGCTATGTCGACCACGCTGTTAGGATAGAAATATAGTCCCACAACAGCATAATTGCTCTTGGGGTTCTCGGGCTTTTCCTCTATGCTCAAGCAGTTGCCCTCGGCGTCGAACTCGGCAACGCCATAACGCTCGGGGTCGTTGACATAATAGCCAAAGACCGTTGCCTTGCCTTCTTTCTCAACGTTGGCCACACTCTCGTGGAGCAGTTGCGAGAATCCGGCACCATAGAAGATGTTGTCGCCAAGCACAAGACAGGCTGTGTCGTCGCCGATGAAGTCGGCTCCAATTATAAACGCCTGAGCCAAACCGCCAGGATAAGGTTGCTCGGCATACTCAAAGCGCACGCCAAAGTCGCTACCGTCGCCAAGCAGACGACGGAATGAAGGCAAATCGTCGGGGGTGGAGATGATGAGAATATCCTTTATATCAGCAAGCATCAATACTGATATGGGATAATATATCATAGGTTTGTCGAAAATAGGGATAAGCTGCTTGCTTATACCTTTTGTGATAGGGTAAAGTCTGGTACCCGAACCACCGGCTAAAACTATTCCTTTCATAATTACTGGAGTGTTGGATATTAAGATATGTTACACGATTTGCTTAAAGTTCACAGCTAAAAGCGTACAAAGATACTAATAATTGTTTGAATAGACCCTACTCTTTTAATAAAAATATGTGCTTTTGCCAAATAAAAGGCAAATATTTAGGTATACACCATTAAATCTTTTGCACGTTAGGGATTTTTTTGTAATTTTGCATGAAATCGCAAATAATTTAAAAATCAAACATAATATCAACATGGGATTCTTATCAAAACTCTTCGGCAAGAAGGAAGAAAACAACAATACTGGTGGAATGGAAGACTACATGAACCTCGTGAGGGTTTATTTCCAGGCATCAATAGCTTCAAACGTAGGCATCACCAACCTTGCGGCATTGCCCGACCTGCGTGTATTTAAGTCGACACTCCACGTGCCAACAGTCAACAACAAGCTCGGTCTCGGCGAAAAGAACGCATGCCGAAAGATGCTCAAGGAAATCTATGGCACAAACGACGACTTCTTTAAGGAAATCGACCAAAGCATACGCAAAAACTGCCGCAAGATGCAGGATGTGCAGGTGTATCTGGTGCAATTCCAGGGATTCACACAGGACCTGATGATGCTCATGGGCAACCTCATGAAATTCAAGCTACGCCTGCCTTCGTTCTTCAAGAATGCGCTCTACAAGATGACAGAGAAGACTATAAACGACATCTTCAACAAGAACGACTATAGTGACGCAAGCGTTATGAAAGCTGTTGTCGCCATCAGACAGTATAACCACCGACTCGGATTTTCGCAGAAGTGGATAGTCGACTTTGTCTACCAGGTGGTGATGCTCGCAAAAAAAGAGCAAAAACCTGCCGACGACGACGAAAAGAAGAAATAGTCAAGACATCTTTACTCCGTATAAGTGCTCTTTCTGACACAAAGAAAGAAAAATAAGCACTTGTCGCCACAAAAACATTACGATATTTTTGTAGCTTTCACGGAAAAAAATTAATTTTGTAATCAAAACGTAGCACAATGGACGCTAAAGCTAAATCTATCGACCTTTTCACCACACGTGTCAGGCAGATGATACTTCAGTATAACGAACTGAAGGAGCAGAACTCCACGCTCAACGCCACCATCGACGAGCAGGCAGCGCGGATAAGCAAGCTTGAGGCACAGATTGTGCAAATGCGCAACGACTACAACAGTCTGAAAATGGCAAGAATGGTGGAAATAACCAACGGCGATATGGAGTCGGCACAAAAAAAACTCGCCAAACTAATACGCGATGTCGACAAGTGCATCACTCTAATAAGTGAGAAGCAATAGAACGAGTTCGTTTGCATCCACCAAGAATCATCACTCTCCAACAATGGCTGAAGACAACAAAGAGAAATTACGTATAAGGCTTCATGTTTACGACACGGAAATACCCGTAAACGTGCGTCCAGAGGACGAGCCGTTCTACCGCGACGCTGCAAGCCTTATAACAAATACGGTAAACGCATACGCATCAAGGTATAAGGGTCCGAAGAACAGCAAAGAAATTCTTTACATGGCTCTTATTGATATTGCTTTGCGCTATGAAATGGAAGCAACGCGCAACGACACGAAACCTTATACCGACATTATCTCAAAACTGACTTCGGAAATTGAAGATACACTAAAAAAGGACTGAAAATACATCAATTTTGAATAACAACAATCAATTTTGAATAATAATAAACAAAGTAATAATAATTAACAATGTTAGGTATAGTAATCACAGCCATTGTGGCACTCGCCATTGGTGGAGCCGCTGGCTATGCTATTTTCCGCTATGTAATAAAGGGAAAATATAACGAGATGATTGCAGCCGCCAATAAGGAGGCTGACGTGGTAAAGGAGAAAAAACTCCTTGAAGTAAAGGAGAAATTCCTCAACAAAAAAGCTGAACTCGAAAAAGAGGTGCAGGCACGCAACCTGAAGATTCAGCAGAGTGAGAACCGACTGAAGCAGCGCGAAATTTCGCTCAACCAGCGACAGGAGGAACTCGGACGCCGCAAGCAAGAGGTGGAACAGAACCAGCAGCGCATCGACAACGAGAAGAAACTCATCGCCCTGAAGCAGGAGGAACTCGACAAGATGCAGACTAAGGAGCGCGAGAAACTTGAGGAATTGTCGGGACTGAGCGCCGAGGAGGCAAAAAACCGACTCGTAGAGAGCCTCAAAGACGAGGCACGCACCGACGCCGCATCCTACATCAACGAGATTATGGACGACGCAAAGCTCAACGCCAACACTCAGGCCAAGAAAATCGTAATCCAGACAATACAGCGAGTGGCTACCGAGACTGCCATCGAAAACTCGGTATCGGTGTTCCACATCGACAACGACGAGGTGAAGGGACGCATCATCGGACGCGAGGGTCGCAACATACGCGCTCTTGAAGCTGCCACTGGAGTGGAAATCGTTGTAGACGACACTCCAGAGGCTATCGTAATATCGGCATTCGACCCTGTTCGCCGCGAGGTTTGCCGACTTGCACTCCACCAGCTCGTAGCCGACGGACGCATCCACCCCGCACGCATCGAGGAGGTTGTGGCAAAGGTGAAGAAACAACTCGACAACGAAATCATCGAAACAGGAAAGCGCACAGCCATCGACCTCGGTATTCACGGACTCCACCCCGAACTCATACGAATCATAGGCAAGATGAAATACCGCTCTTCCTACGGACAGAACCTGCTACAGCACGCACGCGAGACAGCAAACCTCTGCGCTGTTATGGCTGCCGAACTCGGACTAAACCCGAAGAAGGCAAAGCGCGCCGGACTGCTCCACGATATTGGTAAGGTGCCCGATGAGGAAAGCGAACTGCCCCACGCTCTCTACGGCGCAAAGATAGCCGAAAAATACAAGGAGAAGCCAGACATCTGCAACGCTATCGGAGCTCACCACGACGAGATGGAGATGAACACTCTGCTGGCTCCAATCGTGCAGGTTTGCGACGCTATCTCAGGAGCACGTCCTGGAGCACGCCGCGAAATCGTAGAGGCTTACATCAAACGACTCAACGACCTTGAGGCTATAGCAATGTCTTATCCTGGAGTTACAAAGACGTATGCTATTCAGGCTGGTCGAGAGTTGCGCGTAATAGTAGGTGCCGACAAGATGGATGACAAGGAAACAGAGAAACTCTCGGGCGAGATTGCCAACAAAATCCAAACCGAGATGACATATCCTGGACAGGTAAAGATTACCGTAATCCGCGAGACACGCTCGGTGGCTTATGCAAAATAAGAACACTTGACGAACATACTAAAGACGACAATAACAACGTAAAAATGAATCCCCAAGGCAACGCAAGTTTCCTTGGGGATTTGCTTTTGGACATACTTCAAGAAAATCCAATCGCATTATTTGTTATTATCAATAAATTGAGTAACTTTGTGTTTGAATAACAAAATTTTCAGAATAATGACACTAAAGGAAGACATCAAAAACGCTATTGAAGTGATGCGTAAGGGCGGAGTCATACTCTACCCTACCGACACTGTATGGGGAATAGGCTGCGACGCCACTAACGCCGAAGCTGTGGCTAAAGTCTATAAGATAAAACAACGCGACGACTCAAAGGCACTAATATGCCTCGCCGACTCGGTAGACCGCGTGCAACGCTATGTGCGCGACGTGCCTAATGTGGCATGGGACATCATGGAACTCGCCGAAAAACCCACCACAGTTATTCTCGACGGTGCAGTAAATCTTGCACCCAACCTTATCGCCAAGGACGGAAGCATAGGTCTACGCATCACTAACGAGGCTTTCTCGAAGGAACTGTGCTTCAGATTTCAAAAACCTATCGTGAGCACAAGCGCCAACATCAGTGGCGAACCTGCCGCACAAAATTACTGCGACATCGCTCCCGAACTGCTCGAAGCCGTTGACTATGTGTGCTGGACACGCCGACAAGAGCACAAACCACACACACCAAGCAGCATAATAAAACTAAGTAGCGACGGACAGGTTTCCATAATAAGAAAATAGATGGAACAGACTAATTCCAACACCTCAACCGTTCGGAGAGTAGAACTGAAACTCTACCAATGGCGCATCAAGCACCTTTCCGACAGGCAGGCTACCATCATACTCGCACTTTTCATAGGATTCTTCGCGTCGGTGGCAGCCTTCATATTGCACTCCATCATACATGAGATACAACAACTACTCACATCACAATTCCATGCCAATTCTTTCAACTGGCTCTATCTCATGTTCCCGGTAGTGGGCATATTCCTCACATCGATGTTTGTGAAATACGTAGTGAAGGATAATATCTCACACGGTATCACGCGCATCTTGTATGCCATATCGTCGAAAAACTCGCGACTGAAAGGCCACAACTGCTGGACTTCGGTCATTGCCTCGGCTATTACCATCGGCTTTGGTGGCTCTGTGGGTGCCGAGGCTCCTATCGTGTTGACTGGCTCTGCCATCGGCTCCAACCTTGGACAGCTATTCCGCATGGACAAAAAGACACTCATGTTGCTCGTGGGATGTGGAGCAGCTGCTGCAATAGCCGGAATCTTCAAGGCTCCAATAGCCGGACTCGTGTTCACACTCGAAGTGCTCATGGTCGACCTCAGCATGGCGTCGCTCTTGCCTATACTCACGGCAGCCGTCACAGCCACTTGCTTCACATATGTGTTTATGGGCAGCGACTCGCTGTTCAACTTCCACCTCGACGGGGCTTGGATAGTGGAACGTATACCGGCAAGCATCATCTTGGGTATAGCCTGCGGACTGGTAAGCCTCTACTTCATTCGCTCCATGTCGGCATTCGAGGGTGTGTTCGCCAAACTCAAGCAGCACCGCTACGGCAAACTTGCTCTTGGCGGTGTAATACTCAGCTCGCTCATATTCCTTTTCCCTGTACTCTATGGCGAAGGCTACTCTGCCATAAACATCTTGCTCAACGGCATGAGCGAGGCTGATTGGAACGAACTGCTGCGTAGCTCACTTTTCGCTGGTCACGGAAGCCTGCTCATACTCTATATAGCACTGGTGATTCTAACCAAGACATTCGCCACAGCTGCCACCAACGGCGGTGGAGGATGTGGTGGAACGTTCGCTCCATCGCTGTTCGTAGGAGCATTCAGTGGATTCCTTTTCGCCCGACTGTGGAACATATATCAAGTGGGCGTATACATTCCCGAGAAAAACTTCACGCTGCTCGGAATGGCGGGAGTGATGGCTGGAGTTATGCACGCACCTCTCACAGGCATATTCCTCATTGCCGAGATAACTAACGGCTACGACCTTTTCATGCCACTGATGATTGTAGCTGTCAGTTCGGTGATGACAATAAGCATCTTCGAGCCTCACAGCATTTATGCCATGCGACTCGCTCGCGAGGGCAAACTCGTAACCCACCACACCGACAAATCAGTGCTCACACTTATGAGCATGGACAGCGTGATTGAACACGACTACACTGCCGTAGACCCAGACATGCCACTAGGCAAACTTGTCAATGCCATCTCAAAGAGCCAAACAAGCTTCATTCCGGTGCTCGACGCGGCAGGTTCGATTCTTGGAGAAATCGACATTACAAAGATACGCCACGTGATGTTCCGCGCCGAACTCTACAACAAATTCTGTGTAAGACAACTCATGCAACCTATTACTGCACAGGTGGGCATCAACGACCCTATGGAGGAAGTGATGCGCAAGTTCGACCTTAAAGGCACACACTATCTACCCGTTGTCAACACTGCCGGACATATCACTGGCTATATCTCTCGCTCACGCGCATATAGCATGTACCGCAAAATGGTGGCTGACTTCTCCAACGAGTAATTGTTTTTAACAGACTATTTGTATAAAACACAAATAATAAGGTAGAGGGTGTGTCGAAACTCATACAAAGCCCGCTTTTGTATGAGTTTTGACTTTACCCTCTTTATGATGTATAAAAAATCGGCTTTTAAAAGCGTTGAGTTTATCGCCCTTTTATTTCAAACACAAACTTAGGCACAACATCACAGCCTATGCCTGTCTTGAAATCACACAGTCCATAGTTTGGCACACCGTCCTCGGTTGAGGGTCCGATATCAAGAAAGCGCAATCCCTCACGATAATAATGAGCAAACACACGGTAGGCAAGATAATTCATCGGACGCAATGCAGAATATGCCCTAAGGTCGCCCCAATAAATTACCTGGGCTATGCCATCAGCCACATGAAACACCTGTGCGGCTGCTACCTCCTCACCTTCATGTCTTAGCAAGAAGAAATCGGCTGATACAACTTTTATCGTAGCCTCAACATCCTGTAGACTCATACGTAATGGATAGCCATGCTCCTCGCGGTTGCGACGTATGATGTCGTAGGCACGACGAATACCGTCGATATCATCTGGCTGCACTACAACAAACTCAAATCCAGAACCTACCGCACGCCTTAAGTTCTTGCGTGCGTTGCGCTCAAGACAATCCTCATAAGCAGTAAATTTCGACATGGGGAAGTAGTAGTTGAGGTCGATATATTGCAACTCAGCACGTCGTGACAGCACATTTATGCACTCGGCAATAAAACTCGAATCATAGAATTGAGGTGGCAACACAACACGTATATCCATCCCCACATTCTTTGCATAACGACACAGAGCGTCGACAGCCTTGTCTACATACTCAAACCTATGCCCATGTTTGGCTGATAGTCCGCCGAAAGGAGCAGAAAACGGCGTGAGCAACTTACCGCCACGCTCGCCGAGTATAATTCCGAAACGCACCTTACCCTTATCGTCAACAAAATGTAGGTAGTGCACGGCTTCCGCCTTGTGGGCATTCAACTGTGCAAAGGCTGTTGTGTTGAACACATGCGGATGATGCTGGAATTGTAGGGTATATTCCTGCTCGGTTACTTCGTTGATTGTCATTACTTGAATTTGTTGATAATATCTACTATATATTCACGTTCCTCATCAGTCACTACCTGGCTCACTGGCAGACTGAGTTCCTCGCGGTGTATCCGCTCTGTTATTGGCAGTTGCATAACGTTCCACTCATTGTAGGCACGTTGCTGGTGCGGTGGTATAGGATAGTGGATGTCGGTCTGCACACCATTCTCAAACAAATATTGCTTAAGTTCGTCGCGATGTGACGAGAGCAACGGGAAAATATGGAACACACTCTTCTGCCAATAGTCCTCCGACGGCACTACTATAGCTGGATTGCTGATATACCTTATATAATAATGTGCATTCTCGCGACGTCGTTTGTTCTCTTCGTCAAGATACTTCAGTTTCACACCGAGCACCGCAGCCTGCAACTCGTCCATACGCGAGTTGACACCAACATGCGAGAACACATACTTTCGTTCTGACCCATAATTGCCCAAGGCACGCACCATGTCGGCAAGCTGCATGTCGTCGGTTGTGACGGCACCTCCATCACCAAGAGCACCAAGATTCTTCGTAGGATAGAAACTATGTCCGGCTGCGTCGCCAAGAGCACCCGTCTTTATTTTCTTTCCGTCGCTCTCCCTTATATATATACATCCATGAGCCTGAGCGTTGTCCTCGATAAGCTTCAATCCATGGCGTCGGCACACATCACCAATACGGTCGGTGTAGGCGCAACAACCATACATATGTACAATCATTACACCTCGTGTGCGTGGCGTCAGTGCCTGTTCAATCAGGCTATCATCGATTTGGAGAGTGTCCACACGCGGTTCCACAAGTACGGGTTTTAGACCGCAGCGCGACACAGCAATAATGGAGGCTATATACGTATTGGCAGGGACTATCACCTCGTCGCCTTCGCTCATTACCCCCATTTCAATATAAGCACGCAAGATAAGCGTCAGAGCGTCGAGTCCATTACCACAAGCCACGCAATGGCGTGTGCCTATGTATGCAGCATAGTCATGCTCGAAACACTCCGTGGCATTCCCTTTCAGATACCATCCGCTGTCGACTACTTTGTCCACAGCATTGTGTATCTCGTTGGCGTGCATGGCGTTTATCTTCTTCAGATTTACAAGTTCTATCATTTCTCCTTATCCTTCATATATTCCAGATACTCGTCATACTCCCTTATGTAGTCAGCCTCCTCAAATGGGTCGCTTGCCAGCACAAGGCATACGGCTCCCGACGAGAAGTCGTCGAGCGTGCGCCACACCCCTGTCTCCACAAGAAGTCCTTGCCATGGGTGATTAAGGTGGAACGACTGTTTTTCCTTTACGTTGTCTATAGTTACTGTGAACGAGCCACTTATGGCAATTATGAGTTCGCGGCATTGGCGATGAGCATGACCGCCACGGCTCTCGCCCGACGGCACATCGTAGGTCCAATATACCCGACGCACGTCGAACGGCACCTGTTTCATACTCTCAGCCACAGTGAGGTTGCCTCGTGGATCGAATATCTTAGGTAGGGTTATTAACGAATAGTGTTTGCTGTCCATATTAAGTAATGTCTTTATATTTTAAGAACGCAATATTTTACGGTTTATTACATTGGTTATGGGTTTTACAAAACCCATATGCAGCATCCATGCCATAATCACTGCCACAACAAACGCCACTGCAAAGTAAACGATGTCGTTCTCAAGCGAAATGCCAACACTGAAGAAATGGGCAGTGAGCCTCATGGCAAGCAGATGCACCATGAACAATTCGAAACTAATGCTGCCAAGCCATCTCATCATAGGCGACGACAACATACGTGACATAAGGTTGTGTTTGCCGTCAATAGCAACAAGTGTCACAACGAATACTGGCATTACTGGCCAAAACAATGCCACAGCCCGACAACCATTTCCATCAAGCAACTGATAGATGCCAAACAACATAGCACCGACTAAAACACTGCAAGGCAACACGACGATTCCCACATGCTGGCATGGCTTGAAATGCTTAAAACTGAGGTTCTTGTAGATGCGGTAGGCCATTACACCGAGCGCAAAATCAACAGTTCTCAACAAAGGATTGGCATAAAGTGTGCAGTTCACCATGTCGTGAGGCACCTGCGCTGCCACCGCCAAATACAAAACTGCAAACACAACAAATATACCTATCAACACGCGCAAGGCGGTCGACATTATATAGTTGTATACCCACTTGAATATGATATAGAAAAAGAGGGTGTCGCAGAGAAACCATGCCACCGGATTGACATTGTAGAGAGTGTGATTAGACGGTATCCACGACTGCACAAGCAACAGCGAGGCTGTCAACTGCTGCCAATCATAAGTGGCACCTATGCGCATATCAAGCAGCAACATTGCTACAAAAAGCAATAGATGCAAGGGATAGAGCCGCCAGAAATGCCGCCAAAAGAACTGCTTAGATGCAAATTCACCACGACTTACCATCGGTCCATATCCCCACGAGAGCACAAAACCACTGAGTGTGAAAAAGAACGCCACTCCACAGTCGCCGCCAAAATCAAAAGGCTTCACGACATTTGATGTCACGCAATGACTCAAGTATATAAAAACGACAAACAGGAAACGCGCTCCTTGTAGAGTGCGAATCCTGTTTGTATTGTCCTTCTTTAGGATATTATTGCTCATTATTTCTCCATGTACGGATCGGTTCCGAGTACCGTCTTGGCAAGACGCTTAGCTTTGTCGCGCAGCGGTGTTGTGTCGTCGGTGGGCTCGCCATAGCATAACACTACACCCATGCGGCGTCCTACATGAGCCTCCTTCTTGCCGAAGATGCGCACACGTGTATGGTCTTCCTTCAGAGCGTCAATGAAGTTATAGGGCAACGGTTTGTTGGTCTCGCTTGGCGATAACACCACAGCACTGGCTCCAGCGTGCTCCAAGTGTATTCCGGCGATAGGCAATCCCATCACAGCACGGAAATGAAGTTCAAACTCCGAGAGGTTGGTTGTGTGACCAAGTGTCACCATACCAGTGTCGTGCGGACGCGGCGAAAGTTCCGAGAATATCACTTCACCCTGCTTTGTCAGGAAGAACTCTACTCCCCACAAACCGGCTCCAGTAAGTGCCTTTGTCACCTTCTCTGCCATGTCCTCTGCCTTGTGCAGTTCGTCCTCGGGCAACTGGAACGGCTGCCAGCTCTCACGATAGTCGCCACCCTTCTGCACATGACCAATCGGGGGGCAGAACAATGTCGGACCGTCCTTTTGTGTCACTGTGAGCAGTGTGAACTCCGAGTCGAAATGTATGAATTCCTCAATGATTATCTCCTTCACGTCGCCACGGCTTCCTTCCATAGCGTCGTTGAATGCTTTTTCGAGCTCCTCCGATGAGCGAACGATGCTCTGTCCGTGACCCGACGACGACATAAGCGGCTTGATGACACACGGGAAACCTATCTCCTTAGAATGTTCGCGCAACTGCTCAAGGGTTGTGGCATAGAAATATTTGGCAGTACGCAGACCTAATTCCTTGGCGGCAAGATCGCGTATTGCCTTGCGGTTCATTGTGTAGTTCACGGCTCTGGCACTCGGCACCACCTGTATGCCCTCCTTCTCGAAGTCGAAAAGACGCTCTGTACGTATTGCCTCAATCTCAGGCACGATTATATCGGGGCGATGACGCTCCACAACAGCTGTCAAGGCGTCGCCATCGAGCATGTTGAACACTTCGCACTCGTCGGCAACCTGCATTGCCGGAGCACCCTCGTATCTGTCGCATGCAACAACATATTGTCCTGCACGCTTTGCGGCGATGACAAATTCCTTGCCTAATTCGCCTGAACCTAACAACAATATTTTCTTCATGTTATCAATAAAAAGATAATGCAAAGCTAATACTTTTATTTTGTTCAGGCAAATTTTTCATACGGATAAAGCGCATAAACAAGAAATTGATTGAAAAATTCCATAATAACAAAATTATAGTTAACTTTGCACCATTTAATCAATAAGCGATTTGCAAGTTCAGTAAATAATAAATAATAGCAAAATATAATGATTGTCTGCATTGCCGAGAAACCAAGTGTCGCAAAGGATATCGCCCGCATATTGGGCGCGACAAGTGCCCACACCGGATATATGGAGGGCAACGGCTACCAAGTGACATGGACGTTTGGACACCTGTGTACGCTGAAAGAGCCCGACGACTACACCGACCTGTGGAAGCATTGGAGCCTGTCGGCTCTGCCGATGATTCCGCCGCGCTTCGGTATTAAACTTATTGACGACGAAGGCATAAAACGCCAGTTTGCAGTCATCGAACGTCTTATGCAGTCTGCCGACGGCATCATCAACTGCGGTGATGCCGGACAGGAAGGCGAGCTTATTCAGCGCTGGGTTATGCAGAAAGCTGGAGCAAAATGCCCCGTGAAACGACTTTGGATTTCATCAATGACCGACGAGGCAATACGCGAAGGATTCAACTCGCTCAAGGACCAAAGCGAATACCAGCCGCTCTACATTGCCGGACTAAGTCGAGCCATCGGCGACTGGCTGCTCGGAATGAACGCCACACGACTCTACACTCTGAAATACGGACAAAACCGACAGGTGCTCTCCATCGGACGTGTGCAAACACCAACACTGGCACTTATCGTCAACCGACAAAAAGAAATCGACAATTTTGAACCCGAGCCTTACTGGGTGCTTGCCACCGTCTACCGCGACACCACATTCACTGCCACTAAGGGCAAGTTCACCACCAAGGAAGAAGGCGAGGCTGCTTTCGCAACCATAGCCGACAAACCATTCACCGTGACCGATGTGCAGAAGAAGAATGGCACGGAATTCGCCCCACGACTCTTCGACCTCACCTCGCTGCAAGTGGAATGCAACCGCAAATTCTCCTACAGTGCCGACACCACCCTGAAACTTATACAGACTCTCTACGAGCGCAAACTCACTACATATCCGCGTGTCGACACACAATTCCTCAGCGACGACATCTACCCTAAATGTCCTTCCATCTTGTCGGGCATGAAGGGCTACGAGCAACTTATGCAGCCACTAATGGGCAAGAAATTACCAAAGTCGAAACGTGTATTCGACACTTCAAAGGTGACCGACCACCACGCAATCATACCCACTGGTGTGCCTGCTACAAGCCTCACAGATATGGAGCGCAATGTTTACGACCTCATAGCACGACGATTCATAGCCGTGTTCTATCCCGATTGCAAGATTTCCACCACTACGGTGCTCGGCAAGGTGGAGGATGTGGAGTTCAAGGTGAGCGGCAAGGAGATTCTGTCGCCAGGATGGCGCGCTGTCTACGCCCAACAAAACAACTCCAACAACGGAGCTAATGCTGACGACGAAGAACGTCGTGGCGACGAGGAACGCACTCTGCCGGCATTCATAAAGGGAGAAACTGGTCCTCACACCCCCACCCTAACAGAGAAATGGACCACTCCGCCAAAATTCTATACCGAAGCCACACTACTGCGCGCCATGGAGACAGCCGGAAAGTTTGTTGAGGACGAGACGCTGCGTGCCGCACTCAAAGAGAACGGCATTGGACGCCCATCGTCAAGAGCCTCAATAATCGAGACTCTCTTTAAGCGTCACTACATACGACGCGAACGAAAGAACCTCGTAGCCACAGCCACTGGCATTGAGCTTATTGACATTATACACGAGGAACTGCTCAAGAGCTGCGAACTGACTGGTATATGGGAGAAACGTCTGCGCGACATTGAGCACAAAAAGGACGATGCTGCCGACTTTATCAACGGTCTGAAACAACAGGTCACTGAAATTGTAAACGACGTGCTGCGCGACAACTCCAACCGACGCATCACGACACTCACCGATGAGGACCTGAAAAAGAAGACAAAACGCAAAACTGCTCCAAAGAAAACCACTGCAACTAACAGTGCTTCTGCCGACAATAATACTTCTGCCGATGACTCAATTATTGGCACAACATGTCCTTTATGTGGCAAAGGAACTATTATAAAAGGCAAGACAGCATACGGTTGCAGTAATTGGCGCAACGGATGTACCTACCGTGTCGACTTCAAATAAATAAAACATTCCACAACGTGAAAAGAATACATTTCTATTTCTATACTTTCTGCCTGATGCTCGTCGTTGCCATGACGGCAGTCAGCTGCGGTGCCGACAAAAACCTAAAAAAAGGTGAGAAATATCTCGCCATAGGCGAATACTACGATGCAGCTACTCAATTCAAGCAGGCTTACTCGAAGACCGCGCCAAAGGAGAAGGCAAAGCGTGGCGAAATAGCGTTGAAGATAGCCCGATGCAACGAGCGTATCAACGCCACACAGAAATCGACGGCTGCATATGCCAACGCCATACGCTACGGCAAGGCATCGACAGCCGACCGACTTGCCTATGCACGCCAACTGCTGAAGAGCGGTTCCTACAAGCAGGCCGAGGAACAGTTTCGTGCCGTTATCGACTCTTTAGACAACGGCAAACACGAAAATGCCGACAAAACACTTAGTCTTGAGGCTGCCATGACATTGGCACGCAACGGACTCTCTTCGGCACAGAACGCGCCTAAATGGAAGCAGGATGGCTCGCGCTATAAGGTGCGACGAATGGACGTGTTCAACTCGCGACGCGACGACTACTCCCCTGTTCTCGCTGGCGACCAATGGGAATATCTCTACTTCACATCAACACGCAACGATGCACAGGGCGACGAACTGAGCGGTATTACTGGTGCAAAACCCGCCGACATCTTCGTGTCGGAAAAGGACGACAAGGGACATTGGTCGAAACCCGAAGCCGTAACTGGCGGACTGAATACCGACTACGACGAGGGGGCATGTGCTCTCTCGCCCGACCAACGCACAATGTATCTCACACAATGCACAACCGACCCCTCGTATCCTCGTTATGCGCAAATTGTAACCTCGGCACGTGCTGATGCGGCGTGGGGTAAAGTCTCTGAACTGAAACTCACTGCCGACACACTGTCGAGCTATGCCCATCCTGCCATTTCGCCTGATGGCGAATGGCTCTACTTCGTGAGTGATATGCCGGGCGGCATGGGTGGTCTTGATATATGGCGTGCCCGCATCACAGCAGCAGGTATGGGTGGCGTAGAGAATCTCGGCGAACCCATCAACACTCCTGGCAACGAGATGTTCCCCACATTCCGACCCAACGGCGACCTCTACTTCTCAAGCGACGGCCATCCTGGCATGGGAGGTCTCGACATATTTATTGCCTCGGTAGGGAAAAACGGAAAATATAAAATCGAGCATCCTGGGTATCCGCTCAACTCGCAGGCCGACGACTTCGGCATGACATTCGAGGGAGTACACAACCGTGGCTTCTTCTCGTCAAACCGCAACGACGGACGAGGATGGGACCATATCTACAGTTTCGAGAATCCCGAGATTATACAGAGTGTGAAGGGATGGGTTTATGAACAAGATGGATACGAACTGCCATCGGCATTGGTTCATCTCATTGGCTCCGACGGCACCAACGAGAAACTTAGTGTCAAGGGCGACGGCTCGTTCGAGAGAGTGCTGAAACCGGGAGTGGAATATATAATGCTCGCCACATGCAAGGGCTACCTCAACCATAAGGAAGAGTTGAAGATAGGCAACGCCGACGAGTCACACGAATATGTATTGCAGTTCCCACTGGCATCTATCACCGCCCCAGTGCTTATCGACAACATTTTCTACGACTTCGACAAAGCTACACTGCGCCCTGAATCGGAGAAGTCGCTCGACGAACTGGTGAAACTTCTCAACGAGAACCCCAATGTCACCATCGAACTGTCGGCCCACTGCGACTATAAAGGCTCAGCAGAATACAATAAACTGCTATCGCAACGCCGCGCCGAGTCGGTTGTGGCTTACCTCACCGCCAAAGGCATAGCGCGCGACCGCCTGTCGCCAGTAGGCTACGGCAAAGAAAAGCCAAAGACAATACGCAAGAAGCTCACCGAGAAATACACATGGCTCAAGGAGAACGACGTTCTGTCTGAGGAATTCATAAAAAAACTTGATAAAGACAAGCAGGAAATATGCAACCAACTCAATCGTCGCACTGAATTCATTGTGCTACGCACAACCTACGGATTGTTCGATAAAGACGGAAAACTGAAGCAAAAGACGGAACAAACAAAAAAGACTTCCACTACCGACAATAAGGAAGACTTTGATTTTTATATTGAATAAAATATTTAAGCGGCAGGAGGTTCGGCATTATGCCGTTCCTAATGCCGCTTAAATTTAATCCATAAACACTTCTCTTGTCAACTCATCAACTAATCAACTATCAGCTCGTCTACTCGTCTACTTGTCAACTCGTCTACTTGTCAACTCATCAACTAATCAACTATCAGCTCGTCTACTTGTCAACTCGTCTACTTGTCAACTAATCATCTACTGTTCAGCCGCATCCCACAACGCCACGCTACCCAACACTACAACCGTCACTATCGCCATAAGCACTGTAGAACTCGATGCTTGTACATGTGACATGAACGTGTTGAAGTCCAAATGCGACATAAGTGTCCTGAAATCAGCATTGGGCAGCATATCTGCCACAAAAGCAGCAATTCTCCCCAAATATCCCTTTATGATTCCTATACCATCCCATACAACGAACGCCGCCACGCAGGCTACCGCCCACAACGCTGTCCACACATTATAAATCATGCGCTCGCGTGCTGGCATCTCCTTTTGCAGACGCTGCATAACTCGATGTGAGAAGCCATCGTCGACTATCTGCATATGCACACTGCCGGCGAAGAAGCTGCGTAGCAGTTCCTCGTCGACAGTACCATTATTGTTTATTAAATTCTTATCGTTGTTCATAAGGCTTTTCTATTAATATATATTATTTGTCATATCCATTCTTCCTTAGGAATAAAGTGAGCTTTTCCTTACCTCTGAACAGATGCGACTTCACTGTTCCTACCGCCATTCCCGTTATCTCGGCTATCTTGTCTATCGGATAACCATCCACAAGTTGCAACGTCACGCATGTTCGCTCCTTGTCGCCGAGTCTTCTTAGGGCATCATACACGTCGAGTTTCACATTGGCATCGACATGGTCGGCATTGCGGCGCACAGCGTCAGAGGAATCTATATCGTCGGTTGGCCTCAACCGACGGTGATAATCATAGAGCACATTGCACGCTATGCGGTAGAGCCATGTTGAGAAAGCCGCCTGACCTCGAAACTTCTCGATATTGACATATGCCTTTATGAAGGTGTCTTGAGCAAGGTCGTTGCTGAGTTGCTCGTCACCCAATGTCTGATGAAGGAAGAAACGTCTTATAGGCGACTGGTATTTCACTACCAAGCGGTCGAAAGCCGCCCGGTTGTGAAACACAGCCACCTGTGAGACAAGAGAGAGATCGTTATTTTCCTTCATATTATTTATTCAAGTTTCGCAAGCGAAAGTAGTTAATGAGTTTTTCGCGATGCTCAAGGAAACTTCGCGCCCTACGGTCGCTAAGGAGTTCTTGCAAGCAAGCGACAAAGCCGAGCGAAGCCATTAGTTTTTTTGCTTTATTTATAGCACTAAAAGCATTTGGCTTAACTTCTTTAACTACTGAATTCTCCGAACTTGCGAAAGTTCAATTTTTTATATGACATTATCTATGCCTGTTTTTTATTATATAGACGTACACGACGTTGCTTTTACTACATCATCATGCCAACTATTTGTCTTTTTTATCTTCTTCATCAAACTTCAAGTCGGAAATGTCGCCACTGAAATCGTCGAAACCATCATAGTGCTCGGCGTCCTTCTTACTGCGTCCGAACTGGCTGTTATAGTTATAGCGCACCATAAACATCTGTCCTGCCCCAAGGCAAGCCACTAATCCGCCGATTCCAGCCAACGACTCTGCCCCAAGACACCATAAGAAAATAGCTAATCCTATTCCTATCGACACGTTTCTCACACCACGTCGCCACATATAGTCGGGCGACTTCTTGCTTAGCGGCATCTCCTCGTCGGTGAGTGGTCTACCTTGCTCCATTGCCTTCTCAGCCAGACGCACACGGTCGTTGTGGCGGCGCACAAAATAGCGGATTATGAGTAGTACTATAATGAGCGGCAGGAAGAGGAATAGCAAGAAGAGCAACAAGAGCCCAAACACAAACAGGTTTCCCCAGAAACTCGACGAGCAGAGATATCCAATCCATGAGAATGGGTCGTCGAAACGGCTCGGGTCATAACGATTGGAATCGTTCACTGTTGAGTCGCCACGATATACAGCGATTGCAAACGCTGTGTCTTTTGCCACCGACGACGTGTCGCTAAAAGCTGTTATTCCGCCGTTTGCAACGTCCTCATCGTCAGCCTTGGCATCCTGTGCCTTTTCTTTGTCTACGACGGTAGTGCGTGGAGTGTGGCGGTGGCGCTGTGCGTCGGCTGGTGCAGAACTTCCAAGAGCAAGAAGAACCGCAAGTGAAAACAGTATCTTTTTCATTTCTTTCTGTTGTTATAGTTTTTTTATTCATTATTTCTGATTGTTTGACGCAGTCAAGTATTTAAAAGTTGCATTGTTTCAAAAAAAAACAAGCTACAACAATCAAACTTTTAAACATCTACTTAATTTCAGCCCTTAGCCAATGCTTACTTGATTTTTTTTCTTAATTTTGCACTACTATTCAATACATACACATTCTATAATATGAATCTTCCCCACGACTTCGAATCATACACACGCCAACTCATGGGCGAGCAACTCTACTCGCAACTCGCTGCTGGACTCGACTCTACCGAGACGCCAGTGAGCATAAGACTCAACCCATTCAAGGCGGGTGATAACGACATAGCCGAAGACTTGCGCGACACCGACGTGCCATGGTGCAAGACTACAGGACGCTATCTAAGCCGACGCCCCAACTTCACTTTCGACCCTCTGCTGCATGCAGGAGTATACTATGTGCAAGAAGCTGCCTCGATGTTCATAGACTATGTTGTGCGACTGCTCGTCAAGCATCCTATACTGATGCTCGACCTGTGTGCCGCACCAGGAGGCAAGTCAACAGCCCTGCGCTCTGCGCTGCCCGACGGCTCACTACTCTTTAGCAACGAACCCATGCGCACACGAGCACAAATACTGAGCGAAAACCTACAGAAGTTCGGACACGAGGACATCATTGTCACCAACAATTATCCGCGCGACTACCATAAGGCGCGACTCACATTCGACGCTATCCTTGCCGACGTGCCGTGCTCAGGCGAAGGAATGTTCCGCAAGGACGACGGAGCACGCTCGGAATGGAGCCTGCAAAACGTGGACAACTGCTGGCAACTGCAACGCGAAATAGTAAGCGACATATGGAGCTGTCTGCGACCGGGTGGTCTGCTCATCTACTCCACCTGCACGTTCAACGCCCACGAGGACGAGGAGAACGTGGAATGGATAGCACGCGAACTGGGAGCCGACTTCGTCGGTATACCTGTCGACCCGTCATGGTGTATCACTCCTGCCATCGTAGGTTCTGCCCCCGTCTATAGATTTATGCCGGGCGTAAGCCGTAGCGAAGGACTTTTCCTTGCCGTACTGCGTAAGCACACCAACATCGACAATCCTAAAACAATAAGTGTCGAAGAAGCATGTATATGTATCGACAACAAGTCGCTGTCAAAATCTGCCAACAACGACAACGAAGGCAAGAAACTGAGGAAAGAGAAAAGAAAGAACAGTAAGCCAAACGCCAAACAATTATCGGCAAACATCAACATCCCCTTGACCAACGCTGCCGATTTCACCCTGCGTAACACGACTGAAAGGATATATGCCATTCCGTCGAGATGGACCGACACATACGACAACGCTGCCAAATCGCTAAAGATTCTACATGCTGGCGTATGCCTCGGCACAGAGAAAGGCAAGGATATCATTCCCGACCAGTCACTCGCCCTATCACGACGACTCGACCCTATGGCTTATCCTCACGTGTCACTCGACTATGCCGACGCCGTAGGCTATCTGCGCAAGGAAGCAGCTCCACTGCCCGACGACACTCAGCGCGGATTCGTTGTGGTATGCTATAAGAACTCGCCATTAGGTTTCGCCAAGAACATTGGCAACCGTGCCAACAACCTCTATCCGCAGGAATGGCGCATCAAAAGTAGCCACGTGCCTGAACAAGAGTGTGTGGTTGTAGCCACAGAACACAACAAATAATATTGACTCTTTAACACATACAATCATTTATACAATATGCAACAATACTTATCTCTCCTGAATCGCATACTCACAGAGGGAGCAACCAAAACCGACCGCACTGGCACCGGCACAATGAGTGTCTTCGGCAACCAGATGCGCTTCAACCTGGAAGATGGTTTTCCATTGCTCACCACAAAGAAACTCCACCTCAAGTCGATAATCTATGAGCTACTGTGGTTTCTCCGCGGCGACACCAACGTGAAGTATCTTCAGGAACACGGTGTACGCATATGGAACGAATGGGCCGACGAGAACGGCGACCTCGGACCTGTATACGGCCACCAGTGGCGATCATGGCCCGACTACAACGGCGGTACAATCGACCAGATACAGAACGTGCTCGACATGATACGCAACCATCCCGACTCACGCCGCATGATTGTGACTGCATGGAATCCTGCCGAAGTGGAACAGATGGCTCTGCCTCCATGCCACTGCCTCTTCCAATTCTACGTGGCAGACGGACGCCTATCGCTACAACTCTATCAGCGCTCTGCCGACACTTTCCTCGGGGTGCCGTTCAACATTGCATCCTATGCGCTACTACTGCAAATGATGGCACAGGTGAGCGGACTGAAACCTGGCGACTTCATCCACACTACTGGCGACACTCATCTTTATCTCAACCACCTCGACCAGGCTCGACTGCAACTCACACGCACACCACGACCATTGCCAAAGATGAAGCTCAACCCCGATGTGAAGAACCTCTTCGACTTCAAATACGAGGACTTCAGCCTTGAGGACTACGACCCGTGGCCACACATAGCTGCAACCGTAAGCGTTTAGTCTCTCGTGCTTGGCACGAGAGAGTTTTGAATTTTGAGTTTTGAATTTTGAATTAGTCGGCTACGCCGATTAGGAATTATTCAATTTTGAATTAACAACTCAAAATTCAAAATTGCCAAAGGCAACAATTCAAAATTCAAAACTCATAACTCAAAATTGCCAAAGGCAACAATTCAAAACTCAAAACTCAAAACTCAAAAATGATAACAATTATAGCCGCCGTTGCCGCCAACCGCGCCATCGGATTAGACAACAAACTTTTATACTGGCTTCCCAACGACCTGAAGAGATTCAAAGCTCTCACCACAGGACACACCATCATCATGGGACGCCGCACATTCGAGTCGCTCCCCAAAGGTGCCCTACCCAACCGACGCAACATTGTGCTGAGCCGCACACAGAGCGATTTCCCAGGTTGCGACACTTATACTTCGCTCGACGAGGCACTGCAACACTGCGCTGCCGACGAGGACGTTTACATTATAGGTGGCTCAAGCGTCTACAAACAAGCTCTTAGCATTGCCGACCGCTTGTGCCTGACAGAGATTCACGACACACCTGCCAAAGCCGACGCCTTCTTCCCGCCTTACGACGATTGGAAAGAAAGCGAACGCGAAGAGCATACCACCGACGAAAAACACCATCAGGCTTACGCTTTCGTGAATTATCTGAAGTAAGTAGGTGTTCTTTATTATATTTAAGAGTATTAATAAGTTAATAAGTTGACACCAAGATTATAAACAGTTGTTTCAAGAGTTTTGAACAACAAAACAAATAGCTCGTCAACTTGTCTACTCGTCAACTTGTCTACTCGTCAACTTGTCTACTCGTCAACTTGTCTACTCGTCAACTTATCTACTCGTCAACTCGTCAAAAAACCTAAAAAAGCCAACCGCTTAATCGCGGTTGGCTTTTTTTTATGAATAAATCTCTATAAGTTATTTGGCAGAAACACTCAATTTGAATGTGTCGCGTCCCACCTTAACAACATATACTCCTGCCGAAACAGCCGAGAGGTCGATTGTCTGACTGTAGTCGTCGGTTGCAACCACACTGACAAGCTGCTTGCCATCGGCTGTATAGACAGCGATATTGTCGCCCTGATGTGCTCCGAGAACCACCAGATGGCTGCCTTCAGCCTTAACCTTCACTCCGCTCTCGCCTCCGACACCATTAATGCCATTAGCAACGACAGTCACCTTATTAGAGAACTTCTCGCCTGCAACAGAGTAAACGGCAGAAACCTGATAAGACAAATACTTAGCCGAAGCAGCCTTGGTGTCTACAAAGACTGTGTCGGTTGTTGTCTCTGCATTGAGTTTGTCGCCATTGCAATAAACATTATATCCACCAAAGACATTCTTCTCCGACGGAGCTGCATTCTTCACCTTAACCACATTGAATGAGGCTGCATTTGCTGCCGACTGCTTCGGGGTGAAGCTGAGGGCCTTGCGAGGAGCCTTCTGCTGTGTGCCTGGCAATGTGTTAGAGTAAGGACTCAATCCAATAGAAATGTTCCAGTTGGCGTCAATCTCCGAACCAGAATCCTCCATTGTTGTCCAAGATATGCCGTCTGAAGAATAGAGGTCGCCACGTCCGCTACGAGCCGGTCCGCGGTCGTAACCCAACGGCACGGTAATCTCGTTGTGCTCTACATATACAGCCACACGCAGACTCTTGTTCTCGTCGATCTTCAACGGTTCGTTGAGATGAATTGTGTTGAAAGCATACTGCTTCAGATTTGGCACGAACTGCTGACGAACGAGGGTGTTATTCTCGTAGATGAGCAGGAAGAGTGCCTCAGGAATCTGGTTGATGTACACCTCAACATCGCTAAGGGCGAGGTTGCCATAACCCTTGAGGTCGGAAGCAAACCAGTTGGCTCCAGCGAAGAACGAACCGCCATTCGACAAGCCACCAGCCTTATAGTTGTAGCCATCGTGCCAACGCAGATATACTGGCTCACCAAGAGCTGGGAACTGCCATGAGAGTTTGTTGCCGTCGGCTGTCTGCTCTACACTGAGATTGGTCGGTGCAAGCGAGCCGTTGTCATAATAGAGGTCGAGGGCTATAGGAGCCGTCTTCTCACTCTCGGCAGCAGTTTGCGTGATGAGCGCATACTGATACTCATACTTGCCTGGAAGCAAGTTGTGGTCGACATACGAAATGCCATTCACAGGCTCTGAATTAATCTTCTCGCCATTGCGATAGATGTCGAATCCATAGAGGTTGCTCTGTGGAGCTGATGCATAGAGAGCCACATCGTCTACATACTGAGTGGGCTGCGATGCATCCTTGGCTATAGCCACATACTCGGTGTTGGCGGGGAGCTTGCAGAGTATATCCTGCCATGACTCCGATGTGGTGTAGCTCTGCATACGGATGAAGTTCTGACGCTCGCTGCCACCTGTCGAGTAGTAGAGTGTGAGCGTGCCATTACCGTCATGGTCGTCGGCGTTGCGCACGGCAAAACGCAGATACTCCATGCCCTCAACTGGAATAACACCAAACACGGCCTTCGACTCCTCGGCAACCATCGACTTGGCTCCGCTGAATGCGTGATCGGTCGAAACAGTCCAGCCCGACTTATAAGAAGCTCCGCTAACTACATAAGCCTCGTCGCCGACGTTCTTGCCGTCAAAATTCTCAACACTTGCTGCACCAATATGCATGTCTGGGTCGGCAAATGTCAAGAGCACATTGTAACCATAGGTCGACTGCACTGCCTGAGCATTGACCGGAGTCTTTGCCTCACCTGTTGGGAACACTACAATTGTCGACTTATCCGACTGGTCGGATGTCTCGCCATTAATGTATACAGTCTGCACTGTGTAAGTATAGGTGCCTTCCTTAGCCTCTACCTCCGAGAAGTAGCGGCGAGTGAGCAGCTCACTGTTGCGCTTCTCGCCATCGCGATATACATTGTATCCAGCTACAGTGTTGAGTCCGCCCATGTCGAGTATCACAAACTCTGTCTCCTTGCCCTGACGCTGCAATGCGAGAAGCATGTATGTAATGCCATCTTGTGCCTTGAACGACGACATACCACCAGCCGTTACCGACGCGATGTCGTCGATTTCGAGATACTTACCCATGTCGAGCGAGCCTATGCGGTCGCCACTCTCCATGTCGTATATGCCTACTGTGTACTTGTTGGCTTCATTGCCCTGCTCGAAAGCATAGAGTTTGCCGTCGAAATAGGCTGTGCCCGACGCTCCCTTAAGAATAGGACCTGTGCCGAGCTTGCTGCCGTTCTTGGCTACATAAATAGACGACTGCCAGTCGCCAACCTCGAAGCCTCCGTTGCCGTCGTCGAGAGTCGGGATGTAAGCCATGTGGCGAGAGTACTCGGAGATGGCTATATCCTCAAGATTCTTCATCGTTGCCGGGTCTACACGGTGGATGTTGGTGGTGTTGTCTGCCACAAACAGCCATTCGCCGTCGTAGGCAAGGTTGCGGATGCCGTCGATGTCCTCAATCTTGTATGAGCCAATCTTGTTGCCATCAAGGTCGAATTTCTCTATGCGTCCGTCCTCATTATATATAGAGGTGTAGATATACTTGCCGTCGGTGGCCACTGCCATGCCCGACTTAGGTCCGCGGAATGAGCGTATGAACTCAGGGCAATCCTTATCGACTGTCACCGGACGACGCTCCACATCGGCCTTGAACACAGGCTCGCCGTCGGCTGTGGGGCTATCCCAACGCAATGAGATGTCGCGGTTGCGCAAAACTGTGGCGTTAAGATGGCGTGGTGCGGTCTTGCCGCTCACCTCATACGACTCAACGCTTGTTGGCTCGCTTACTGCCGATTCGCCACCGTCGGCATAGATAGATGTAACGGTGTAGCTGTGGATGCCTGTCTGTGTGAGAACATCATCAAACTTGGTGTCCTTTACTACTGTCTCGTTCACCTTCACTCCGTCGCAATAAACATTATATCCTACTGGCTCTTCCTCGTTGCTCTCGCCAGCCACCACGTTTACACGGATGTTGAAGTTGCCCTCAATGCCAGAGATTGAAGCCGAGTACCAATTCTTAGCATCTATAGAAAGCATGTTGCCCTTGCCAAAGACTGCCTTGCCGTCGTCGATTCCGAGCGGCTGCACTCCTGCATCGCTCATAAGCTGGAAGCCGAAGGCATACTTGTGTCCTGGCTCAAGCACCACATTCTCGTCGACTGGTATCTCCGAGAGTGTGCCGTCGTACATGAGCTCACCCTTATACTGCTTCTTGTATATCGTCTCTCCGTCCTTCTGGATGATAAGGGCGATAAAGTTCACTGGGTTAACAATCTGCACCGACACCGAGTTGACACGCTTGTTGCGATAAGCCACGATATCGTCGGCGTCCCACATAGCGGCTGCATAGAAAATGCCACCGTCGGTAAGACCTATGTCGTCGGCATGTTTGCCGTTGGCCCATGTCATTGCAGCAGCTTCGCCAGCGTTGGCAAGCGGAGATTTCCATGAGAGATGCACATTCTTGTTGCCGTCGATAGTCGAATTAAGGTTGATTGGTGCATAATACTGTGCGCCATCCTTTACAAACGCCTTAACCGAATCGCTCTTTGCCGACTCGCGGTCGCCATATACAGCTGTCACCTTATATATATATTCACCATATACAAGCTGGTTGTCGGTGAACGACATTGTCTTCACGAGTTCCTTGTTCACCTTCTTGTCGCCACGATACACATTGTAGCCGTCGGCAACAGCCGAGCCATTGCCCTTCTGCCATGTGAGAGCCACACTTGCATTGCCAGCCTCAGCCTTTACAGCCTGTGGACGTGGAGCGGGCGACTCGCTTGTGGCGTTAAGACCAAAGGTCAACACCTGCTCTTCAATCTCGGGATTGGTCATAAGCACGGCATTGGTAGAGAACGACTCTCCGTTCTTTGCCTCAAGGGCGTTGAGTCCTACGGTGAACTCCTGGGTAGCGCCAGGGGCAAGAGTGCCATGCTTCGGCGAGATGCTGAGCCACTTGTCGGTCTCGCAGAGCGTATAGCGGAAGATGAGGTTAGGCATCTGGTTGAGAGTACCAATAAGGGTAAGCTTGCCTGGCACCACGTCGGTCGACGCAAAAATACCACAAACATAGTTCACACCTGTGTTCTGACTGCCGAGCACATAGCCCGGAGCATCTGTCAGCGAGTGCTTTTCGTCGGTAAGGGCACGCTTGGTTGTGCTAAACTGACGAATCTGCACCTTGTCAATCTGTTCGGTCGACTCCGAAGTCATGTCCGAAAGCCAGAGGTAAGGACCGCCTGGCGACACATTGTCGTAAGCAGAACCATATACCGATACACTCTCGGTGGTACTGATGTTGGTGAAGCGCGACTTCACCTTACCATTCATGTCGATAAATCCGATTGTGGTGAATCCACCCACCCAGAATCCATTTCTGTCGGGGTCGTAGCTACAGTGGGTAATCTTCAGGTCGGTTTCGCCGCTGACAGTGATGACACCTACCAAGCGACGGTTGTCAAAGTCGAGCTTAAACAAGCGGTTAGAGTGGTCGCTTCCGTAGAAATAGCGTCCGTCGTAGGTAATGTCGTAGAGAGCATAGTACATCTCGGGGATGTTGAACTGCTCTATAAACTTACCGTTGCGGTCGTACTTCCAGAACTTGCCAAGCTCTATCGACGAGGTAGTATAGTAGAACTCACCATCGAAAGCCACCGACTGCTGCAAATCGCTCGAAGCTGTGAACGACGGCATTTTCTCCCATCTATTGGTGGCATTGCCCGAACCCTTGGCAGCCTGATTGCGCAGATACCACACGAGGTCGCCGTCGCCGGTATTGGTGAGCGTGAGTGTCTTCACTACATTATCCTCGGCAGCCATGTCAACACTCACCTTTGTATCAGAGAGCTTTGCCGACGGACGGGTGAGCTTCACGTCGAAGTTGTTGGCAGAGCCACCCTTCACGTCCCACTCACCTTTATATATATTGTAGCCTTCCTTAGCCACGCTCACGACATATTTGCCAGCCTCAATCTTGTCGAGGTTGATGTTGCCGTTGTTGTCGGTTGTCGCCTTTATTACTGCACCATGATCGGCTGTGAGCGTCACGTCGCAATTGGCAATGTTGCCGTCGGCATCAGAAGCTACGTTGAGCTTACCTGTAGTCCAAACCGGATTCCATATCTTCACGTCGTCAACATACCAGTAGTTAATCCACTTGGCATCGACACCATGAGCACGGAAACGCACGTTGAAGAGGTCGCTCGACAGATAGTCGGCGAGAGCATACTGGAATGTAGTCCACTCGAAACCGCCATTCTTGTTGTCGAATGTCTGCACCTCTTTCCACGACTTGCCGCCGTCTGCCGAGATTTCCACCGACAGATAGTCGACATTTGTCTGCTCAGAGTTGCGCAGACGCAGCTCGAAACGCAGATAAGTGTTCGACTTATCGGCAGTGTGCAACTCGCTGGTCATAAGCGACTCGTTGTAGTTGGTGCGAGCCGACCAGCTATAGGTTGCAGCTGGGTCAACAAGACCATACTCGTAGTAGTCGATCGACCACTTCGATTCATTGCTGCCATCATGCTGCACTGTGGTCCACTTGTCCTCGTGCATTGTCCAATCGTCAAACGAGTCCTCGAATGGCAACATGCGAATATCGGGCACGTTGACCTTCAAATCCTCGCTCTGTGCCGACTCTGTGCCATCCTCGTGCACTGCTGTCACAGTGTATGTGAAGTCGCCATAGTCGGGCACATTGTCGACGAAGTTGACAGCCTCAACCGGACTTGAGGTTATCAGATTGCCATCGCGATAAACATTAAATCCAACGACGGGGTTCTTCGCTGCCACACGTGCACCCACAGTCGACGACGGTGCAATCTTGTTAGTGCCGATAAAGATGTCGTCGATGAGAAGCATGAATGCGTCGTCAGACACGCAATTGATTGTCACATACTTCGCCTCCTTGGGAATGGAATACTTCACGAGAGTCCACTTGGCGGGCAGTTCCACATAGGGAGCGTCGCCCACAAACTTGAAATCCGATGGGCGTTTGCCTGTTGTTGAGTAGCCCACACGCACACGCTCTGGATTGTAGCTGTCGCCTGTCTTGTAGCTGCGTGCCCAAAAACTGATATTGAAGTCGGTATCGAAATTCAGTTCTGGCGAAATGATGTAGTCGTTGTTCTGGGCGTCAACAGCACAGAAGTCGACAAGCATCTTCTTGCCTGAGTGGGGCACATAGTCGGGATTCTCGTTCACGGCTGGCGATGTCTCCCATGGGTTCATCACGATATACGCCATCTTCTGTCCCATATTCGGGAAGGCGCAAGCCTGCCATGTATAAGTGTTCTGGTTGTCGGCGTCGATATACGACCATCCGATGCTTCCGGCTGAGTTTACCTCGAAGTCGTTATGACCCTCGAAATCCTCAAAATATCCGTCGATTGGTTCGGGTGATATCCACGAGAGATTCACCGTGCGGTTATTCACGCCGTCAAGTTTCAATCCATAAGGCACACCGTTGTTGCCTTCAGCCTTCAGTGGGGTGTAATTGGCGTGGCTGATGCGCGCCAGTTCGGTCAGTCCCAGTGTTGGCCTCACCTTCTCACCATTGTCGTTGTGCTTGCGTATGCTGTTTGTGAAGCTTCCTACCGAAGCCCACACCACGCCACATGTCGTAGCTGCTAACAATAATGTTGTTATCTTGTTAGGTTTCATAAAGTTGAATCTACGTTATTATCTGATTATCGTTTTGGTGTGGCAAGTCTTGCCCTCACCGCTCACTGTCACTACTGCAAATCCGCTCATGCCCGTTGTAGGTATCGTAATGCTGTCGGCTGTAGCCACTTTGCTAAACAGCTGCACGCCCGATGTCGATGTGCATGTAACGGTGTAGCCTGCCTTGATGCCGCTCACGCGAATAGCACCGTCGGAGTTTGTTATCTTGATGTCCGTTCCGTCGATTGTCTCGCTGATGTCTGTCGACTGCGCCTCGTAGTAGGCAGGGGCCGACTCGTCGTAGAAGATGTTCTTCCATCCCGAAGCCACCCAAATCTTGTACTTGCCAGAGTCGAACTCGTTGGCAGAAGTCTGCTTGATGTCGATAGTGGTATTGTCCACACCTCCGGCAGCGAGCTGCTCATACACCTTGCCGTTGTTATATATGAGTGTAAGATACTTTATGCAAGCGTTGCGTCCACCGTGGTTGAACTTGTAGCGCAACTGTCGGAAATTCTTTCCTGCAAGATACGACGAGAGGTCAACTTCCTGACCCTCTGAGTCATACTCCTTACATGTAATCTTAGGTCCAACAATCTGCCATGTCTCGCCGTCCTTGGTGCCCTCAACGATGAGGTCGGAAGTGCCGAGCGGACCACTTGTGGTAACGATGAACTTGCAGTCCTCGATGCCTTCGTCAAACTCCTTGAGTGTCACGCAGCCGCTGCTCTTGAAGAACACACTGCCTGTAGAGAGCGACACGTCGCCTGTCACTTCCTTATAGAACGACATTGGGGCAAACACCACCTCCTGGTTCACCTGGTTGGTCTCCTTACCAAAATACAGATAGTAGCCTGTGGCTCCCTCAACCGGTGTCCACTCGGCGTGGAGATAGTTGCCGTCGCGCTCAAACTTGGTGATAGTAGGTGTCTGCAACTTGTCGGTCACCATAACGTTCCACAACCACAGGTCGCCCTGCATCTTGTCCGAGCAGCAGCGGAAGGCTATGTAGATGTCCTGTCCGGCATACTGGCTGAGGTCGACCTCCTCCATGTGCTGCTGATAGAAATAGTCGGCAAACGACAGACGCTCGTGCAGGTTGAAGTCGTTGATGTTGCTCGTCTTGGTAGACACGAGCACTTCAAGATTCTCGATGGATGTGCTTTCCGACACACCGCGTGTGAAGAAGAGTGTTCCGTGCTCTGGCACATGTATGCGGCGCTTGCAAACAAGATAGTCGTCGGCATTGTTCCAGTAGTTGAACGCATATACTATCGAGTTCGACGACTCGTCGGCAACCCATGTTGTGCCGTCGCCGTTGTTGTCTACAATCTGCCAACAGTCGGGCTGTCCGTTTGTCCACGAGGTGAAGTCGCTGTAGAATGGATTGTCAATGTCGACATTGGCTGTCTGGCACTCTGTTGAGAATGGTACCGAAGAACCATATACCATTGTGCCGTCGGCAAGTTTCATATACGAGCGCACATTATACTTTTTGCCTGGAAGCAATCCCTCAACAGTGCATACGGGGTTGTTTACGTCGTCGGCCTTCACCTCCTGAGTGCCGTTGTCGGCTCCCACGATTGGCTCGCTGTTGTAGCTTGCGAGGTTTAAGCAGAATCCCACTTCCTTCACTTCGCCCGACAAGCAGTTCACTTCGGCACGGAATGTAGCCTCAACGTCGCGCACGTTCTCTGGTACAAGGGTCTTTATGGTGTTCCACTGGCTTGTGCCGCCACTCACCTGGAAACGCACCATACCTCCACCCTCGTTGATATTGGTCACGGGCACTCCGAGCGGATTGTTGTTCCAGCCAATAGCTGCTGGTGTGGATGTGTCGGTGAACGATGTGTTGGCAGATGTGCCGGGATAGGTGTCGCCGCTACGCGAGTTGCTGTCGTCGATGCCGTCGGCTGGCACTATATACATACAGCGGTGTTGTGCCGAGTTGTTAGGACCATTCACGCTCCACCACTGGTCTTGCATCTCCTTTGTGTAGTCATAGTGGGTGATAAGCAGTCCGTGTGCCGGGATATACTTGTCCCATCCCGTCTGCTGGCGGTTCTCCAATATGAACCACTCCATGCCTGTGCCAGGCTCACGTCCGGGCTGTGCGTTTATGAATCGTGCCTTGTTGTTAGCTATGCTCTCAAGTGTCACGTCCTCTGGGTTCTTCAGTTCCAGGATGTCCTCGCCCTCGCGCATCCATCCCATCTGCATACGTTCGAAAGCCATGAGACATGGCGGT
The DNA here is from genome assembly GCA_934203355.1 of uncultured Prevotella sp. Lineage (GTDB taxonomy): Bacteria > Bacteroidota > Bacteroidia > Bacteroidales > Bacteroidaceae > Prevotella. The sequence continues at coordinate 7,397 of CAKPZC010000011.1, read as the reverse complement.
GTGCGGCTCTCGTTGTTGTAGCTACCCGAAGCGTAGAGACTGTAGTCGCCCGGGTCGAGACCCATTCCGTTGTCGTAGCTGTCGGTGTCATACATGTCCTTGAGTCCGAGCACATGTCCAAACTCATGTGTGAATGTTCCGATGCCATCCATCGATGGTATGGCAGGAATGCCCGGCATACCCACGAGCTCGGCAGAGCATGAGTAGTTGTTCACCTTCACGCCATCGTATTCGGGCTTGTCGGCACCCATGTTCCAGCTGTGTGGCCATATGTCGTTGGGGTTGGCTGTACTCGCCTCACTATATCCAGCATAGATAATGTAGCAGTTGTCCATCTCGCCGTCGCCGTCGTTGTCAAACTGCGAGAAGTCGAGGTCGGGGTTGTTCTCGCGTGCCAACTCCAGTGCCTCGCGCACCATGTCGCGCGGATTGGTGTCGGTGCCCGAATCGCCATAATTGGCTCCATAATATTCTGTAGGCATCGACAAGGTGTAGGGACCCACCACATTGAAGTTGGGAATAAACTGGCCCATTGAGTTGTCGCTGTAGTAGTCTTTCACACTGCCCGTACCTCCGTTTACATTGTAGCCCGGCTCATTAAGCCAGCGGTCGAAGTCGCTGTTGGTATGGCGCATTGTGGAGTCGGCAAAATTTACGAGTATCACAAGATACTGCGACTCGTTGGTCTGGGCATTTTTGCCCAACACGCGGCGTGGAGCCACAATACGGCGATCGAGTATCTTTGCCGGTGTCTTCCGCACAATCTTGTTGCGCTTCAGGAAGTCGGCGGTCATTGTCTGGGCAGCAGTAAGGTTTGCCACTACCTGCTTCTCGGCGTCGGTGCGTTCTGCTGCGTTGTGTGCACGCTGCAGGGTTTGAATACGCTTGCCTGTCTTCAGGTCGTAGTCGACATAGCAGAAAAATCCGCTCTTGTCCTTCTGTAGAAGAAATCCGTCGGCTGACGTGACATAATGAAAGTTCTCGTCACCTTGTATTCTAACCAACAAGGTGGTGCCGTCTGGCTGTTGCATGACTATCGGACGCGGGTATGCCCCAATCGCCCATGCGCCATGCACACATCCAACACTAATGGCGGATGCTAATAGCAGTCGTTTTAGACATTTCATAAATCTTGCGTTTTGTTATTAAATTATTATTATTAAAATTTATTTGTCGTCATCGTTTGTTAATAGTGGACTTATTGTCACCCAAGCCATATAAGCCCTAAAAAACTGAAAAGGTGCAAGGACTTATACTTATGTCCTTGCACTTTTTTTCAGATATTTCGATTTTTTTATTGATAATCGCCCTTACTTTATGATTATCTTCTTTGTCTTGCCATTCTGGCGCAGCACATAAACTCCACTCTTGAGTCCGGCTGTTGTTTCAGCCACCTTCACTCCGTTGATGCCATACACCTCGGTAGTGGTGTTGTTGTCGGCTGCGTTGATGTCGCTAATAGCTGTCTCTGTGCCGTTGCTCTCGAATGTGAATGTAAACTCGTAGCTCACTCCTGGGAACTGGAAGTAGACGGTCTGGTCTTCGTCCACTGTCTTCGTGTATGTGGCTGTGAGGCTATAATTGTCGTTGGGGTCGTAGAAGGTGTCGTAGTTCACATATTCGCCATTGGTGCCCTCCTTTGCTTCTGCTTCGCTGCCATAAAGGAATGTGCGGTTATTGGCGTTGGATTTGAATGTGTTGGTACCCTTGGTGAGGTCTGCCTTCACCCATACCTCCGAGCCAACTGGCAATGTGAGAGTCTCGCCCACCTTTATTGTCAGCGGATTCTCCACGGTGAGACCCTGTGGCACGTCACCCTCAGCAAATGTCACCTTGTAGCCCTCGGCGTTGCCCACAAGCTTGAGGTGTACAAGCAATGCCTCGCCAGCGTTGAGCACCTTGGTGCCATGGAAGTAACTCTCGTAGTTGCCGCCAACCGACTTGGTGCTCACCATGCCAGTCATATACTCATTTTCCTTGCCAAACTCCACGAGGCTTGAGCCGTTGTACTCGGCATCGCAGTCTACGGTGAGCTGACAGCTCTTTGTTGCGGTGTACTTCAGCCACAGGTTGTTCTGGTTCTTGCCCAGTGTGTATTCTGTGCCTTCAACATCGATAGGATTGTCGCGCACCTCGCCCTTCTCGAAGTCCACCTCGGTGAGGTTGAACGACTCGCCTGCCTTGGCATCCTTCACGGTGATGAGGTAGTTTGTGCCCTGAGTTGCCTCTATCGAGTAGGTGATGCCGTTGACGATAGCCTCGTAGGTGCCGCTCCATGCGTCGGTGCCGCGTGGGAACTCTACGGTCATTGCCGGGTCGCTAAGCTCTACAGCCAATTTGCCATTGCGTGTGGCTGTATAAGCATAGTATTTTGTGCCGTCGCTTTCGAGAATGTTCTTTCCAACCACCGCTGTTATAGGATTGGTGATGAGGTCGCCTGCCTTGATGTCCTTGTAGTCGACGGTGAATGTAAGCGGTTTGGTTTCGTTGGCTGTCCACTTAATAATGTAGGTGCGGTCATAAGTGTTGCTCACGTTGCACTCGGCATAGTTGGTGCCATACGCGCCATTCCACGACTCGCCGTTAGGATAAACCATCACATTAGTGTATTCGCCCACATTGCCCTCTGCCTTGACAGTGAGTGACTTGTTGGTGTTTGCCGGAACGTTTACTGAATAATAGTACACTCCGGTAGCAGCCTCAAGAGTTTGTGTTGCAGGCAACTGCTCCAATACGATAGGATTGCTTTCCTTCTCACCTGCCTTATAGTCCTCCATAGCAATGCGGAATGTCTCAGCCTGGTCGGTATCGTCAATCTTATCCACTACAATATAATATGTGCGTCCGGTGTAAGCCACCTCTGTGCGCACGTTGTAGGTGCCTTGCTCCGACGTGGCGAGCGGAGTTGTCGACGACTTGCTGTCATATATTGCCACAGTGCCACCAGGCAGGTCGTTGTCGCTGCTCACAGTTAGGAAGCCTGTTGTCTGCGGAGTGTAGGAATAATAATACTTGCCATATTCGGCTGGCAGTGTGTTGTCGCCGTCCTTGCCCTCGAAAGGCATGTCAACCGATCCGGCTGTGGGATGAGCCACTGATGCCAACACAAGTAGTGGCGAGTATACATTATTGAATGTGATGCTGTATTCGGTGTCCTTTGTCACACCCACCTTCAGGTTGTAGCTGCTTCCTGCATATTCTCCCGAATAGCTTGTGCCGTTGATAGTGGCGTTCATGTAGCCAGTCGACGCGAGCACGAGCTGTCCGTCTTCGGTTGCCTTGTATGTGGCATAGGTGTTATAGCCATTGTATGATGTGCTGAAAGGGTCGCCAAGGAATGTCGGTTTGCCGACGATGATTTCGGCAGGAGCATCGGCTGTGATGCCACCGCCAATATTATCGTCCTCGTCAATAGAAAGCACAAATCCTGTCTCACCAAGATTGGTGCATGAAAAATAATAGGTGGTGCCTTTCTGCAATGGATAGGCATTGATAGGATAGTTCACTGTGGCTCCTCTCATTGCTGTGAGCTCAGCCTCTCCGCTGTCGGCATTCTTGCCGAGTATTCCCACTGTGGGTGCGGTGCCTGTAAGTGGTGTCACTGTTGCAAGATAATTCTTGTCGGCAGTGAATTTCCAATATACGGTCTGCGACTGGTCGCCTGTGACGGTGTACTTGTTTTCGCCTGCCTGAGCCTCGATGGCTGAGTCGAAAGTGGTCTGCGCCATACTTGCCGTAGCCACCATGCACACGATTGGTAGGGTGAGTAAATAATTCTTCATATAGCTGATTATTGTTAAGTTAATATTTGTGCTTAATTAACGGTTTTAGGGGTTATTGAATTTATGTCACTATTTAAGTGCAAATATAATAAATATTGTTTAAACCGATGCTACACACTCTCGTTTTTAACTATTATTTCTATTAAAATGACAAAGGGTGTGCAAAACGCACCAAACTTGGTGAAACGTTTCGCACACACATGTCATATATGTTTGCCTTTTTTTCTACTCTTGTATCTCCTCTACAACGTCGTCCTCGGTGTCGTCGTCGTCGTCGTCCAGTGGCAACTCGCTGATTGGTATCTGGCGGTTGATGGCTGCGTTGAACGAGATGATGGTCTCCGAACGCGAAAGTCCGAGTGGCTGCAGTTTGTCGTGTATGACGTTGAGCAGGTGGTGGTTGTTGCGGGCATATAGCTTGATGAACATGTCGAATCCGCCCGTTGTGTAGTGGCATTCCACCACTTCGGGTATCTTCTTCAGTTCCTCCACCACGTCGTCGAAACTTGCGGGGTTTTGCAGATATAGCCCAACATAGGCGCAGGTCTCATAGCCCACTTTCTCTGGGTCGATGATAAACTGCGAACCTTTGAGTATCCCCAAATTGGTGAGTTTCTGAATGCGCTGATGAATGGCTGCTCCACTCACGTTGCAAGAGCGCGCCACCTCCAAAAACGGGATGCGCGCATCACCAGAAATCAACTTTAGGATTTTCTTGTCTAATAAATCTAAATTGTGATGTGCCATTTATGATTTGTTGTTATTTGGGTGCAAAGGTAAGTCAAATATACGAGATTGACAACAAAAGCAACCAAAAAAGTAACAAATCATTACTTCTTAAATATTTTTCTCCTATTTTTGTTCTGCCGAATAACTTATTCGTCTTACATTGGCCTTGCGCAGCGACTGCTTCACGTCGGTGATGAGTTGCATGCGTGCATGGGAGTCGGCTTTGAGCGACACGGTTTGGCGTATGCGGTCGTCGGGCGACATTCGCTGACGCTCGGCTGCCATATAGTCGGCTATGTCGGCAGGTGTGGCTATCTTGTCGTTGAGTTGCAGGCTGTAGCCATCGTAGCGCAGCCGCTTGTCGACCGATGCCGACTGTGGTTTGCCTATGTATATGTAGCTCACCGCCGATTTCTTGGTGAGACGTGTCAGTTCGGTGCCTTGCGGCACACGATATTCCACCTTGACCGTAGTCTTGCGCATGTGTGTCACAACCATGAAGAAGAAGAGCACGGTGAATATAAGGTCGGGCAGCGATGACGTGTTGAGTGTCGGCACGCTGCGGCGTGGACGGTAGCGCATGGTCATTTCTCGCCTCCTTCCTGATTGTCGGCAGACGATGTGGCTGGCGCGTTGCCATTCGATGGCGCCGAGGTGTTGTAGGTCTCGGATATATGCTGCGGACAGATGTCGCGCACCTGCTGTCGCCGCTCCTCGTCGAGTGCGGCATAGGGGCGATAAAACTTGCGTCGTGCTATGCCGTCGCGCACCTCGTTGTAGGCAGCCACAATCTCGTTTTCGAGCACGAAATAAGTGTTGTAGTCGGCAGCGGGGTCAGCATCTACATATATCACGTGCTGTGTGAGCCGGCTGCTTATGAATCGAGCTATGTCGCGGCGCAGATGTGTGGTGTCGGCAGGACTGTCGTTGAACATTATCTTGCCGTCGGCTGTTATCTTGAAGGCGAGCGTATTGTCGCGGCTCACCTCTGTGGCTTCCACTGTCTCGTCTTGGGTGTCGTCCATGGGTGGCAACTGGCGCACAAGTCCCCGGTCCACATCCATCGACGTGGTGACGAGGAAGAATGTGAGCAACATGAACGAGATGTCGGCTGTCGACGTGGTGTTCAGCTCGGGCATTGAGTGTTTTCTACGCTTTATGAGCATTATGATCTGAGCTTTTAGGGTCGGTATTGTGGCGTATGTTGCGGGTCTTGCCATACACAACGGCTGCTATGGCTGCCAGGGCGAGTGTCAACGAGGTGGCAATGAGCATTCCCGACGTGCGCAGCCAGAAGGCATCGGCATAGGTGGTGCCGTTGACGGTGAGCGGCTGAGTAGACGAGAAGACGAAGGTCAGCACAAGCACCAATACTGTGGCTGCGGCTACTGCCACCGATATGCGGCGCGCTGGCACATTGTTCACCACCACGTCCTCGCCACTGTTCATGCGCACACTGCGCACCATGCTCACCACAGCCATCACAAGGGCCACAACAGTAAGCATTATCATGAAGCCCACAAGGGTGCCTGTGAGCAGAGGTGCGTTGTAATCGGGGTTCTCGTCGTAGGGCATGTCGAAGCCCACAAGACGAAACAGCACGAAAAGCAGCACCGACACACCTATTATTATATAGAATATATAGCTTGCGGTCTGTGCCACGGTGAGGTGGCGCCAGTCGGGAAGCGTTAGTCTTATTTTCTTCATTGCTTAAACTTACTTGTTCTTGTATTTCAACAGTGCGTCGAGCAACGTGATGGCACTCTCTTCCATCTGCGACGTGAGGTGGTCGATTTTGGAGAGTATATAGTTGTAGAACAGTTGCAGCACGAGTGCCACGATGATACCGAAGATAGTGGTGATGAGTGCCACCTTCATTCCGGCTGCCACGATGGTGGGGTTGATGTCGCCGGCTATCTGGATTTGTTCGAACGCCATCACCATGCCTATCACGGTGCCGAGGAATCCCAACGATGGAGCCATGGCTATAAACAGCGTTATCCACGAGCATCCCTTCTCAAGGTTTGCCGCCTGCACCGAACCGTAGGCTGCCACCGAGCGTTCTATGTCCTCGATGCTGGTGTCTACACGCAAGAGTCCCTGATAGCATATCGATGCCACCGGACCGCGAGTGTCGCGACACAAGTCCTTGGCTCCCTCTATGTCGCCCTGCTCTATGCGGGCGTCTACTTCGCGCATGAATCGCTTGGCGTTTATCTCCGACATGCTCAGATATATGATGCGCTCTATGCAGAACGCCAGTCCGAGCACCAACGCAAGTGCCACAAGCGACATGAACGACGCGCCACCCTCGATAAACTTCTCCTTCAGCACCTTGTGGATTCCCCCACCCTCTTCTGCCTGCAAATCGTCGGCTATGGGAGCCACAGCAGCTGTGTCAGCAACCATGTCGGCTGCGGTTGTGTCGGCTGCGGTTGCCAAGTCGGCAGTGTCTTTGACTGAGGCGGCTGACTTTGTCTTGTCTGCTGGTTTTGTCTTGTCAGCTGATTTTGCCTTGTCTACTGGTTTTGTCTTGTCAGCTGGTTTTGCCGTAGCAGCAACAGAAGTCTTCACCTTGTCGGTCTGACCAAACGAGGGAGTGAAAGTTGCCGACGCCATCAACAGTGCGAAAGCCGCTATCGGAGCAGCAAGTGTGGGATGTTTATAAAAAAAACTCTTCATTGTCATTACTTTATTATTATGTTGTCGTTGCGCATGCCGCCTTACCCGTGTCGGCACACGGGTGCAAAATTACTTATTATTTTTCTAAGTTGCATAGATTGAACCATTAATTAAGTAAAAATGATAAGGTAACTATTCAGCGAATATGTATCGCTAATGGCAGCGTGTGATTTTTTTTAAAAACTTTCTGTTTCCCTGTACATG